>MHBI01000021.1 GCA_001804815.1 Lentisphaerae bacterium GWF2_50_93
CGGCGAATTTTTGGGTTCAAAGGAAGGTGAGATAACATAAACAGCGCCATTTATGCTATAGAAAGCCGTTGTTAAAATAAGGTATTTTGCCTTTTTCCATGAATTAAAGGCATTGTCTGCAATCATTCGTTCAACTTTATTTGAAGAAAATAGTATCATTATTTTGACCTAACAGTTTATTAGTATCAAGTCGGAGGTTTAAACATCAAGTCGGGGCTGGATGCCCGGAACGACAGGTCAACCACCTTCCATAGACATAGGTGTAATATAGTATCAAATCGTTGGAGTTCAAGGGGGTGGGATGAATAGATGGCGATTTTGCTTTCGTCCTGGGCGGTCAAGGGCATTTGATTATTTGCTAGTGCCGGAGCTGCCTATGCTTATAATGATAAGACGCAACTGAAGTTGTGAACTTCTACAGGTTTTTGTTCGCAAGGCAGCGGTTTCCATGTTTTTAATGTAGATTTAAATTATCTGGATTTGATGATTAGACTTGATGCGTATCGATGTTATGCACAAGTCGCGAAAACATCAAGTGGTCCATTTATAAAATCCTGTCAGAGTCATCCCGCAGGATGACGGATGGATGGATTGTTGGATGAATGGATGAATGGGGTTGAGTTCAAGATAACACAGAAGTCATGGAGATGCATGAGAATTACTAGAAAGGCATTTTGGATAATTTATTCAGGCTGTTGTTGGTCTTATGTCTTTGATACCCAACCATCCATCAATCCAGCATGCCGCGCCATAGCTTCTCAGCGAAGGCGGGTCATCCAATCATCCATGGGACGGCAGTGAAATCCTGACAAGGATTTTATTTTGCAAGGAGTTCATTGATGGATTTTGCGGCCCGACGCCCTTCGCCCATGGCGAGAATAACAGTGGCTGCGCCAAGGACTATGTCACCGCCTGCGAAGACCCGGTCAATCGAGGTCTTCTGGTTTTCATCGACTATGATGTTCCCCCATTTCGTGGTGTTGAGCCCGTTTGTCGTCTGTTTGATGAGGGGATTCGAGTCATTGCCAATTGCAACTATGACGGTGTCGAACTCGGCTATGAACTCACTGCCTTTGATCTCGACCGGCTTGCGCCGTCCTGAACTGTCGGGTTCGCCGAGTTCGTAGCGGAGGCATTCCATGTGGGTGACACATCCAAATTCATTTCCGATCAGACGCTTGGCATTTTCAAGAGTATGGAAGATGACACCTTCCTCCTTCGCATGACCTACTTCCTCGATCCGGGCAGGCATCTCCTTTTCGGTACGCCTGTAGATGAGATGGACTTCCTCTGCACCGAGCCTGACAGCCGTCCTGGCGGCATCCATCGCGACGTTTCCGCCACCCAAAACTGCAACTTTCCTGGATGAGTAGATAGGTGTATGCGCCTTTTCCTTGTCATAGGCCTTCATGAGGTTGGACCTGGTCAGGTACTCGTTCGCGGAAAAAACGCCGACAAGGTTTTCCCCTTCGATGTTCATGAACTTCGGAAGACCTGCGCCGGTGCCTACAAATACCGCACTGTATCCGTCCTTGTCCATCAGATCCTTCAGCTTCCTCGTCCTGCCGATGACGAAATTTGTCTTTATCTCGACGCCCATCGCGGTGAGTGTGTCAATCTCCATCTGCACGATCTTCTTGGGAAGACGGAACTCGGGGATTCCGTAGATCATCACACCGCCGGGTTTGTGGAATGCTTCAAATATTGTAACCGCATGACCTTCTCTCCTGACGTCTGCGGCGACAACAAGGCTTGCCGGTCCGCTTCCTATGACAGCGACCTTCTTGCCGGTTGCAGGCTTCACTTCAGGAGCCTTCATCTTTACATTCTCGCGTTCCCAGTCGGCTGCAAACCTCTCGAGGCGTCCGATTGAAACTGATTTTTCAACATCCTTGAGCGACTTGCCGATGGTGCAGGGTTCCTGGCACTGCGTCTCCTGGGGACAGACGCGGCCGCATACTGCCGGAAGAAGGCTGTTGCGCTTGATTATGTCTATCGCCTTCTGGAAATCGTTCTTGGCAATTGCATCCACGAAACCTGGTATGTCAATTCTGACAGGGCATCCGGCCATGCATGGAGCGTTCTTGCACTGTAGGCAGCGCATCGCCTCGAGCCTGGCCTGGTCTGCGGTGTAGCCTGATGCGACTTCGGACATGTTCTTCCTGCGGGCATTTGGATCCTGCGCCGGCATTTCCTGGGCAGGAATGGCAAGCCTGTCCTTGGGTTTCAGGGGTTCTGTCCTTGAAAGTATTCCAGCAAGCTGTTTTTTTGCGAGATCCGCGAGTTCTTCCGCGGTATGGTGGGTATGGGCGGTTTCAGTAGTCATTATCAGTTCTTCCTTGCAGTTTCGATTTGCTGGTTGAGATGGCAGTCCTTTTCATCATGCAGCTTCTCCTGCTTCTTGTAGGAGTTAAGCCGTTTCATCATATTGTCGAAATCAACAAGATGCCCGTCGAATTCAGGGCCGTCTACGCAGACGAACTTCGTCTCCTTGCCCACGGTCACACGGCATCCACCGCACATTCCCGTACCGTCGACCATGATTGTGTTGAGCGATACGACTGTCGGAACATTGTAGGGCTTGGTCGCAGCGGCGCAGAATTTCATCATTATCGGCGGACCGATGGCGACAGCCAGATCAGGTTTAGGACTGCGCTCGCACAGCTCCTTCAATGGTTCTGTCACAAGGGTCTTCCTGCCGTAGGAACCATCATCCGTGCAGATGATGAGCTCATCCGCGATCTTGCGCATCTCATCCTCCATTATCACGAGATCCTTGGATCTTGCGCCAATTATGATTACCACCTTGTTGCCGGCCTTCTTCATTCCCTGGGCTATCGGATGCATGGGTGCGACGCCGATGCCTCCGCCGATGCATACGACTGTCCCGAACTTCTCTATGTGAGTAGGGCTTCCGAGCGGACCGACGAGATTTGCTATCTTGTCTCCGGCATCGAGCTTCGCAAGGTTTTTTGTCGTCTTGCCCACGGCCTGGAAGATTATCGTGATGCTCCCTTTTACAGGATCCGCATCTGCAATGGTAAGAGGAATCCTTTCCGCATAGTCGTCGCTCAGCGACAGTATTATGAACTGCCCCGGGAGGCGTTCGGAAGCGATGAGGGGGGATTCGATCTGCATCATGAAGACATTTTCAGACAGCTTTTTCTTCGCAAGTATTTTATTCATTTTCCTTTAATTCTCTTATTGTTTCAATTTCCTTCCTGGTATATTTCTGGGCTATGCCAGGTTCTGGTTCGAAAATAATCTCATCGTCTGTCTGCTGGCGGATCTTGCCTCTCATCTCCCTGCCTGTGTCCTTGAGCTTGACATAGGTGTCCGCGATCCACATGTTGATCGGCTTTGGCCTTGTGATCTGTCCCTTGTTGACCTTGACTTTTATCTCCTTTTCCGCAGGCTGCGCGCGCTTGTGCGCGACCTTGACCACATGTTCCTCGCTGGACATGTTCCTTATTTCGAAGACCTTGGAAGAGGTCTTGTCCTCTCCGAGCTCCGAGACGCCAACTTTTTTCCCGTCAATGTAAATAGTGACTCCGGGCGGATGCACGATCAGGTCGATACCACCCCAGTTCGTGTCGAGCGTCTCCGAGAATTCAGCGGTTTCACCGGCAACGATCGTGACTTTCTTTTCTATTGGGTCATGCCCTGGAAGCTTGATTTTGATAGTATAATCGCCGGGCTGGAGGTTTTTGATCTCTACTGGGGAATTCTGGTACTGCCTGTCGTTCAGGAAAACCGAGGCGCCTGCAGGAGTGGTTTTTACATTGAGGTTTCCAGGAAGCATCTGGAAGACGATCTGAACGTCCTTCTTGGCATCCCTGTTGACAACTACTTTCTGCTCATGTGAATTATATCCATTCATCTCGGCTTTAAGGGTGTGTTCCCCCTGTTCGATCTTTTCGGTGAACGGTGTCTTGCCGCAGGGCTTGCCGTCGATGAATATGTTCGCCCCGGCCGGAGTGCTCCTCACTTCGAGTGTTCCCATGTTTGAAAAAAGGTTTCCGGATACTTGCTGCGGCCTGGCATCTTCGACAGTCCATGTGATTTCCTGGGGGATGCAGCCCGGCTTGAGCAGTCTCGCGGAATGTTTCCCAATGGTCTGGTCATGGATGATGAAAGGGGTCTGCCCCACCTGCTTGCCGTCGATTTCAACGACGGCGCCGGCCGGTTTCGAGTCGATCATGACTGATGAAGTTATAGGCTCAAGCTCGATCTCGATGCTTTTTTTTGAAGATGCGGTCGCGACAAGCTTCTGCCAGGAGGACTTGTAGTTGGTCTTTGAAACTTCCATGATGTAGGTGCCAGGCAGAAGCTTTATCGGTTTGGGAGTCACTCCGCCATCCCTGTTGTTTACGGTGATCTTTGCCTGGTCGGGACTGCTTGTGATATTGAATTCACAGCGGGTGTCAACTTTCTTCTCCTCGCATCCTGCTAGGATGGCAATGGCAAGAACGGAAAACAAAAAGATTCTAAGTGATTTTATCATGTTTGGCCTATTTCTTCTTTTTCTGCTTCAGGAAATTATCGATGTCTATGACTTTCTGTCTCGCCATCCCATAGAGCGGTTCTTCAGGATCGGCTTTAGCCTTGATCTTTAGATACACTTCTTTGGCGTCTTCGAATTTAGAAAGGCGCAGGTTCCTTTCCCCGTCGCTCTTGAGGCGCTTGAGTTCATCGTCGAGTATCTTTTTGGCCTCCTGGCACTGCTGGTACGCCTTGTCGTACATTTCGGGTTTGGGCTCGAACGACTCGAGATTGTCCACGACAAGATTGTATTTCTGGATCGCAATCCTGAGGTTCTCATCCTTGGCCTGATAGTTCTTGAACAGCATCTCAGCATTCCTGAACTCCTCTTCAGCGATGTTTTTCATCTCGTCGGCTGTCTGGGAGATCGTTGGGATCTTCAAGATGAGCTTTGAAAAATCCTCGAGGATCCTTACGGCTTCCTTGAACGAAGTGGGCTCGAAAGTGTTCTTGATCCTGATGCTGTTGAGGTTGTTGCCGAACGAGATCGTCAGGAGCTTCAGCTCATCGGTGCCCTCTGAAGGGACTCCCGCCTGCTGCTCTGCAAGATTCATGAAGTCCGTCTCCTTGAGCTCCTGTTCAAGCTTCTGCAGGGAATCCTTGTCGACCTTCTTCTCCTTCCTGTATTTGATCTGGCACTTGAGGTCGTCCCTCATGACGCATATCTTGTCGTCCCTTATGCTCAGCTCGTAGCGGAATATATTGTCGGCCGTCGTGATCTGCTTCTCATAGTTGACCATGAAGGGAGTGGTGCTGGCGGCAGCCTGTTTCGGTTTCCTGTTCTTTTCAGATTCGGCCTGGATCTTGTCGAAAAGCAGGAAGAGAAGTACCATCAGTACTGCGGCCCCGATTACTATTATATAGAAGAGCATGCTTGCATGTTTGCGTTTGACCGCCTCCTTGTCCTCCTTCTTGGCGAAGAAGTCCATCTTTTCGGCCGTGGAGCTTATGTCATCCGGTGTTTTCGGCTTGTCTCCATCAGTCTTTTCAGGGGAATCCTTGGAGGAGAAGAAATTGAGGAAGGATTTTTTTTCCTCCTTGACGGCGTCGGACTTGGCTGCGTCTATGGATGGTTTTACGGCTGAATCAGGCTTGGCGGGTTCGGCTGCGGGTGAAGGCGTCTGAACCGGCGGCGGGGGAGTGACGGGCGGTGTTTCAGTTTTCCTGGCATCAAGGGTTTTTCCGAAAAGAAGGACTTCCTTCCCGATGGATATCCTGTCGCCTTCATTGAGCCTTGCGTCCCCGGATATTTTCAGGTCATTGAGCTTTGTGCCGTTTGTGCTGCCGAGATCCTTTACGAACCATTCCCCGTCCTTTAGTTCTAGCTTGGCATGATAACGGGAGGAGGCTTCTGAATCAAGTATTACATCGTTGTCGCTCTCACGCCCTATGCTGACGCCTGGCGGAGTAAGCTCGTAGGAAGCCCCTATTTTATTTCCTTCGATGTAGAAAAGTTTCATGTTACCACAGACGATTGATTTGTTGAAATACTAAAATTCCACTAACTATAACATAACCCCTGTAATTTTCTTCTGTTCAAACTTAAAAATTTCAACCTTTGATTTTTCCGGCAATTGGGCTAGGTTAAAGCTTTTCCGGTTAAATCAGCGGTTTTGATAATAACCAAATCAACAATCGCCAATCTGAAATGTTTTTGCGGGTGTAGCATAGTGGTAATGTTCCAGCTTCCCAAGCTGGCCACGAGGGTTCGATTCCCTTCACCCGCTCCAATCCTTCTTGATGATCACAAGCTGTTGTCTGTGCGGGTTCAGGGAATCGAACTGTCAGCCTGCGGCCGACCCGATTCCGTAGAGGACTGCCAC
>MHBI01000022.1 GCA_001804815.1 Lentisphaerae bacterium GWF2_50_93
CAAAACCTGTGGCTGAAGCCACAGGCTATATTACTCAATCCCTTCAGGATTCATCATCAGAATATAACATGAGAGACATTAAAGTGTTATATCTTAAGAGGCAATTTCAAAATTGCCTCTTTTGAGCTGATTTCAAAATTTGGAGTTCACGCTAGCGTGCGTAGCACTATGAATACCAAGACAAACTAAAGTTTGAACTCCAAAATGGGCTCAATCCACGACGGACTGTTTTCCGTACTTTTGAAATCAGCTCTTAAGTTAACGACATTGGTGCCAGTCTGGCGAAGTAATTGATGGAGAATGAGTAACAGTTAAACTATTGGTATTTTAGCTTAAAAATGCAATTCTTTATGTATAACATTCTAATATCTATCACGTTGCGTAGAGTGGCACCGATTTTCTGTTTGAAATCAGCTCTTAAGTTAACGGCATTGGTGCCAGTCTGGCGAAGTAATTGATGGAGAATGAGTAACTAACGGCATTGGTGCCAGTCTGGCGAAGTAATTGATGGAGAATGAGTAACAGTTAAACTATTGGTATTTTAGCTTAAAAATGCAATTCTTTATGTATAACATTCTAATATCTATCACGTTGCGTAGAGTGGCACCGATTTTCTGCGTTGCGTAGAGTGGCACCGATTTTCTGCGAACTCATTTCCAAGTCCGTATGGCTTCAACAGCTTCAACCCGCCGTCTGCGCATTGTATTACATTGTAAAAAGTGCTATTTTTGAAAAAAGATATCAATTACGTCTTCTTACAGGAGAAGCAGATGGCCTTTCCTAAATTTGCCGGGATCACCGGCAGAATCAAACGCTTTACGGAAAAATACCGGCAGCATCTGATTGCCTGGGGGATAACTATTTCAGTCGTACTGGCTGTGTCTGGTGTTCTACTATATCGTCAATGGTTGTATGGCACGCCTCATTTCGCATACTCGCTGGGAAGGACTGCCGACCAGGCGCTCCCAACTGCCCAGGAGCCAGCTGCAGGCGTTGACCTGGCAACCACTACTGCAGACGATTTTCCTGAGTTCCTTGGCTCCGGACGCCATGCCGCGGTTGATCGCATAGATCTGGATCCGGATTGGAAAGGAAATCCTCCACGTCAATTATGGCGCAAACCCATTGGAGGAGGCTTTTCCGCATTTTCAGTTGTCAACGGATTCGCCGTGACAATGGAGCAGAGAGGCGAGGAGGAACAGGTTACCTGTTACGCTTCAGCATCCGGCCAGCATCACTGGACTGCATCCTGGAATGAGAGGTTCACCACCAACGGTGTTGGACCGCGCAGTACGCCGACGATCTCTGGCGGACGCATCTATGCCTTAGGAGCGTGGGGTCATCTTGTATGTCTAGATGGAAATACCGGCGAAGTGATCTGGAAACGCGAATTGCTCTGGGAACAAGACATGCACTGGAGCGATGAAAACAGGAGTGTCCGGTTCGGCAGATCCAATTCACCGCTCGTAACCGGCAACCTAGTAATCGTCCCGGGCGGTGGTATTTCCGGAAACCGCGCTTCCTTGCTCGCCTTCGACGCAGCCACGGGCGACCTGCGCTGGCGCGGCGGGGACCGGCAGATCAGTTACAGTTCGCCTGTCATGGCAGAACTACTCGGTGAAAAGCAAATCCTCAGCGTAAATGAGGACACAGTAAGCGGCCACTCGCCGGAAACCGGAGTCGAACTATGGTCGTATCCATGGCCCGGAAACAGCCGTACCGACGCTAATGTATCGCAGCCGGTCCGCCTGTCATCAAGCCGCATACTGCTTTCAGCGGGATATAGGCGCGGCGCCGCGGTGATCGAACTTGAACGCCGGGCCGCAGGTGAAGCTATAAAAGTACGTTGCGTGTGGAAACATTCTTCCGTGCTGAACACCAAGTTCACAAACGTCGTCATCTGGAAAGATCACGCCTATGGCTTGTCTGAAGGCGTTCTCGAATGCGTCAATCTGGGCACAGGGGAACGATGCTGGAAAGAGGGCAGATACGGCAACGGTCAGATCCTGCGAGTCCGCGGACTTCTGCTGGTGCTTGGCGAGGAAGGTGAGCTTGTCCTTGTACGTCTGGATCCGGAGATCCCGAACGCAGTGCTGGGGCGACTGCAGGCGCTGAGCGACACGACATGGAACAATATGGCCCTGTATGGCCGGCAGCTCCTGGTCCGCAACACGACGGAGTCGGCCTGCTACGAGCTGGCCACAGTCCATGAATGAGAAATTGAGAGAAGAAGTCGGTGCCAGTCCAATGCCGTTAACTTAAGCGTAATGTCCAAGTTAAGAACAGGCATTTTCGAAAACAATTATAATTCTTCGTGTACTCCGCGCCCTTCGTGGTGAGAATAGCTCCCGACTACTACGGGCCGGAGCTTCGACTTTGTGGCTCAGATCCTGAAGTACTTTTCGCTTTTCCCGAGTGTCGGACTTCCTAGGTCGCGTTTTGAGAGGATGGGGTCGCCTTTCAACGGCCATTTGACGTTGATGTCGGGATCATTCCATATGATACCGCGTTCATCCTTGGGTGAGTAGAATTCACTGCATTTGTACATGAAGTCGGCCGAATCGCTGATTACACAGAAGCCGTGCGCAAAACCTTTCGGAATGAAAAACTGCTTCTTGTTTTCTGCTGAAAGATAACAGCCATCCCACTGGCCGAAAGTCGGGGAGCCATGCCTTATGTCAACCGCTACATCGAAGACCTCGCCGGAAACTACCCTGACAAGCTTGTCCTGTCCGGGATTGATCTGGTAGTGGAGGCCCCTGACGGTGTTCCTGGCTGAGCGGGACCAGTTGTCCTGGACAAAATCCAATTTTATACCGGCGGCCTCGAATTCCCTGGCGTTATAAGTTTCGAGGAAGAATCCCCGTTCATCGCCGAAGACATCGTGTTCAATGATATATGTGCCTTCAAGCCTGCCTTTTATGAATTTCATATGGAACAAAATTCCCGTCGTTAATTTTTCAGAGCATCCCTTTATTAAAACTAAAAGAAGCGTTAAGTTAACAGTTTAATGATGAATTATCAACCTCTGAAAGGATTTGGACATGAGACTGGCGATGGTTTGGGTATTAGTCCTCTCTTTTTCACTGAATCTCATGGCTCAGGAATATGAGATAAGATTCGTCAGGCCTGTGAAGGCCGGCGACAAGTGCAGGGAAATAAGCACTGGCAGCAGCAGCCAGCAGTCGACTGTCTTTTCAGGAGACCAGATCATAAAATCCGCCCTCGTCCAGACAACCATAGAGATGGACGCGGAAACGACCATACTTGAAATCGACAAGGAAGGCCATTCCGTAAAGGAGTCCCTGCTTGTCAACTCATGCGTGATAAAATCCGAGGGCAAGGATAACGCAGCAATCGAAAAGGGAACAGTCATCATCGTCCTGGTGAAAGATGGAAAAGTGGTCTTTGAGATCGACGGTAAAGCGGTGGATGAATCTCTTTCGCTGACGCTGGCCCTGGTCGAGAACCTGTATACTGGCGGAGTTTCAGACGATGACATATTCGGTTCTTCGGAGAAGAAGAAGATAGGAGATTCCTGGAAATTGAATACGGAAAAGGTTCCGGCCGACATGGCAAGACACGGCATCAGCATTGAGGCCAAAAACATTGACGGCTCGGTCAAACTGGAAAAACTGGAAAAGTCCGGCGACATGGACTGCCTGTTCATAACGGCTGAAATGACTTTCAAGGATATAATCCCAAAGCTTCCAGCCGGCCTGACCGTTGAAAGCTCCGCCATGATGAACAGCTTTTCGGCTCTTTTCCCGATCGACACTTCAATCCCGAAACTTGATCAGACGCTTGAATTCAAGATGCAGATGACGATGACCGGCCGTCCCAACCCCGACGCCCCGGCAGTCAGGATAATATCGACAAACGAAAGAAAAAGTTCACATAAAGTCATACTGGTGAAATAGTAAATACTGATATGATTTCAATGTTTTCGAATTATATTATTTAAATCATGATATCCTTAAAAAAAATAAAGACATATGCCGATGCAGTCGCAAGGGAATTCAAGCCTGAAAAGATCATTCTTTTCGGTTCCTACGCCTGGGGTAATAAAAACGAGGATTCTGACGTCGACCTGCTTGTTGTCATTCCCGGAGTTGACAATACGGTGTCAAAGGCGGTTGAAATTCGCCTGAAAACAGGAACCCAGTTCCCGATGGACATCATTGTCAGCACACCCCAGAAGATTTCAAAAAGGATTTCCATGGGCGACTCTTTCATGAAGAACATAATGACCAGGGGCAAGCTGCTTTATGAATCCCATGGTAAATGAGTGGATAGCAAAGGCCGAGGGTGATTTCCTGACAATGGAGAGGGAATCACGTGTCAGAAAGCAGAAGAATCACGATGCCGTCTGCTTTCATGCTCAGCAGTGCTGTGAAAAATATCTAAAGGCCTGTCTTTTAAAAGCCGGCAAGGAACCAAAGAAAATACATGACTTGTCAGCACTTCTTGAACAAGTGATCCTCCTGCAACCTGAATGGAATGTCTTCCGGACGGACATGGCCTGGCTTACACAGTTCGGTGTCTCGTTCAGATATCCTGGAGAATCAGCAAATGCAGGATTTTCAAATGATGCAGGAAGCAAATGCAGGAAATTCAGGTTGATTGTTAGGAAATCATTTAATTTCAAATAAACTGCACATCTAAATATTCCAGGTGTTTTATATAACTATGAACAAGTTCGGCAAAATTCTTGATGGGAAGCTCGACGACCTGAAAAGAAGTTATGATGAATTCTCGGCGCTTCAGGTCGACCAGGAGATTACAGGCGACGGAGACGTCTGCCTTGAATCCAGGCAGAAGACAATTGCACGGCCTGTGGAAGTGAGCGCGCCCGGCACTTTTGCAAAGCACAAGATCCGCAGGCTGCGTCTTGAGCCGTGCGACCAGGAAGGCTGGTATTTCAACAGGACCGACCTGCCGGACTCCATGCCGATCAAAGTCTCAACGCGCAACGTCTGGACTACCGGCGACCTAGTGAGCAGCATCGTCCTGAGGTCGGGAAATTCACACAACTACGTTCGTCTTGCCGAGCATATGATCGCATTGAAGGCCGGACTCGATGTCGACAATCTGATGATTTCCATGGAATCCGGCGATCCGCCGCTCTTCGATCATGGCAGCCTTGACCTTGTGGATGCTCTGATGGAGGCAGGACGGAAGGAGCAGGACAAGCCTCTAAGATACTATACGGTCAAGGAACCTGTCTCCATTGTGAACTACCATGGCAGGTTCATGATCTTCAATCCTCCTGAAAAGGGGAAATACCGCCTTGAGATCGACTGCGCGAGGAATTTCTCCAACGCCATCGGCGCCCAGAGGATCAAGTTCACCTTGAACGAGAAAACGTTCCGCCACGGAGCGACGGCAAGGACTAACACCACGACAAAACAGATGTTCTTCTGCCTTACAATCGGAAAATTCTTCGCGGATGTCCGCCATATCGGCTACAACAGGAAGAACGTGCTGATCGCAGCAAAAAGAAGATATCTCAACGAACCCAGGCTCATGCACAACGGCAAGTCGCTTGAAGCCGCCTGGCATCGTGCGAACCTCGACCTTCTCGCAGGACTTGCACTGCTTGAGGAAGGCCGGTTCATCGGCTCCATCTCCGACTACAGGGGGAGCCACTTCATGGACGTTGAAATGATGAAGCTCCTCTACGCGAACGACCTGCTGGTGGAAGTCAAAGCCTGACAAACACTTGCAATGCTTCTGACTTTATCTTACAGGTAGGGACGCCTCTCCGAGGTGTCCGCGCTGGCAAGACTAAGACGGACAGTTCGGAGAACTGTCCCTACCTTAGAGCAATTGCATACGAATTAACACCCGGGCTCCCAGACACTTGCGATTTTCGCATATTTTCCTTGTTATACCGCTTTCATCCTCAAATTGAGGTTGTATATTATTCTGTTTATTGTAGGAGAGTTAATTGTCTTTTTAATAACTTAAAGAAAATCGGTTGTTTTCGGCAATGTTTATTTTGTTCATCACAGCATTTTTTTCGAGAATTCTTGAAGAACTCAGGAAATGCGTTCTTTTAACAGGACCTTGTTCCACTTCCCATGAGATAACTGGCACAGACGCGGTCTGTTCATCCATTATTTCTCCTGGGAAATGTTACAGATTTTTTGTACCTTGCCAACTTTGTCTTGCTGCTCCTCCCGTGCCGGGACCCGATTTTCTTTCTCGAGAAGAGGACCGGGCATGGATTCATTATTCGTAGAACAGCGCGATATCTTCACCGTTGAAGAAACCACTCCCACGACCAGTTCTGGGGAACAGCCTCTCGCCGCCCGTCTGCGTCCGATAAATTTCGATGAGTATGTCGGGCAGAAGCATATTCTCGCGGAAGGCAAGCTCCTGCGCCGCGCAATAGATTCAGATTCATTCACATCAATAATCCTTTCAGGTCCTCCGGGAGTCGGCAAGACCAGCATCGCCGAACTCATAGCAAAACTCACAAATGCCGCATTTATCAGGCTCTCCGGCGTTGCCTCAAGCGTCGGAGACATCAGGAACGAAATCGCCACTGCCATAGTCAGGAAGAAAAGCTCCGGCAGGAAGACAATTCTCTTCATCGACGAGATCCACAGGTTCAACCGGGCCCAGCAGGACGTGCTCCTCCCCGACATTGAAAACGGCAACATCAGGTTCATCGGCGCCACCACGCAGAATCCTTTCTTCTACGTGAACGGCCCCCTGCTCTCACGTTCACTGGTCTTCAAGCTTGAAGCCCTTTCCGAAGAGGACATACTCAATCTGGTCAAGAAGGCCGTCAGCGACAGGCGCGGCTTCCCCGACAGGAAAATCAATATCCATCCCGACGCCCTTGCCTTCCTCTCAAAATCATGCGAGGGCGATGCAAGACGCGCGCTCAACGCCATCGAGATAGCGGTGCTGACAACCAAGCCCGACAAGAAAGGCGTCACCGCCATTACGAAGGAGATCGCGCATGAGTCGATCCAGGAGAAGCCGGTTGAATACGGTGACGACGGCCATTACGACACCGCAAGCGCATTCATAAAGAGCATGCGCGGAAGCGATCCTGATGCGGCCATCTACTGGCTGGCAAAAATGCTTCATGCGGGCGAGGACATAAGGTTCATTGCAAGGCGGATCGTCATATTCTCATCCGAGGATGTGGGCAATGCCGATCCGAGGGCGATAACCGTTGCATTGAATGCCATGCAGGCCGTTGAAATGATCGGGATGCCGGAGGCGAGAATCATCCTCGCGCAGGCGGTGACATATTGTGCGACTGCACCAAAGAGCAACGCCAGCTATATGGCCGTTGACGCCGCGCTCGACGATGTCAGGAACGAGCGCGTACAGGCGGTCCCGAAGCATCTGCGCGACAGTCATTACAAGGGTTCGAAGACAATGGGCCATGGCGAAGGATATGTCTATCCACACGGCGAGGACGGGCATTTCACAGTCCAGGAATATCTTGGTGTCTCCAAGAGATATTACGTTCCCTCGGAGAACGGATATGAATCGAAGATCAGGGAACGCATTGAATACTGGGATGGAATAAGAAAAGAAGGTAAAAAGAGCAGTGAAGGAAAAGGATGAATTAAGGCGGTTGTTTCTTCCGCGGAGAAGAGTTCTTGAAGATGATTTCATCGGACGCGCGGGGATTTCGATTTCCGTTCATCTTGGAAAAATAAGGGAAATAGAGGAGTGCGTGAACATCGCGGCGTTCTACCCGTCGGACGGGGAGCCGGATATCACAGGATTCCTGAAGGAACAAATAAAGAAAGGAAAGGGAGTTTGCTTCCCGAGAGCCAGGAGGCCTGAAAAATGCTATGAGATGGCCTTTATCACGGATTTAGGGAAGGATTTTGAAAGAGGGGATTTCAGGATCATGGAACCGCGGGAGGGGATTCCCTCAGTTCCAGCGGACGTCCTGAACAATATTTTATGGTTGGTTCCCGGAGTGGCTTTTGATTTCAACGGAGGCAGGCTCGGTCATGGAAAAGGAATTTTCGACCGGCTGCTCAAAGGCACCTCAGGGATTAAGATAGGAATTTGTTACGACTGGCAGATAGTAGACGCGGTGCCAGCCGGAGAAAACGACATTAAAATGGATTTTATTGTCACTGAATCCGGATCCCGCGTATGTTCTTAAAACTGAAAGGATGGATGAAAAATGGATGCATTAAGTAATTTTATCAAGGAATTGATCGGCGTGCTTTCGAGTAAGTCGGTCATAGGGCTTCTTTCCGGCGTAGGTCTGGGTTTCCTGATCCACTGGCAGATAACGAAGCTGTTTGGACAGAACGCCGCGACCGCCGCTGAAAAGGTGCGCGACGACGCCAAGAAGGAGGCCGACCATATCCTGCGCGAGGCGAAAGTCGCAGCAAAGGCCGAACTCATCAAGATAAAGGACGACTTCGAACTCGAAGCCAAGGAAAGAAGGCAGGAGCTGAGCGGCATCGAGAAAAGAATCTCCCAGAGGGAGGAGATACTCGAGAAGAAGGCCGACGTGCTGGAGGCGAAGATGGCCGGCGTGGAGAAGACCGAAAAGGAAGTCGAACTCGCCAGGGAACGCGTAACCACCAAGGAAGCAGACCTGAAAAAGGAGATATCCAAGCAGATCACAGAGCTCGAGCGCATAGCGGAGCTCAACAGGGATTCCGCAAAGGATATGCTTCTTGAAAAGATCAAGGGCGAAGTCCAGAATGAAACAGGGCATCTGATCCGCAG
The DNA here is from genome assembly GCA_001804815.1 of Lentisphaerae bacterium GWF2_50_93. Lineage (GTDB taxonomy): Bacteria > Verrucomicrobiota > Lentisphaeria > Victivallales > GWF2-50-93 > GWF2-50-93. The sequence continues at coordinate 8,728 of MHBI01000022.1, forward strand.
CCTTGTAGAAGAGGCGAAACAGAAGGCCGAGAAGGAATCGCAGAAGATCATGATATACGCGATGCAGAAATATTCATCCGACTGCGCCTATGAACATACTACCGCCACCATCCCGCTCCCGAATGACGAGATGAAGGGGAGGATTATCGGACGCGACGGAAGGAATATCCGTGCGATCGAGGCCGTGGCCGGCGTCACATTGATGATCGACGACACGCCTGAAGCCGTTGTAATATCCTGTTTCGATCCTGTGAAGAAAGAGACGGCGAGACTGCTTCTCGAAAAACTTATTTCCGACGGGAGGATCCATCCGACACGCATCGAGGAACTCTTCAAGAAGTCTGAGAAGGAAGTGGAAGACGCTGTATTCTCCGCAGGAGAGGCGGCCGTGCTGGAAACCGGAGTCCAGGGAATCAACACGAACCTCATCAGGCTGATTGGAAGACTGAAATACAGGTTCAGCTACTCGCAGAACGTCCTCAGGCACTCGGTTGAAACCTCATACTTCATGGGCATAATAGCCGCAGAACTCAGACTCGATGTCCAGAAGGCGAAGAGAGTTGGGCTTCTCCATGACATCGGCAAGGCGATGGACCATGAAATCGAAGGTTCGCACGCCTCCATAGGCGCGGACATCCTCAGGAAGAACAACGAGGCGAAAGACGTCATCAACGCTGTCGCCGCGCACCATGAGGAAGTTGAGAAGGAATCGCTCTACGCAGTCCTCGCCACCGTATGCGACGCACTCAGTGCTTCAAGGCCAGGCGCAAGGAGCGAAACCGCCGAACTCTATCTCAAGCGCCTTGACCAGCTCGAGAAAATCGCCTGCGAATTCAGCGGTGTCGAATCGTGCTATGCGCTTCAGGCGGGACGCGAAGTCCGCGTCGTCGCACAGCCTACCAAGATCAGCGATGCAGAGGCACAGGTTCTTGCCAGGGACATATGCCACCGCATAGAGAAGGAAATGAATTATCCGGGGCAGATCAAGGTTACCGTGATCAGGGAAACCAGATCCGTGGATTATGCAAAATAAATTTTGCGGACGCAAAATTTATAAATAGAAAGTCAAAAACATAAAAATGAATCTACTTTTCATAGGCGATGTCGTGGGAAAAGGCGGAAGGCTCGCAGTCAGGGGCCTGGTACCTGAACTGCGCAAGAAGTACAACTGCAGCTTCACCATAGCCAATGTCGAAAACATAGCTGGCGGAGCCGGTATCAGCGCAAGCTGCCTTACCGACTTTGCCGGCGTAGTCGACGTCTACACTTCCGGCGACCACGTATGGGACCAGAAGGGATTCGAGGAGGAGATCAAACGCCTCGACAATTTCCTCCGGCCGGCCAACTACAATAAGAAGCAGCCAGGAAAAGGATACGACGTCTTCAGGAATGCAGGGGGAGGAGAGATAGCCGTGATAAATCTCCTGGGCAAGGTTTTCATGAGGGAGAGCTCAAGCTGTCCTTTTGAAACCGTCGAGACGATCCTTGCGGCCATACCGCCGACAGTCAAGACCATTATCGTCGACATTCATGCAGAGGCCACGAGCGAAAAGGCCGCAATGGCGCATTTCCTCGACGGACGCGTGACCGCGGTAGTCGGTACGCATACCCATGTCCAGACCGCGGACGCGGTTGTCCTCCCGAAAGGGACGGCCTTCATTTCCGATGTCGGAATGACCGGCTCGATCAATTCGATCCTCGGACGCGATATTGATGCTGTCCTCAAAAAGTTCACCAGCGGAATGCCCCATAAGCTGCCGGTGGTCGAAAAGGATATCAGGCTTGATGCCGTCGTCATCTCATACGACATGAACACAGGACGCGCGTCGGAAATCAAGAATATTTCCGTAAAGGCCGGGTTTTAGCCACAGACTTGCACTGACAAGGAAATGGAATGAGTTGAATTTTATGATCAAAATAGACCCCTTGTTTACCCTTGGGGTCTATTTGTTTTAGCAAAAGACCATATGATAGCAGTTTTCTTGCGCATGCCGTGCATTTGCCACTTATGATTAAATCTTTCGATAAGAATTTTAATGTATTCTTCTGGAGTCCTGACGTTTACCACGGCTTCCTGAATAGCTTTCGCCTCTGCCTCGGCTTTTTCCTCTGAAAGATAAGCCTTGCCAAGTGAAACACATGTAATTTCAGTCACCGGGTCAATACAATAGGAACCAAGCATCTTCCTTGCCGAATCGGTAAATACACAGTTTACAGGCTCAAACACAATCTTCTTTCCGGAAATCTTCCATGCAATCCGGTCTATTCTTCTGCAAACCTCTAGTTTGAAGATTAAATATCGGTATATCAGCTTTTACTTCAATCGTGTAAGAAAAGTGTCTTCCATGGCGCCCTTGCTTTATCGGCTTAAACCCAGCAGATCTTTATTTCCTTTTCGACTTCCTTGAATTCCTTGTCCCCAGTGATTACTTCAGCCTTGTGGAGTTTAGCCAGCGCTGCAGCCATGCAATCTGCATAAGACATCTTCTTAGTCGCCTTGAATTTTGCCGCCTCTCTTGCCAAATTCTTATCGACTTCAATAATATCTATTGGGAAAGTGTCTATAATCCTGTCTATATCTTCGGCCTTGGTCTGCCCGAACTCCCGCAGAACCGAATAATAGACTTCTCCGTAATTGACAGATGTCATCAGAAGATTGTTGTCCTTTTCCGCAGCAGATGATAAAAGCTCTTTGACTTTCTCATAAGCAGGCTCTCTCTCGAAATAGGCCATCAAGGCATGAGCATCTAAAACTTTTTTCATTTTACCCTTCCTTCTGTCTTTCCTTGATCCTTTCATCGAGCAGCGCTTTTGTCAGCTTGCCTTTTGTAGGGAGAATACCGGCAAATTTATCAAAGTATGCGGCTGAAACAGGCCGAAGCATTATTGAATCACCCTTTTCCTCAACAAACAGCTTGGCGCCCTTCCTTATATTAAATTTCCTCCTTAACCCGACAGGGATAACTATCTGTCCCTTGCTTGTAACTAGCGCAGTAGTCATAATCATGTACTCCTCTTTTTTTATACCATACCATTATTTACATGTAAGTCAAATTTCTTTTAGTATAACTTTAGTATTACAGTTGTACCGTATGGAACCTTAATAATTACTCAAGCAGTTTGTTTTAGCAGATCATTCTGCTAAATTTTCTTTAAAGGTTATTTTTACATATGCTAATACCAGAACTCCAGAAAATCGCAGGCAAGATCGACAAGATCATCCGGGAGGATGATTTTCCTGAACGGATACTGCCTGCATACCTTAGAGACTCCGTAAAGGATTATCCCTGCCGCGGGGGGAAACGCCTGCGGCCGGCTATAGTCGTGTGGTCGTGCGGTCTTCTCGGTGGAAGGCCAGAATCTGCGAAGTTCGCAGCCGCGGCTGCCGAGATCTACCACAACTGGACGCTTGTCCACGACGACATCATCGACAATGATGAAATGCGCCGCGGCAGGCCTTCGGCGCATTTTATAATAAAAGAACTTGCAGAAAAAAAATACAGGATCAAGTATGAAGAGGCAGTGACGTTCGGGAAGAACTTTGCGATGCTCGCAGGCGACATCCAGCAGGGCTGGGCTTCGAACATGCTTTTGAAGTCGGTCAAAGCCGGAGTTTCCCCCGAACTTACGATATATATCAGCCGACGGCTGCACGAACTTGTGAACCGCGACCTGATAAGCGGGGAAGCACTCGACGTTGAAATGCCTTTGTTGAAACTCGACAGGCTGAGTCCGTCTGTAATCGAAAAGATGCTGGATCTCAAGACAGGCGCCCTGCTCCGCTACTGCGCTGAAACCGGCGCACTTATCGGACTTGGTTCTGCAAAGTCCGCGGATGACAGGCGCGTGAGGAAACTCGGTGAGTTCGCCTCTCTTTCAGGAATAGCATTCCAGCTCAAGGACGACTGGCTGGGAATCTTCGGGAACGAGGAGAGACTCGGGAAATCGATTGGTTCCGATCTCTCAGAAGGCAAGCCAACACTCCTGCTCTATCATACATGGAAGAATCTTGACAGTTCCGGAAGGAAAAGGCTTCTGTCCCTTCTTGGAAAGCCTTCGTATTCCGCAAAGGAAATGGAACTTGCCAGGAAGATGATCCGTGAAAGCGGCGCTGAACGGAAAGTTCTCAAGAGAGCTGAATTCCTTGCGTATTCCGCAAAAAACATACTTATGGACTTCCCCGACAACAAATACAGAAGGCTCCTGCTTGAGCTTGCAGATTTCCTTACTTCCAGGGACAAGTAGCAGGAAGTTCGAAAGTGCCAGAGTTGGGGAGTTCTAAAGTAATAAATATTCACTGGACCATGTCTAGTGAATATTTATATCAGTCCTTCTTCTCTACGGCGGTAGAAATGACCTGGTCCGCAAAGAGATCGATCATTTTCTTGCTTTCGGCAATTGTCTTCAGGCATTTGTCGGCAGTACTGACGACTTCTTCTGGATTTATCCTGGCTGATATCTTAAGGACTTCGAGATAACTTGTCAGCATTGCCAGATGATCCTGTACAAGCTTGACAGTCTGTGCGGCCTTTTCAGGGAGGGAGCCGATGCTTCTTCTTGATTCCAGCACGAGTCCTATTCTGCCGCCGCATAGTTCCAGGAGCGGCGAAGCGAGGGCTGAAGGGGCCTTCTTGTCCGATGCCACGGCCACAAGGAGGAATCCATATATCTTCTTATTGTCGTGGAGGGGGACGTATCCCACAAAGTTAAGCCCTTCTCTTGCGATCCATTTTGCGAGCCTGTTCTTCTTGTCGAATGCCGCTTCGAGAAGTTCGTCCCAGAGGATTGTACCTTCTTCTGAAATCGCAGGCAGCCAGCAGGATACGACCTGGGCTGAAGGAGATGACTTGAATCCCCTGCTGGCAACTGGGAGGAATTTCTTCTTGTCGGAAGGATCTGTTATGACAATGCTGAGCACGTCAAGATTGACGGATCTCACGAGCATATGGATATAATCGACAATGTCAGCAATCTGCCAGCCGGGCTTGGAGAGGATTTCGCAGACATCTACATAAGCCTGTACCTGGTCCTTGTAGTTTTCGGCCTCGTTCTCGAGTATTTTCTGGAGCTCTTCAGGAACCTTTCCGGGTTCTCCGGCATTGTGCATTGCAGTCTTCTGGGACAAGACCGACTTCTGGGCAAAAGGTGATGCAACAGGATTAAGAGATATTTCCTTTATGGACGCCTCGGGATCAAGTTCCTGTGCTTCGCCAACCGGCGGCGTGAACGGAGAATGCTGGTGGTGCTGCTGGTATTCCTGCGGGCTTACAGGCTGTTGGGGCGGTCGTGCGGCCGGCGGAGGCATATAGTTCTGCTGATACTGGGGTGGCGGCGGCGGTGGCGGCGGCGGTGCATACTGCGGGGCTGGAGCTGCAGGCGGCTGCCTGGGTGGTTGACTGGCAACTGGAGCTGCCGCAGGTCTTTGAATAAGCTTCCCCTGGATAGGGGCCTGCTGTGTCTTCACACCCTGCTGTTGCTGCTGTCCCATCGCCTTGGCCTGCTGGTTCGGGGGAATATGCTGATAAGGAACGAAAACCGGCTTGCCTGTAAGGTTTTCCGGAAGCGGCTGAGTGGTCACAGGCATAGGAATAGGCTTCTGCTGCTGTGCTGCAGGCTGCTGTGTAAACGCAGCTTTTATTTGTGGTGGAATCTGCATGTTTGTGCGAGTTTTCAGCTTGAACGTCTTAGCTTGTGGCACTGCCATAAAAAGAAACCTTTATTTTTTATTATACGGTTCAAAACCCGATGGATAAAAGGATTATCTGGAAAAACATGAATCACAATTCATCCAACGTTCCAGAACAAAGTGAAAACTACACCTGATGGCATGAAATTGCAATATTATTTTCTTCTCTTTTTCTTGACCGGTGTAAAATTGGATCCACGCCTCATTTTACCGGCAAGGGCGGAAGGTCCGCCCGTAAGGGGCGCCCCCGACATAAGCCTGTTCACCAGGCTTGTCTGCTTCAGGAACTTCTGCATCATCGAGAACTGTTTTATGAGCTGTCCAACTTCCTCAAGGGATGTCCCGCTGCCCTTGGCGATCCTCTTCCTCCTGGAGAAGTCAATTATCTCGGGATTCTCCTTCTCCCGTTTCGTCATCGAGGATATGATGGCCTCCATATGCACAAAGGACTTGTCGTCGAAATCCGGAAGGTTTGCCAGCTGGCTTCCACCGGGAAGGAACTTGAGGACGGATTCAAGCCCGCCCATCTTCTTCATCTGCTTCAGCTGCTGGTGGAAATCATTGAAGTCGAAGGATTTTGATTTCAGCTTCTCCTGGAGCTTCGCGGCCTCCTCCTTGTCAATCTCCTCCGCGGCCTTCTCGACGAGCGAGACTATGTCGCCCATTCCAAGGATCCTGGAAGCCATTCGTTCAGGATGGAACACATCAAGATCACCGATCTTCTCGCCGACACCGACGTACTTGATCGGACAGCCTGTCACCTTCCTTATGGAAAGTGCGGCGCCACCACGTGCATCACCGTCGAGCTTCGTGAGGATTACACCTGTAAGTGTCAGCGCCTTGTGGAAATGTTCAGCGACGGAAACGGCCTGCTGGCCCAGGGCGGCGTCCGCAACCAGTAGGATTTCCTTCGGGTTGACAGCCTGCTTGATCCTGACAAGTTCTGCAACCATGGCCTGATCTATCTGGAGGCGGCCTGCAGTATCGATTACGACAACGTCGAGGGAATCTTTCTTTGCCTGCTCGACGGCATTCTTCGCAATAATCGGAACGTTGGGGTTGTTCCTGTCAGAGAAAACCTGTATTGAATTGTCCCTGCCGAGGAACTCGAGCTGGTCGATTGCGGCAGGCCTGTAGATGTCACCGGCGACAAGCAGTGTCTTCTTGTTGTCTTTCCTGAGGTTCACTGCGAGTTTCGCACAAGTAGTGGTCTTTCCACCGCCGTGGAGGCCTACGACCATTATGACCGCCGGATATGAGCCGCCTGTGTCGAGAAGGGAAACCTCCTTGCCCATGAGGTCGATAAGCCTGTCATTGACTATCTTTACGAGCTGCTGTCCGGGTGTGACAGTCTTCAGGACTTCGATTCCGAGGCAGTCCTTCCTGACTTCCTCTACAAACTCCTTTACTATATTGTAATTTACGTCCGCTTCGAGAAGCGCATCGCGGATCTGGTCCATCGCCTCCGAGATATTGGATTCGGTCAGGATGCCCTGCCCGCTTATCTTCCTGAATACCTGGTGCAGCTTATCTGTCAGATTTTCAAACATAAAAAATAAAGCTCCTGAAATTACAATTTGCGATTGCCCGTATTTGTGCTAATATGAAAGTCCGTAAAAAGCTGAACAGAATAATATGATTTCAGTATAAAATCAACTGGTCAAGGAGAAAAAAATGAGAAGTGATATCATTAAAAAAGGATTTGAACGCGCGCCGCACCGCTCCCTCATGTATGCGACCGGAGTAAAAAGCGCGGATATCGGCAAACCATTCATAGCTGTCTGCAACTCATATACCAACATAGTCCCAGGACACTGCCATCTCGACAAGGTCGGAAAACTCATCTGCAAGGAGATACTGAAGGCCGGCGGAGTGCCGTTTGAGTTCAATACGATCGCGATCTGCGACGGCATTGCAATGGGGCACGAGGGCATGAAATATTCCCTGGCGAGCCGTGAACTGATAGCCGACTGTGTGGAGTCGATGCTCAGCGCCCATCCGTTCGACGGGATGATCTGCATCCCTAACTGCGACAAGATCGTCCCAGGAATGCTCATGGCGTCAATGCGCCTCAACATCCCGACAGTTTTCGCGTCGGGCGGCCCCATGGCCGCTGGAAAAATGGATGACGGCTCAGCATGCGATCTCATTTCCATCTTCGAAGGCGTTGGAAAACTCAAGGTCGGAAAGCTTGATGAGAAAGGTCTTGCAGTCCTTGAGGAGAAAGGCTGTCCCACCTGTGGATCCTGCTCCGGAATGTTCACCGCCAACAGCATGAACTGCCTCACTGAGGCGCTCGGATTCGGTCTTCCCGGCAACGGCACGGTCCTGGCAGTAGATCCCAAACGCAGAAAGCTCTGGAAGCAGGCGGCAAGACTGATCGTCAAAATGGCTCTTGCCGGCGGACCTCTCCCGAAAAACATTGCAACTGAACAGGCATTCCTGAACGCCCTCGTCCTCGACATGGCAATGGGCGGAAGCACCAACACCGTCCTCCACACCCTTGCGATCGCCAACGAGGCGGGAATAAAACTCGACCTCAAGAAGATCGACGAGATCAGCAGGAAGACCCCAAACATCTGCAAAGTATCCCCGTCAAGCAAATTCCACATGGAAGATGTCGACGCAGTCGGCGGTATAAGCTCCATCATCAGGGAAATCTCCAAGATGCCAGGACTCATCAACAAGGATTCATTGACGGTCACCGGCAAGACGCTCGGAAAGTCTGTAGCAAAAGCCCCTGCTCCCGACGGCACTGTGATCAGGACTATTGAAAACCCATACAGCAAGGATGGCGGACTCGCGATCCTCTATGGAAACATTGCCGAAAAAGGCTGTGTCGTAAAGACCGCAGGCGTCGCCCCCGAGATGCACAAGCACCGCGGACCTGCCGTAATATTTGAAAGCCAGGAAGAAGCCTGCGAAGGAATTCTCGCAGGAAAAGTAAAGGCCGGCGATGTGGTCGTCATAAGATATGAAGGCCCAAAGGGCGGACCTGGAATGCAGGAGATGCTTGCACCGACAAGCTACATCATGGGACAGGGACTCGGCGAGAAAGTCGCGCTCATCACCGACGGACGTTTCAGCGGCGGTACACGCGGCGCATGCATCGGGCACATCAGCCCTGAAGCGGCATCAGGCGGAACCATAGCCCTTGTGAAGGCCGGCGACATGATCTCCATCGACATCCCGGGCAGGTCGATAACTCTTGAAGTATCGGCAGAAGAACTGGCCAAAAGGAAGTCCGAATGGAAGGCGCCTGAACCGAGATACAAGACCGGCTGGCTGTCAAGATACGCGGCAATGGCGACAAGCGCCGACACCGGAGCCGTACTGAAAGTGCCGTGAATTGATAATGGAGCGCCGGCATCTTGCCGGCAATATAATTTATAATTAATGCCAGCGAGACGCTGGCGCTCCTATGATATTATGAAGCCATTTTCACTACTTATAAAGCCTGCATCGGCGGACTGCAATCTCAATTGCAGCTACTGTTTCTATCTCGAAAAGAAATCTGTCTATCCGGAAACAAAGATCCACAGGATGTCCGATGAAGTCCTGGAGAAGATGATTTCATCTTACCTCCAGACGTCCCAGCCGCAGTATTCGTTCGGCTGGCAGGGCGGCGAACCAACCCTGATGGGCCTCGAATTCTTCAAGAAAGGCATCGAGCTGCAGCAGAAGCATGGACGGCCCGGAACAGTTGTCGGAAACGGACTCCAGACAAATGCGACCCTGATCGACGACGACATGGCTGCGCATTTCGCAAAGTACAATTATCTTCTCGGAGTAAGCCTTGACGGTCCTCCTGAAATACATGATCACTACAGGAAAAACCATCTCGGAGCCGGCAGCCACGCGGAAGTCATGAAGGCAATCTGCATTCTGAAGAAACATAACGTCGAATTCAATATCCTGACACTTGTCAGCAAATCCAATGTCGGCAAATCCAAGCAGGTCTACAAATATCTTCTGGACAACGGATTTATTTTCCACCAGTACATCCCCTGTGTTGAATTTGACGGGGATGGAAATCCCTTTGAATGGTCTATCACCGGCAGGGAATGGGGCGAATTCATGTGCGGCATATTCGACTGCTGGTCGGCAACCGACACGCGGAAAGTTTCAATACGCCTGTTTGATTCTATCCTATGGTATCTCGTGGAAGGGCAGAGGAACATATGCCATATCGGCAGGAACTGCTGCCAGTATTTCGTTGTCGAATACAATGGTGACGTCTATCCCTGCGACTTTTTCGTGGATCCGAAATTAAAACTAGGGAACATTATGGTGAACACGTGGGAGGAGCTGCAGGATTCGGTAAAGTACAAGGACTTCGGGGCGCTCAAATCAAAATGGAACAGCGAGTGCGAGAGATGCGCGTGCTTTGAATTGTGTTCGGCCGACTGCCTCAAGCACAGGCTCCCTCAGAGCACGAACAATCCTAGGACGATCAGTTGGCTCTGCGAAGGCTGGAAAATATTCTACGCCCACTCCATGAAGAAATTCAAGAAACTTGCCGAACAGATCAAGAAGGACCGGATGCTCCAGAGACAACACCAACCGGAAAGAACCAGATCCGTCCGGAATTGACTTCCTGTTAAGGGAATGTTGTACTGCTTGATTTTAAAGGAAAAACACGGTATAATGCATATTATTATATTTTTATTCAGCGATGGAGGTGGAATATGCAGGCCGTAGAATTCGAGGCTGACGTGAAAGGGAAAACAATAAAAGTTCCTGATATGCTGTCAGGATTGGCTGACAAGCATGTAAAAATAATACTTCTTTTCAATGATTCTCCCGCAAAAGCTAAAAGCCCTAGGCGCAAATTCAGCGCAGTAGGGATAAACACAAAGAATTTCAAGTTCAACAGAGCTGAGCTCTATGAGCGATAGAACTTGCCTCCTCGATACAAATGTAATCATTTATCTCTATTCGAACGATGAACATGACAAGAATCTCATCGCAGACGCATTGATCAACGAGCAGAACATCGTCATTACAAGACAAGTCGTAAATGAGATCTGCAACGTGCTAATCCGTAAATATTCAAAATCACCTGCTGATGTCAGAAATGTTTTAACTGAACTGAAACAAATCCCTGTCTTGGAATTGACGGACAGGATTACTTGGAAGACACTGGACTTGATCGAGCGGCACCATTTTTCTTATTGGGACAGCATGCTCATTGCATCAGCCCTTGAGAACAACTGCGAAATCCTCTACACCGAAGACCTCCAGAACGGCCAAATCATCGAAAACAGGCTGAAGATAGTCAATCCGTTCATAGTAAAGCGGAAACCGAAACAATGACTCCGAAATTAATTCAATATCCTGCTGAAGACATTCGGACCGATATGACACTAATGAGATAAGCATACAGGCAGAGACTCACCAGGTGAAATACGGCTAGACCGAGGATGCTCTTTGTCATGACATCGTTTTTCTCCAGAGAAGCCATCACAAATTTTACTCCATAACACAAAGACAGGAATTGATGCATCCAGCCACTATTGCCATAATGATAAGGGCAAGGAAGATACTTGATCCGACAGGTGTAATTGAAAGATTGGCACAGATTTCCACCAGCCGCCAGTTCATTCTCAATATTCCATCGCCATACCCCATTTTCCATCCCCCGGTCTTTCGCCAATGCTACAGATTGAATTCCTAATAAGCGTAAGCTATCCCTGAAATCCACATATTCAATTTACGACAGGGGTTGTAAGCGTTAAGCTGGGCGTATCTAAGTATGGCTCTTTCGCCGAAAGAGCCTCGTGCCGGTTTCGGCGAAACCGGCATACTTTAACAAAATGCGTCCAATTACCTACGGTCTCAAAAGGCAGCTTAACGCTTACCATGAGCTACAGGATCACCGAGGCATTTGATGTTTTGAGAAATATGCATAGAGTAAGCGATTGGGAAATCACACTAGTATTTTCCAGGTAGCACAGGCATTCCTGCCTGTGACCAAATCAGCCGCAGGCAGGAATGCCTGCGCCACTTAAGAGGGAATATAATGATCTACAATGAATACGGTAAGACTGGGATAAAGGTTTCGGCGATTGGAATGGGGGGCATGCGTTTTGAGAACCAGGAGGATCCCGAGGCATGCGCATCGCTCGTGAAGGCCGCATATGATTCCGGAATAAATTATTTCGATACTGCGCCAGGTTACGGGAAGTCAGAGGATCTTTTCGGGATCGCGCTCAAAGAGATGCAGAAGACACGCAAGGAAAAACCTTTCTATGTCGCAACAAAGACATTCGGTGGAAATCCTGCGGATGTCAGGAAGGATCTAGAAAATTCGCTGAAGCGCATGGGGCTTGACTACATCGACTTCTACCATGTCTGGTGCATAATGTCGCTGGACAACTACCGTCAGCGCGTGAACAACGGAGTATTGAAGGAATTTGAAAAACTGAAGGCTGAAGGGCTCATCAAACACATCTGTATTTCAACGCACATGGCCGGAGCTGACATCAGGCCGATGCTTGCCGATTATCCTTTCGACGGAATGCTGCTCGGTTATTCGATAATGAACTTCGCCTACCGAACCGAGGGGATTGAAGCTGCAGCCGAGTCCAAGATGGGCGTCACGGTCATGAATCCGCTTGGCGGAGGGATCATACCGCAGAACCCGAGCAGGTTTTCATTTGTGAAGGCAAGTCCGGAGGAGACCGTGGTCGAAGGCGCCTTGAGGTTCCTGATGAACGACAGGAGGATCAGCACAGCGCTGGTCGGTTTTGCGAACAAGCCGCAGCTTGCCGAGGCGATAAGGGCGGTTGATGGATTCTACAGGCTGAAGGACAGCGATGTGTCAAGGATAAAAGAGAATTTAAGAACGAGCTTCAACGAGCTTTGCACCACCTGTTCCTACTGCAATGTGTGTGCGAAGAAGATACCTGTCCCCAAGCTGATGGATGCTTATAATCATTATGTGCTGGCCAACGGCAATCCCGACAGTATGATCGGACGTCTGAAATGGCACTGGGGGATCGAGATAGAAGATGAGATGTTCGGAAGCTGCAACCAGTGCGGCCTCTGCGAGAGCAAATGCACGCAGCACCTGCCAATACGCGAACGGCTGGAAACGATCAAGTCTGAAGTGGAGAAGGCGCGGGAGAAAAAGGAAAAATCGAAACCAGCCAAATGAACAACACCCCTTGCGGGGTTAACTACAAACAAAGAACAGTGAATTTGAGGTGAATTTGAGGCGAATTCGCTAGTAGTCAAGCTCGCAAGAGCTGTTCCGGGAAACCTTTTCGAGCAGGCTCTAGTTAAGCCCACAAGGGATGTGAACTGAGCGTTCAGTTCAGGACTTGGGTGGAACGACTGTTGGCGCGTCCTTGGGCTTGGATGAGGACTTGGGCCTCCCGACGATTTCCGACATGATGGTGTCGAACCCCTTGCCCGACTTCATCTGCTTGAGGACGTCGTTCATGGCGTTTTTCGCGACATCCTGCTTCACTATTGCATCCCGGAAATAGAATTCCTGTTTGCCGGCGACGATCTTGTCTCCGTTCCTGAGCGGGATTATCGTATTGGCTTCAAGCCTGCTGCCGTTGAGGTAGGTTCCGTTGGACGCACCGAGTTCGATTATGACGAAGCGTCCGCGTTCATCTTTTTCAATGCTGAAGTGCTCCCTGCTCACGAGCGCGTCGTTGCGGATCTGGAAATCCACATGCTCTTCCCTGCCAAAGACAGACATCCTGTCATCCAAAAGCTTGAAATACTTCTGAATGCCTTTATCCATGTAGCTTATATAGGGCATATCACGGACCTCAGGCTATTAAAATCAGGCTTTCTGGATTCTTTCGGACCTGATACAGTTGGTGCAGACCTTCATTGACTTGACAGTTCCACCGACCTTGATGCGTATTTTCTGAAGATTGGGATTGAAGATACGCTTGTTGTTCTTGACAACGTGTGTACCGATTCCGCCTTTTTTCTTTGCAAGACCCCTGCGTATGATCGTGCCGCCGACGACTCTGGTCTTTCCGCATATTTCGCAAACTCTGCTCATGATGAATCCTCCTGTTTATTTTCTTAATAATTCCATATTCGAGACCAGCTGGATTTCCTTGAAAAGACCGACCCTGCAGCCCAGCCGCAAAATCAACAAATCATACAATCGCCAGCTCTATAAGCATATATGGTAGGATGGCCGGGATTTGAACCCGGGACCAATACCTTAAAAGGGTACTGCTCTACCGCTGAGCTACCATCCCAAATTTCTTTAACATTTTTGAAAAGGACTGGTAAGAATATCCGAAAGTCATGATAAATCAAGCAGGAAATGCAATTTACCGGTGAATTTATCACATCAGATGCGGTAGAAAACACCCCTGTCCATTTTTTCAACTTTTATCCTGCCATCTTCAACCAATCCATCTAGGACTGATTGGACTTCATCCTCGCCTAAAGACAAAGCGGAAGCTATTTCCACCAGGGTGCAGGGACGGCGTCTGACAAGCTCCATCGCATTCCTCTCAATATCCTGGACAGGACACCGCATTGATTTTCCAGCAGGCGCCGAAACAAGAGGCTTGCCGATAATCTCAACCTTGACAAATGGTTCAAGCGCCTTGATGAATGGCCTTAGCTCATCTTCCGTAGCCTTCTCGACCCACTTCTCGGTTCCAGGCCTGTCAAGACTGTTCAATTGGACTTTGTCGGGCCTGATCCTGGCCACGGCTTTTCGGATCGACTCAATGGACTCAGGACTGTCGTTGACACCCGGGATCACAAAGATTTCGAGCCATAAATCCGCTGGACAAAGCTTCCTGAAGCTTTCCAGCGAATTAATAAGGGTGGAACATGGGAGCGAAGGACAGGGACGATTGATCTTCCTGAAGGTTTCCTCGTCGGCGGCGTCCAATGACGGTATGACGAGATCCACCGATGCTAGTTCTTTTGCGAGCTTCGCATCCCCGAGGAGGGTTCCGTTTGTGATCAGGCATATCCTGTATTTGGGGAAATTCTCCTTGATGAACCTCGCGATCTCACCCATTCCAGAATGAAGGGTCGGCTCACCGGCACCGGAAAATGTTATATAATCCAGCTTAGGATCAGATGAGAGGAGTTCCCGGAGCTCGCCTATGATCTCAGATGTCGGATAATATTCGCGTCTTTCAAGGGTGAGGCAGGTGGTCCGGCCCGCTTCGCAGTAGATGCAGTCCAGCGAGCAGGTCTTCGGCGGTACGAGATCAACACCCAGGGAGATGCCCAGGCGCCTGGAAGAGACCGGTCCAAAAAGGTATTTGTACATGTAGCATTTCCAATTTTCGATTGTCGATTGCCGATTTTTTCGAATAGTAATTTTCAAATGAGTCTGAACCTGCTATAATATACGCGGTTTATTAAAATGTCGAGTAAGTTTGTTGGATTATAAGGATTACTGGATTAGTGGATTAATGATTTAACTCACCGGTCCACCAATCCGCCCATCCATCAATCCAGTCATCCAATTCAGAGGTTTCAATGGTCTGGTGGAATTTGTATTTTCTTGTATTCGCCGTGGCGCTTGCGCTCGCCCTGATACTGACTCCTGTCTTCAGGAAAATCGCGTTGATGACCGAATTCTACGACAAGCCGAAGGAACAGCTGCACAAGAGCCATTCCACCCCTACTCCGCTGCTTGGCGGTCTCGCCATCTGCTGCGCCTGGCTCCTGACCATAATCATCGGGTTCATTGCGGCGAAGTCGATCCGCAACAACATTTTCGACAAGGAAGTCATCTCGAATCTGCCTGGCATCTCAAAAGTCTCATCTGAATTGATTTTCATATGCCTCAGCGGAGTCCTGGCCACGCTTCTGGGGCTGTATGACGACAAATACAACATGAGCGCAAAGACAAAACTCGCCGGGCAGATAGCCATAGCCATAATTGCCGTCACATGGGGCGGTGTAAGAATCAACTTCCTCGACCAGCTGCCTGTTCCCGGACTGGCATGGGCCGTGACCGTATTCTGGATCATCCTCATCATGAACGCAGTTAACTTCTTCGACAACATGGACGGTCTCGCGGTGGGGACGGCGGCGATCGCATTTTCGTTCTTCACGATAATCTCCGTATCCAATGCGCAGCATTTTGTTCCAATACTGGCGGCCACGACTGCAGGGGCGGCGTTCGGGTTCTGGTTCTACAATCATTCCCCCGCCACAATATTCATGGGTGATTCCGGAAGCCATTTCCTGGGATACAACATGGCGATCCTGGGCATCATGGCGACCTACTACAATTCTTCGCAGTCCTTCACGCATCTCCCCATACTCATACCATTGTTCATAATGGCGATACCCCTGTTCGACCTCTGCGCGGTCGTCGTGATCAGGCTCCGTGCGGGTAAGCCAATCTACATCGGCGACAACAACCACATATCGCACCGCTTCCTGAACATGGGGATGTCCAGGAAAGAGGCCGTCATGATGGTGCATCTGCTGGAGATAGCCATAGGACTAAGCGTTTTGCCACTCCTTTGGGGCGACATAAGAACTACGATTATTTCACTGTTGCAGGCCTGCACTATCCTGCTTCTGGTTACATTACTGCAGAATCACGGGAAAAAGTCAAGGGAGGCTGCCAATGAAAAGTCTCCTGCTGAAAAATAACCGTTTCACTGAAAATGATTGACTAATCCCCCTTCCTGCTATAGAATACAATCTTTTTGAATCAATGAACCTAGCAGGAAAAATACCTATGACAAAAACAATCTTCGATTTAAAAGCCATGAGATGCTTCGTTTCCGGATTGATCTTATGTGCTGTCTTCCTCTCATGTCCAGGACTCAAGGCCGCAAATGACACGCACACGCCGATAAACTATACGGCGACAAACGTCGAGCTGTGGGAGGCGGTCCAAGCAATTGCAGACCGGACCGGCCTGAAATTCAACAGCACCACGTCCCAGGCAAACATAGCGAGTTCATACTATAGTGAAATATCCTCGTTGACAATCACAAATTCAACCTGGTCGCAGGCTCTTGAAACCATCCTTGCCACACAGAACGACGACGGCCTGACTCCACTCACGTACCGGATAGTGAATTCACAGATAGTCCTCTACTATCAGTCGGCCTATCCCACCACGGCTGCGCTTGTCATGAATTTCTTCCCGAGGGACGACGGCTCGACAAGCCCTGTTTCCGGCGCCATCACCACGGTCATCAACAGGACAGTAACTACTGACAACTGGAAATCAATAACGGCAACGCCGATAGCCGGCTACCATTTCGTCAAATGGACCGGCTCCTCCACTGTCAGGTTCGCAAACAACTTCTCAAGCAGCACAAAAGTTAAGATACCTGATGTGACCAACCCTTTGGACGAAACCGAGAAATGGAACGCCGACTCGACAGTCATCGCCTGGTTCGAAGAGGACGACATAACCAACGGGCTTGTCGCGTACTACCCCTTCAACGGTGATGCATCCGATGACAGCGGAAATGGAAACAACGGGACGGTCAACGGCGCTACGCTCGTACCGGACAGGTTCGGAAATGCGAACCGCGCATATGCCTTTGACGGCGTCAACGACTACATAGACTGCGGAAATGACGCCAGCCTGGATCTCACGACATTCTCGATATCATGCTGGGTCAACTCCGATCATGCCCCTGCCACAGGATTATCTTCGTATATCATAGGCAAGGACAGCAATTATGCCTCGTTCTGGGATCCCAAGCCTGGCATCACCTTCTCCAGCGGAGGCACCCCATACAGCTCGATCTCCACATCAACATTTACGGCTGACAAATGGTTTCACATAGCCGCCACATATAATCAGAATACCCTCACAGTATATGTCAACGGTTCCAGCAGCTTCACCATATCCGCGGACAAGGTTCCGCAGACAAGCACAAATCCCCTATGCATCGGCGCAAGCAGCATGTTGTCCGACTTCTTCACCGGCTCCATAGACGACGTGAGGATATACAGCAGAACATTGGCTCCTTCGGAAGTCACGAAACTCTACAAGCTGACCACCTCCAAGATCACGACAAGTTCTTCCCCTGCCGCTGGAGGCTACGTCACACCTTCACCCAGCATCACCGTCAACACCGGCGACATCATACCGATCGCCGCATATCCGAACGCAGGCTACAGGTTCAGCAAATGGACTGTGTCCGGCATCGCGTCGCTGGACGATCCATCTTATCAGGTGTGCGATCTGACAGTCGGTGGAAGCTCTACTTTGACCGCTTCTTTCGTAGTCGACTCCACGCACAATCTGGTCTCGCTCTCCAATCCCTATCCCGTTGCACCCACCACCAGTATCAGCCTGCAGAACTCGATGATCCAGATCCTCAAGCAGGTAGGACTCACTTATGATTCGGCAACCTCCAATCCAAATATCGGTTCAATGGGCTCCCAGCTGATAACCCCCGACATCCACAATCTGCTCTGGACAGATGCACTTACCATTATCCTTGATCCGCTCGGCCTTACATACAAGATGGAAAACTCGAAAGTAGTCCTCTACCAGCAATCCGCGTATTCCGGACAGGCGACCCTATCAATGAACTTCACGCCGACAGGCGGTGGTGCAACCTCGCCCACGTCCGGTCCGATCTCAACTACTGTCGACATTGGTGAATTCAACCCGATTCAGGCTTTCCCCTGCAAGAACTACCATTTCCTCAACTGGACCGGCTCCGCAGGCGTGACAATAACCGACACAGGAAACCCGAGCACGACCGCCAGCATCATCCAGGATTCCACAGTGGTTGCGAACTTCGCACATGACACTGCAACTCTCACGATGGCCGCCGTAAACGGCTCGACCACACCTGCGATCGGAGATTGGCCCGGGCTTAATACTGCCACCGCCATCCCTATCGTTGCGACACCCGCAGCAAACTACCATTTCGTCAACTGGACCGTCACCTCCGGCTCGGCTACCATAACCAACGCAACCTCCGCCTCTACCACCATCAAACTCAATGGAGGAGACCTCTCGGCCGCGACCATAACTGCGAATTTCGCACATGACACCGCAACACTCACTATGGCAAAGAACGGGAACGGCACTATCAATCCCATTGCAGGAATATATACAAACCAGATTACTGCGATTCCAATCCCCATAACTGCAACTCCATCCACAGGATATCACGTCAACTGGACGGTGACAGGCAGCGCAACTGTAGCGGCTCCCGCATCAAACGACACAACGCTGACACTGACCGGTGCGAACAATTCCAAGGCTACGGTCACCGCGAATTTCATAATAGACAACTATCCTGTAGTCTTCAACACCAACGGATTTGGCACTGTCAACGGCATCCCCTCAGTTACACAGAACATCAACTACGGTTCGGACTGCGCGCCTGTCACCGCAGAACCTAATGCCGACTACCGTTTCATCGAATGGACTGGAGATGGAGGGCCGTACACTGCGAATCCCCTGACAATCACAAATGTCCCGGAACCCATGACGATAACCGCGACCTTCGCACACAACCAGGGGAGTATAATCGCCGACTTCACAGGAACCGGCGATGTGAGCATCGATGCAGGTCCATATGACACCAAGACAGAATACAATATTTCAGCCGTCGACACGGATCCGGCCAACTTCGAATTCATCAACTGGACATCCCGTGGCGATGTCTTCATAGCTGAACCGACAGCCGCAACCACGACCGTCAGGCTCACCGGACAGGACGGATGCTCGGGAATAGCCACCGCAAACTTCTTCAACTTCACCAGCAACATCCTCGCATCGGGAACAGGAGCGACCATGCCGCTCAGTGCATGGAGAAGCTGCACCGTCTACAGGATCAATGTCACTGCCATGACAACAAAGCTTGTCGTGACAACCTCGGACAGCTCAACTGGCGACTGCGACCTCTACGTAAGACCGGCTAAGATTCCATCGATCGAGGAATATTACGCGAAGAGCACCAATTCCGGCACGACAGGAGAGTCCATCACAGTTAAAAATCCTGTCGAAGGAGACTGGTACATCATGGCCTATGGATATTATGGCCCTGCTGGCTACAGCGGAGTTACGGTCACAGCAACTATTTCCAGCGATCTTCCCGGCGTCCCTGAACTCCTCGCCGCCGAGAGCCAGGCAGACCACGTGGCGCTAACCTGGAATCCGGGGGCAAACGCCACTTCGTATGACATCTACCGCTCCAGAACAAACTCATTCGAGATGGCGGCGCTCCTTCCGGCAGGCGCTGGCGTTGCCAGTTCACCATTCAGCGACATGACCGCCCTCGTCGGCACCAGCTATTATTACTGGGTGGTCAGCAGGAACGGCGCCGCCGCAAGCGCGCCCAGCAACTGGCTTTCCGGATCGCTGGACGAACTGCTGCCGACCCCGCTCAAGAACGGCATAGCGGTCACGGGACGCTCCGGACTCGAAGGCACCACTCTCAAATATCAGATTACAACCCCTTCAAGCCCGGCTCAGGCCCTGCTGGAAATCAAGGCAAGCATCGGCACCGGCGACTGCGACCTGACAGTCACCGACAGCGGAGGCGTCGTCAAATATGGCGTCAAGATAACCAACAATGAGACGGTACGCATTGAAAATCCGCCGGCAAACGAGGTCTATACAATCAACCTTTATGCGAATTCCGCATTCTCCGGACTGACACTGATGGCAAAATTCTATGCTGCAATTCCTGTGGCGCCGGCGGGGTTGGCGGCGAGCGATGGGACATATCCCGGCGCAGTGCTTGTAAGCTGGAAGGAATCCGCAGGCGCAACTGTTTACGAAGTATGGAGAGCCGAAAGCGTCGTTGGAGGTGTCGTCCCCAAAAGTATCGATGCTGAAAAACTTTCTGAAATATCCGACATTTCCTTCTTCGACAATATAAATGTCTCCAACGGAAATATTTATTACTATTGGATAAAGGCGAAGAATCCCGCAGGGACGAGCGCATTCAGCGCAAGCAACAGCGGATACGTCTCCAAGGTGCCAGCCGCCCCTTCGTCATTCACCGCCTCAGACGGAACATATTTCGAGAAGATAAGGCTTAGCTGGCCGAAGGTGGCCGGCGCGACATCCTACCTGCTCTACAGGGATACAAGCAGCACGAAGCCAACTGATCCATTCATTGAAATCGCCTACGACAGCACAAAGACAACTTATACGTACGATGACATGGGCGGCGCCAATCCCAGCCCCAACCTTTCAAACCTGAAATATTATTACTGGGTCGTTGCTAAAAACGCCAACGGATCCTCTCCCGCAAAGACTGATTCCGGAAGTTTAAGCACCAAGGTTCCGACGGCTGTCACCGCCACCAAGGGAACTTTCTTCGGGCAGGTGAAAGTCACTTGGACCGCCGTAGGCGGAGCTGCCAGCTATAACATATATCGTTCGCAGGATCCCGCTGTTCCAGGCTCGGTCTTCGGCACTTCAACAACTGCTACATACTATGACGCAAGCGTAATAGGAGTACAGGAATATTACTACTGGATCCAGGCCGACTGCAACGGCGATTACCAGAGCAGCCTGAGCACATACAGCAAAGGTTACGCCAAAACCGCAGTTCCAACTGCACTGGCAGCACCGGCATTGAAGAGCGCCAGCACCGGCGCATACACCGACAGTGTTGTGCTGACATGGGGCGAAGTCCCCCTCGCCGCCTCATATAAAGTATACAGGAAAATCAATACTGCCGATCCCTGGGGTGCCTCTATAGCAGACTCCATCACCGTGCTCACCTACACAGACAATAGCGCTGCAGCCGGACAAAGATACCTCTACGCAGTCACAGCCGTCAACGGCGCCTCGGAAAGTCCGAAGAGCGCGGGCAAGACCGGCTATGCGGCAGGCACTGCCGCACCGTTGGCCGATGGCGTTCCTACCGGCAATCTTTCTGGAGGCAAGGGCGACGAGCAGTTGTTCAGCATTGTCGTTCCAGCCAACTGCACCAGGCTCGTTGCGAAAATCGAGAACGTCGAGCCCGTCGTGACTCCGCTGGGCTCCTGCGACATCTACGCGAAACTAGGCCCGACATATCCGACTACGGCCCTCTATACCGCCAAGGGCGCCCTGATCGCCGGGACAAAGGCTGACAAGTCGCTGACTGTTACAAAGCCCGCCGCAGGCACCTGGCACATCCTCGTGTATGGCTCAGGAACTAACGGATACACGGCAGCCAACCTTACCGTCACCTATCACTACGCCACCAACATCAAATTGACACAGGTTCCTGCCGACGACCTTGCAGTTCCATTCACCGCCACATTCAAGGGACAGCTGCTCGACGAGTCCAATGCAGGCATTCCAGGCTTCAACATAGGGGTAAGGGATCCGGTGACAGGACTGCAGACTTGGATCGCCACAAAGACCGATGCCAACGGACTCTTCACATATTCCGCCGCCATCAACGGCGAGGGTGAATACACATACGACTTCTTCCTGACCGCTATTCCCGACAATACCAGAACTATCGCCAGCTGGACAGTCAGGACGAAGAGGAGTCCAAAGGAGACTCTGTCTCTATTTGACTTTGCGGGGTATATCCCGGCGACAGCAGTCCCGCTCGGTATTGTCGGCAGTCCAACCGAACTAGCAGGAATGCAGGAATTCCTCAGCATTAGAAGAGGCTTCACCAACGGTCCGGCAGATCCGGATTTTTCCGACATGTGGGTCAACAGCACAATCATCAAGGCATCGACGGATGCGAACATACTTGCCAAGCTTGATGCAGGGCTCTATCTGCTGCTCTATGGAACAGAAGGCGCTGCCGCAGGCAACGGGAAGACTCTCAATCCCGCCCTCACCGCCAGTCCTCTGCTTGTCCACGTCGCCGCTGACAAGCTTGACACAGTGCTATGGAACCTCAAGCAGGTCCAGCTCATCGACAACGTGCTTGCCGACAACGTTGCAGCAGGCGGTATCGGCGTACTTGCCATATCGTCATACTGCAATCCTGACGAGACCGGCGTAAATTTAAGCTATGATGTCGCGCTGTTCGCAGACGAGCAGCTCGAACTGCTCTCCCTGATCGCCGGCGTCCCAGACGCCCTCCAGGTATCAGGCTCAGGGAAATACAGCGGGAACGTCGAAACAAAGCAGGCGGATCTAACCCTTGACAGCGGCATGCGGATCGGCACAAGGATCACGTCCTTCATCAAGGAATACATCCCCTCCCCCTGATACGGAATTGACAATGGTTTCCTGTATTCCGGGATCGCCGGCAACTTGCCGGCGTCTTTCTTCTTCTCCTCCTTATTTAACCCGATATCGTGCCACCAGGCTGGTGGCGTTCCATAAAGGCAGCGTTGTAGCCGGTTAAACTCTTGAGGCATTAAGTCCCATCTGAAAAACATCAGAAGACGATCAGCTTGAACGGAAAGTCCGTCTTGAGCTTTGTGTAGTCCTTGGCGTTCATGAAGTCGACGAACTGGCGGCTCCACCTGTCCGTGAAATATCTTGCATTCCCGTAGTATGTGAATCCCGGAATGTTGAAGATCGCGGCCTCGTCCTTCTCCCTGTCGGCGATGGCGCAGACCACCTTCCCTGTCTGCGAATCCCGCAGAATCCCCTCGAATGCGGTCGTGCCTGAATTGAAGATGGTGAGGAATGAAACAGGCCATACGATTATACCGATTATGTTCTCGGCATAATTCAGCTCCGCCTTTGAAGGCTGCAGCTGGACAAGCGCAATTTCAAGCCTCAGCGTGCCGGGCCCCGCCTTGTCAACAAGCATGAACCTTTTTCTGGGATCATAGCTTATGGCGTTGTAGAATGACAGTTCCATATACTTTGCGATGTCCTTTGAATCATCCTTCAATTCTCCCGCCACGCTTCTCTCGTCAAACTTGTCCCATGCCGCGGAATCCATGAGATGCCCGGTGGTCACGGGAGCTACGATTATCCTCTTGTACTTGCGGAGGTCGGTGTCCTTGTCGATCCACATTTTCCGGAACGGGAAATCGGGGGACTGTTCTACCATCCTGAAGTTGCCGTCGAGGAATGAAGTCTGCGGCGCCGGATCCGCCCTGAGCCAGTCGTACATGGTGCTGCAGCCGGAAACTGAAAGCAGAAGTGGTATGGACAATAAGTGGAGGAATATTCTATGATACATAGTAGCTCCCCATATTACAGATGACAGTTTCGATTCTCAAACTCCCTATATGGACAAATTGCAATTCAACATAATCCTTTTCCCAATGTTTTTCCAATGGACGGGTTTTTTATTCGGCAAAGCATTGAATTTAGCGCTTTTCCCCGTTATTTTTAAAGGTTTATTCATCCATCGCCCAAAGGTGTAGTCTTGACTGGATCCATGAGGCATATCATTGCATGCATGTGCATGTTCATATTTTCGTGTGCGGCCTGCGCGCCTGACCCGCTCGCGCTGGCGCCGCCCGGCATGAATGAAAAGCTTATCGCGTTTCTGGAAACACTTTCATAAGGACATTTGCGTATGGCAGTCGACTTGAAGACAATTCCCGGAAAGAAACCGATGAGGCACAAGAAGAAGCGGATATTGTTCTATTCGATGATGACCCTGGTACTGACCCTTCTCGTCTTCGACCTCTACTGCGAGATCTATTCCCTCCCCTCCTCCATTGAAAAGGCCATCGAAGGCAGGCTCCGGGAAAAGGGCATTCTCGTCACCATCGGCAATGCACGCGCCGGAATATTCCACGGCATTGTCCTTGACGACGTGACAATACGTGATTCGGTGAACGGTTCCTTCAAGCTGTTCACAGCCGAGAGCATCAGGTTCAGACTGCCTCTGTCCTTTAAAAAAGTCTACATGGACAAGTTCTCCATCCACGGAGGGACCTTGAAGCTCCCGTTGTTCCCCGAGGCCGGCGACGAAGGCCTGACAGATGTCCTGACTTTCCAGAACATCGAGGCAATGATCGAAAAGGACGGGGACAATCTTGAAATCATATATGCAACCACATTGCTCAATGGATTCCTGCTGAACATCTCAGGAGAGGTGAGGGAGGTCTTTTCCGATGGCAGGCTTTTTTTCCAAAGTGCCGACGGACTCGACCAGGAGACCATCAAGCCTTCCGCGTCGCTCTCACTCCTGCCGCTCAATGCGAGATCATATTTCATGAACGAACTCAAGAACATCAAAAGGATCAGTTTTTCAAAGATGCCACTTCTCCAGCTGCATCTCAGCCTAGGCATGAAGGATATTTCCAGCAGCACCATGGAATGCCGTCTCAAGATCCCTTCGTTCAAGTTCAGGAACTACATGGTGGACGCGATCGACGGCAACCTGTCGCTCAAGGATAAGAACCTGCATCTCGAAGGCCTCTCCGCGAACCTCGGTAAAAATGGACAGCTCAAGGCGACCGGCGATCTTGATCTTTCATCGATGGTGTTCAAAGGCATCTTAAACGGGAAACTGGCGCTGAACAAATATCTAAGGGCCGAAGACGCGGACTTCCTTGAGAATATCAAGCTGCCCGACGGCCTGTCCGAATTCGAGGTCCTGATAGGAAGCTACGCGATACTGGCATACAACGGCAGCATCAGGGCTTCCATCTCGATTCCCGCCGCTGAAGCATATAAGGTCCCGCTCAAGGACATAAAGCTCAACGCCATGGTCTCATTCGATGAGAAGGAAAAGACGGACATCCACATTGAAAAGGCGAAGATCTCCTTCAACGACGGGGAGTTCTTCGACTTCAGCGGCGACATCAACCGCAAGACAAAAATACTTTCCGGCAATGTTTCCGGCAGTGCGGTCCCCCCGAGGTTCCTTCCTCTTCTCGACGAAAAGACAAGAAGTGAAATCGACCAGCTGATCAAGCTCAGCAA
The DNA here is from genome assembly GCA_001804815.1 of Lentisphaerae bacterium GWF2_50_93. Lineage (GTDB taxonomy): Bacteria > Verrucomicrobiota > Lentisphaeria > Victivallales > GWF2-50-93 > GWF2-50-93. Next base: position 34,176 of record MHBI01000022.1, read on the forward strand.
CGAACCGTTGTCCTTCTCGGGGCGCATAGGCAGGATTTCCCCCGACCTGAAGATGGTCCAGGCCGAAATCTCCATAAACCTGCCTTCCCTGCGGATATATGATTCGACATTCATCAAAATCTCCACCAGGATTTCGATGGACGGCAAGACTATAAAGGCTTCCGGAATTGAAGCCTCTACGCCCCAGGGAAACAAAATCGACGGGGAAATAGAATATTACATGCCCGACGATCATTTCTACATATCCCTGCACTCCACGGGGAATCCTGAATTCGTACATAAGTCAACGGCCGGCAGGGTGAGGGTGAATCTCCAGGCCCTATACGACCAGTTCATCTGGCCCGAGAAAAATGAATTGATCGAAATGACTGCAAGAATGAACTTTTTCATGAAGAAGGAGCCTATCTTCAACCTTGTCGGAAATATCGTGGTTAGCGACTTCTCATACAACAATGTCCATTTCGACTACGGGGCCTCCGCCTTCTACGTGGATTCGGACTTCCTGTCATTGCTGCCCCGCATCATCCTCCAGCAGGGCAAGGACAGCGCTCTGATATCGCTGGCCTACGACAACAGGCAGGGTACCGAGATGTTCCCGGTGTCTGAATCGTTCAACGTGCCCGGCAAGGCAACCGACAAGCTGTACTTCGACGTGGACAGCACGCTCCCCGGGAACAGCATCCTGAAATGCATAGTCCCCGGATGGAACAACACCAGGCTCAACTTGTCAGGAACATCGCCGCTGAAGGTTTCAGGGATGATCGACTTCGTGGACACCGAGAACACTTTTTTTGATGCCAGGCTCACCGATGCACAGGGTGAATGGAGCGGCATACCAATGAAGGACATCAAGGCTGCAGTCTCCATGAAGAAAGAGATACTTGACATCAAGGACGTGACGGCAGAAGTGTTCGACGGCGATGTCATTTTCTCCTACAACTACAATCTGAAGGACAATACTGGTAAGATAGCGCTAAGTGTCGAGGATTCAGAATTCGCTCCTCTGGTGAAGAATCTCGGGTTCACCGACTTCTCCACGAAGAAGATCGGCTCCCTTTCCGGTGACATGCTTGCCGACCTCAGCTATAACGAAAAGGATGAGCTCCTCATGGACGGAAAAGGGAAGATATCGCTCAAGGATGCAGACATCATGGACATTCCCGTACTGAAGGGTTTTACCGATCTCCTCGGCAAGAGCGTGATCAGCAGCGAATGGGGCGAAATCAGTTCCGCCGACTGTAATTTCACTCTTGAGAAGGATCATTTCTTCTCCGACTCGATCCAGACCAACGGAAATGCCGTCGCCCTTTCCGCAGATGGAAAATATTACTGGACCACAAGCGAAACGGACTTCAGGGTCAGGGCGAAGATCCTCAAGAACATCCTGCCATACGAACTGCTCTCAAAGCTCATGGAGCCCCTGTCATGGGCGCTGGAGGCCAGACTCTACGGCAAAGGCAAGGATCTCAAATGGGAGCAGATCAGCACTTTGAAGAAGCTCTTCAAGTGAGACGGTACAGTGTCCGCCCGTGATGGACAGCCTTCACCTGGGAATATTTATTTTCATGGCCTGCCAGCCTTGTTTTTTCTAAATTCCATATGATAATATCCGTGTTCGGGTATTTTTTATGCTAAAACACATTGGCCATTCAATAGAAAGAGGTGATCCCATGAAGACAAACCTGCTTAAGAAAATCACAGTATGCATGCTGGCCTGCGCCTTCCTCGCCTGCGGCATCAATGCGGGAACAAACGTTATCAAGAACAGCAACGACAAGAAAGAACAGAAAAAAGACAAGATAAGCATTGTCTCATGGACCGGGACCATACTCGTGGATACAGATCTGGCGGGAGCCATGGTTGTCAGCTTCACAAATGACAAGGACATGCAGCCTTATAGCGTACTGGTCGATGTTGCAAGCAAGAAGATACTTGCGGACATCAAGACCAACAGCAAGGTGAAGGTAAAAGGGACCTATATAGAAAAAGCGGACGGAACCGCCTTCCTGAAGCTTACCGACTGCAAGATTGTCGAAGAGAAAGAGAAGGAAAAAGAGAAGAAGAAGTAAGTTCGGTTAAGGGTGTAATCCGTTCGCAGCAGTCCTCCTTCGGAGGATTTGCGCGTTAAGCAGGTACGTGCTTCAGCATGTACCATCTTAGAATGGGACAGGCTAAAGCCCTGTCTACTATACGCATATTCCAGTACTGTCCACGTCATGTTCTCCGGTTCTTCTGTCTTTGCATCTTTA
>MHBI01000023.1 GCA_001804815.1 Lentisphaerae bacterium GWF2_50_93
CCTGTCAATAAAAAAACATGGAAAAATAAAAGAAATGGGGCGGAGGCGGCTTGACTGTTTACATAACAGCCGTGAACTCCAACTTTAAAAATCAGCTAATATGAGGCAATTTTGAAATTGCCTCAGACAAGAATGTCCGTGTTGCTTTTTAGACGAATTTCATCTGGGTATTCCCCCTCTTTCACCATCTTCCGGCAAATTCGGACACAATCACTTGGAAAAGGGGGCAAGTTGAATTAAAATATCTGTTCTCAAATAGGATTTCCCGGAAACACCCATGCCTATATATGAAGAACATAAATTAACGAAGAACAAATGCGCACTGATCCTTGTGGCCGCATTCCTGATCATCTATATGCCGTTCCAGATCGGCTCCAGGGAATTGAGATGGGACGAGGTGTATTACTCGCAGATGGCCCTTGAGATGAACCTTCTCAGACCGAACACCTTTGTCCATGGCGAAGTCATTGCCTCGAACTACCCGCTTTATCCATGGATCGTATCGGTACTGTACAAGTCCGGCTTCGGACTGGAGTTCGGACTCAGGATCGTGTCCGTGGTGTCTGTCATGGTGATGAGCATTCTTGCATGGCAGGCTGGCAGGAGGTCGGGCGGGCTTGAGACCGCTGTCGTATCGGCCTCGCTGCTTTTTTCTTCATTCCTGCTCGTTGAAAAGGGCCTGGACGGCTATCCGACCATGCTGGCCATGCTGTTCATCCTGTCCGGCTGGATAGCCTGGTTCACCTACGGACCCGCAAGGGGCAGCTGGGACAGGGCATGGCTTCTTTCATTCCTGTTCTGCGGACTCGCGTTCTATACGATCGGATGGTTCGGAGTGTTCATCTTCTGCATCCCCCTGATCTTCATGAGAAGGCCAATGACGATATGGTCGAGGTTCGGCAAGCCCGGCTTCTTCCTGGGCCTTGTATGCCTGGCAGGCTTCATCCTCATCTGGGGGATACCAAGATGGATGACAGGTTCGGACATACCTTTCCTGAACATTCCCATAAAACCTGACGATTTCACGGACTACCTCAAGCACATATTGACGTTCCCGTTCGAGCTGGCCATCCGGCTTTTCCCTCTTTCCCTATTTGCCTGGCCGGCATTCTGCGCAGCGTACACGCCGCTTGACAAGAACCCTGTTTTCAGCAGATTCCTCAAAACCATAACTGCCTCATTGTTCTTCTTCCTCTGGTTTTATCCTTTCAGCGGACCGCGCGATTATATCATACTGGTTCCTCCTATGGCCATGCTTGCAGGATTGAACTACTGGCTTCTCGTGAGAAGACTCGGCTTCCAGATCCATTCCCTGCTGAAGATTATTGCATATGCCGGAATTGCGTGCTCTATCCTGACCATTCTCTTCTATGTCGTGCCCGTGGCCTGGTGGAGCGATCTCCTGCCAGTGAAGAAAAGCCTTGGATTCAGGACGAGTAATTTCATCGTGGGAATATCACAGGCAGCCCTTGCCCTGATAATTCTCATCATGGCGGTCAGGGCCGCCCCGTCAAAATGCACCGCATGGCTCAATTCACTGGGCGTATGCTGCGCCGCCGCACTGCTCTACTGGGCTATCATCTATCCGTATCAGACATATGAGAAGCGGCAGATTGAGCTTGCAAGACAGATTCGCGAGGCCCTGGGCCGCGACTTCCATCCTTCCATGACAATCTACAAGGAAAAAAACATCGGCCTGTACGCAGTATGCTCCTATCTCCAATGTTCGAGGGACAGCTCTTTCCCGTGGCGCTACAGGTATGACAGGATAAATATCAGGAAGATAGAGTCATACAAGGAACTGCAGGCGATGAACAAGGTCGTATTCATCTTCAGTGACGACATACCTTTGATGGGAAGGTTGAAAACGGCGCAGATCCCCGTCTACGAGGACAAGAAGATATATCTCTTCAAATTCAATCCGGCACCGACTCCGCCGGGCGGGGGCAAGTGATGAAGATCCCGTTGAACACCCTCCCTGGAACGGAACTTGCAGCCTGGCTCAAGTCGGTCGGACAGCCCGCCTACAGGAGCACTCAGATATTCGACTGGACATACAGGAAGTTCGCGGACTCCCCCGACGAGATGAAGAATCTGCCCGCAGACCTGAAGGCTGAGCTGGTGAAGAGCTTCATCTTCCGGCAGGGCAGGGAAACAAGGCAGGAAAAGGCGGCTGACGGCACGAACAAGCTGCTGCTGGAATTTACCGACGGCGCATGCGTGGAATGCGTGATAATACCCTCCGTCGAGAGGTTTACATTCTGTCTCAGCTCCCAGATCGGATGTCCTGTCGGCTGCTTTTTCTGCGCAAGCGGCACTGGCGGACTCGTAAGGAATCTGGATGCGTCGGAAATACTCGACGAGTTCTTCGTCTGCTGCCGGAAACTCGGCCAGCTTCCTGACAATATAGTCTTCATGGGCACAGGCGAACCTCTTATGAACTATAGCAACTTCATGTCGGCCCTCAATATAATATGCGGCGAGAAGCAGGTCGGCATGTCGCCGCGCAGGATAACCGTCTCGACCAGCGGTTTTGTTCCGGGAATCATGAAGTTCGCCAAGGAGGGCAAACCCTGGAACCTTGCAGTATCTCTTCATTCACCCACCGACGAGGGCCGTGCCAGGCTGATTCCAGACAAGCACAGGTATTCCATAAAAGAAATCTCTGACGCATGCAGGTTCTATTTCAATGAGACGGGACGCATCGTAACAATCGAGTATACTCTCGTCAAAGGCCTGAACGACTCCCGCGATGATGCCCTCAAACTGGCGGATATCGTGAGTTCATGTTCTGCAAAGGTGAACCTGATCCCCCTCAACGCCGTGGAAAAATCAGGTTTTTCAAGGCCTGACAGGTCAAAAATTGCCGAATTCGAGAGTACATTGACCGGCAAAGGCGTGCCGGTCACTGTCCGCATTGAAAAAGGAGACAACATAAACGCCGCCTGCGGCCAGCTGCGGATTTCGCACTTGAAGGAAGATGCTCAGAAAAATCCAGGCTCCGAAAATCAAGAGCCAGGCAATTTGTAAATTTTAATGCTCGAACAATAGAATGTAAAAGAACATGCCTTGCGGCATTGACTACTAACGAATAAACAACGATCTGGAATTCGTAGTTAAGCCCGCGAGGGCTGTTCATAGTTTTTCTTTATTTGGAGATTGGTTGTTGGGATTTGGAACTTGTTTGGGATTTGGTAATTGGAACTTGGATTTTACAGCAATATGATATTAATGGAAGGAATGCAGTCATGAAGGAACAGATAAGAAAAATACTCAAGGCGATTGGAGAGGATCCGGACCGTCCTGGGCTCAGGCATACGCCGCTGCGTGTTGAAAAGAGCTACCAGTTCCTCACAAATGGATATAAGCAGGACGTCAAGAAGCTTATAAACAACGCCATCTACGAGGAAGAATGCAACGACATGGTGATTGTGAAGAACATTGAATTCTACAGCATGTGCGAACATCACATGCTCCCGTTCTACGGCAAGTGCCATATCGGCTATATTCCCGACGGGAAGGTTTTCGGAGTGAGCAAGCTGGCGAGGATCGTCGACTGCTACGCCAGACGCCTGCAGCTCCAGGAGAGGCTTACACGCCAGATTGCAAACACCATCCTCGAATCCATCTGTCCGGAAGGCGTCGGCGTCGTCATGGAGGCGCAGCACATGTGCATGAGGATGCGCGGCGTCGAGAAACAGGAGTCGCTCATGGTCACTTCCGCCATGCTTGGAAGTTTCAGGAAGGAACAGTCCACCAGGATGGAATTCCTGAATTTGATAAGAGGATAAATATTCCCCGGGAATATTTATATTAGATTCAACGCTGAAAGCGTGTAGTGATGAAGCCTATGGTTTTAAGCATATCTACTATACGCATTTTGGAACACCAGAAGTTGATGTGTGTTGCCTGTCCCAGCTGGGGCAGGATGAGAATAGGCAGGGGCTTCAGCCCCTGTTGAATGGATTATATGTAATTGGGCGTGCCGTAGGTACGCCGTGAAAACGTAAAACCGAGATGACATCGCGTACCTATGGCACGCGAACACAACTACGGCAATAAACAGGGGCTGAAGCCCCTGCCTATTTCCGTTTCGTCCCTCTGGGACTGAAGCCTGTAGGGATGTTTCTTATATGCAAATTTGTGTATAGTAGACAGGGTTGAAACCACAGGCTGCATTACGTTATCCCTGCGGGATAAAGATAAAGTTGAGTTTGCATGATAATTTGGAATAACAGTTTTAATATTATGGCATATTAACATAAGGTCTTATTTCCATGAAAGTGGTAGTTCAAAGAGTTTCCTCGGCATCAGTCGAAATTGAAGGCAACATTGCAGGAAGCATCGGCAGGGGGTTTTTAATCCTCCTCGGCATTACGCATACGGACACGGAAAAGGATGTCTCGTTCCTTGTCGACAAATGCCTGAACCTAAGGGTGTTTGAAGACAAGGACAAGAAGATGAATCTTTCCCTGCTGGATGTGAAAGGGGAGATGCTGCTCGTTTCGCAGTTCACTTTGTACGGAGATGCAAGCAAGGGGAGAAGGCCGAGCTTCACCCAGGCCGCGCACCCGGTGATCGCCGTGCCTCTGTATAACAAGTTCATCTGCGAACTTCGCAAGTCCGGGCTCAAGGTTGAGAACGGCGTATTTGGAGCGGATATGAATGTATCGCTCTGCAACGACGGGCCGGTGACGATATTGCTGGAAAGTAAATAGGATGAATTTTTTCTTTGGAACAAAGAAAAAATAAAAATATATTAATTAAGGAGAAGTATCCATGAAGTTTGAAGAAATGCCCGAAAAAATGATAAGCTCGCGCTACAATGAGGCAAAGGAAATCTACTCCTCCCTTGGAGTTGATACTGAGAAGGCAATGAAGACTCTTGCCGGAGTCAAGGTCTCTATGCACTGCTGGCAGGGCGACGATGTCGGAGGATTCGAAGTCAATGAAACCGGACTTACCGGCGGAATAATGGCCACTGGAAACTATCCCGGCAGGGCGCGGAACGCCGACGAACTCAGGAAGGATGCCGAAAAAGCCTTCTCCATGTTTCCGGGAAAACAGCGCTTCAACCTCCACGCAATCTACCTTGAAAGCAAGGGGAAGTTCGTTGACAGGAACAATGTTTCAGTTGAACACTTCTCTCGCTGGATCGACTGGGCGAAAGAGCAGGGGATCGGCCTCGACTTCAATCCCACGTTCTTCTCGCATCCGAAATCGTCTTCCGGAATGACCTTGTCCAATCCCGACAAGTCAATCAGGAAATTCTGGATAGAACATGGTGTCCGGTCGCGCGAGATCGCCGCCGAGTTTTCAAAGAAGCTCAAGGACGTATGTGTGAACAATGTCTGGGTGCCAGATGGCATGAAGGACGCTCCGGCCGACAGGCTCGGTCCACGGCAGAGGCTGCTGGAATCCCTGGACGAGATGTTCAAGGCGAAGGTCGGCGGTGATGTCAAGGATGCCGTCGAAGGGAAATTATTCGGGATCGGCAGCGAGGAATATGTCGTAGGCAGCAATGAATTCTATCTCGCCTACTCGATAACAAAGAAGAAGCTTGTCTGCATGGACATGGGGCATTACCACCCGACGGAAACCATAAATGACAAGCTCTCCGCGGTTCTTCCTTTCGTTCCCGAACTGCTCATCCATGTCAGCAGGCCAATAAGGTGGGATTCCGATCATGTCGTCATCATGAACGACGACCTGCTCAATCTTGCGAAGGAGATTGTCAGGTGCAATGCGCTTGGCAAGGTATATCTTGCGACCGATTTCTTCGATGCGAGCATCAACCGCATCGGTGCATGGGTTGTCGGAATGAGGAGCCTGCAGAAAGCACTTCTCTTTGCGCTTCTCGAACCGAGTGCAATATTGAAGAAGCTTGAACTTGACGGCAAGAACGCTGAGAAGCTGGCGCTTTCAGAAGAACTCAGGACGCTTCCCTATGCTGATGTCTGGAACTACTACTGCGAATCGAAGTCCGTACCGGTTGGAACCTCCTGGATCAGCGAACTGGAAGATTATGAATGCAAGGTTCTTTCCAAAAGGAAATAATGTAGAGTTGTCCGTCTCGGACAAGAGGGATTAAGAATCTTCGCCGAGACGGCGAACACTACATTTGGAAAGATCTGTGGAATTTGTTTGTGTTGATGTAGAGTTGTCCGTCACGGACAAGAGGGATTAAGAATCTTCGCCGAGACGGCGAACACTACATTGGAAAGATCTGTGGAATTTGTTTGTGTTGATGTAGGGTTGTCCGTCTCGGACAAGAGGGATTAAGAATCTTCGCCGAGACGGCGAACACTACATTGGAAAGATCTGTGGAATTTGTTTGTGTTGATGTAGGGTTGTCCGTCACGGACAAGAGGGATTAAGAATCTTCGCCGAGACGGCGAACACTACATTTTAGGATCAAGAATAAGAAAATGTACTTTGTGCGCACTGGGACGGAAATTAGAGGAAGCATAAAAAAAACGGAGGATATGTTTCCATATCCTCCGTTTTGATTTTTATTCAGATATCCTTATTCAATCCAGGAAGCGACGTCGTCTTTAGGTGATGTTTTATCTCCAAAACTGTTATTGTCACTGCCTGTACCATCACCTTTTGTGCCAGGGCCAAAGGACCAGACAGCAACAGTTAAATTCAAATCTTTAACTCCAGAGACTCCACCGATCGTTGCTGTTGCGGTATTTTCGTCGCTGTCGCCGTTAAAGTTTATCATGTTTGAATAAGTAAGATCCATAGCGATTCCAAATTTGTTTCCCCATGGATCTACGAAACCAACAGTAGTATAATTTTCCGGAACATCAAGGAATCGAATGCCACGGGCATTGCCATTGTTATTGCCAGCAGGCAAACCAACCACTACGCTGTCAGCATCTGGTCCATCCGTACATGTCAGGATTTCCATTAATGTGTTATAGTAATCTGGTTGACTTCCTGTGCCATACCAGACCGCATCATCATTTGTGCCATCACCTGCAGGATTGTTTGAATTACCATCTGTCCACGGCAGCAGTCCATACGTGCTTTCATAATTTTTAATTGCCATGACAATAGAATTGCACTGGGCTTTCGCCTTTGTCTTTTTCGCCTTGTTCCTCACTCCGCCGATGGCTGGAAGCAGAAGGCCGGCCAGAATGGCTATGATGGCTATGACAACTAACAGTTCGATGATTGTAAAATTCTTTCTTTTCATGAAGGTTCTCCTATATTTTAATTTCACTTATAAGTTTTCAATAAAATTTATTATCACTGAGCCCAGTTTGTTATGTCGTCACCAGTCGAGGCTCGATCATTTGTTTTGAGCTGTGCATCTGTTGGCGACTGATCAGGCCCAACAGAAAAAAGATCAAAGGACGTTGGGTTGTGTATGCCAGGGCACCGGTAATAGTATTTGTTACCAAAAGGGTCTTTCCATACGCCTCTTGACCAGGGTAATATATCTACTCCTGTATAAGTCTTTGTCGCGAGTTCATTACTTGAAATTGGTATCTCAGTGTTGATCGTGTATGGCCAAGCTGTGCCATTATCAGCTGGTGTAGCGTCATTTGTGTATTTATCCACATAAAAGTATGACAAGGTCGATGCTTGTATGTAATATCCCTGTTTGCTGTAATAATTCTGGAGTGCGGTGGACAGTTTTGCGATCATTGCCTTGCATTTTGCTTCGCCCATCTTTCTGTTTGCGACTGAATATACGCCGATTCCTATGCCCATGAGCAGTATGAGGATGCCGCAAACTGCCAGAAGCTCGATGAGTGTAAACCTAGTCTTTGAATATCTTCTTTTCATATGTGGGAACCCCGCAGGTAAAATGACCCGTTTAGTGATTTAAAGCATAAATTAAACCATTCGTTGATATAATTATACTCTATAAATGACTTTTTTGCAAGATAATTTTCCGTTTCGGAAAATTATAATAACAACTTGCATAAAAGTCTTTACTTGTTAAAGTATTTCGAAATTTCATAAGTTTCCTTAAAACAAACACCAACTAAACAAGATGGAGGATATCATGCCTGCAAAAGTAGACAAGAACACATGCACTGGCTGCGAAGCGTGCGTAAGCGCCTGTCCGACAGAGGCTATCGTCATGAAAGACGGAAAAGCCACTGTTACGGATGCCTGCGTTGACTGTGGCGCCTGCGTTCAGGAATGCCCTGTTGAAGCAATCAAGATGGAATAAAGAATCTCTTCGGAGATTCTTTATAATGCGGGCATTGCCCGCAGGTACATTCTGAAAAGAATTATAAAAAGGGCTGGAGGGCGACTTCCAGCTCTTTTTTTTAATAGTGTCCTGTTTAAAAAGGTAAGCATGTTATATGTGTTTTTACCTATAAGTAGGGCGGTTTTTAAACCGCCAACTAAGTGTCGGGTTAAAACCCGACATACTTTCAAGGACAAATAACCTTGTTTTGCCTAGCTTGACGCTTGTTAAGGAAATATGAAGACCGGAATAATAATATCAGCTTCTCCCTTGAACAGCCCTGACATCCTATATGCCAGCGGCTTCAACGCCACGGATCCTTTTATATTTGCAATATGCGGCAGGGAAAAAAGCGTATACGTGCCTCTTCTTGAATATTCCCGGGCGACTAATAGCATCAAGGGGGGAATAGGAGTCTTTGAGTTCGTAGGCGGTTCCATAAAAAACACCGTAAGGCACATCCTTGAGAAATATCCGGATGTCCTATGGACAGTTCCTGCGGACTTCCCCTATTATCTTGCCGAGTTCATGAAGGAGAACGGGGCATGCATCAAATGTCCGGAAGGGCCGCTGTTCCATGGACGGTCCGTCAAGTCAGCCGATGAAATAAAGAAGATTCTCAAGGCTACGAGACTCGCCGAAAAAGGAGTTCGCAGGGCGGAAACCATTATTGCTGATTCTTCCGTGGATTCAAAGGGCAGGCTCGTCTTCAACAAGAAAATACTCAGTTCCGAATTCCTCCGGATGCAGATAGATCTTGAGATTGTTTGCGATGACGGGCTTGCCGAAGGCACGATTGCATCATGCGGGAAGCACGGCGCGGAACCCCATAACAACGGTTCGGGCAGTATTTATGCCGGACAGCCGATAGTCGTTGATGTTTTTCCGAAGCTCAGAACATGCGGGTACTGGGGGGACATTACCAGGACCTTTGTGAAGGGCAGGGCCCCTTTAAACGTTAGAAACGCATTTTTGGCGGTAAAGGAGGCCAGGGATTTCGCGAAGAGCATCATCAGGAGCGGACTGAAGGCGTCGGATGCGTATTGGAGCGCTGTGAGAATCCTGGAGAAGCATGGATTCAAGACGGGCAGGAACGAGAAGGGCGACTATGGGTTCTTCCATTCACTCGGTCATGGTGTCGGGCTTGAAATCCATGAGGACCCCAGGCTGTCACCGAAGAATGACAGGCCTCTTGAAGTTGGAAACGTCGTAACCGTGGAGCCCGGCCTGTATTATCCTGAATGGGGAGGGATAAGGCTCGAGGATACGATTGTTGTCAAGAGGAACGGTTGTGATACGCTGACCGCCTATCCGACCATTCTTGAAATTGAATAAATAAATTTACGTGGTAATTTTATCCAGGCCAAAACTTGTCTTGAATAAAATTAAACTGGGGAATTAATGGATCTCAACAAAATAAAGGTTTCAAAGGAAATCGTCTACGGAGTTCTGGTCTTTCTGCTCTTCGCCTTCATCTTTTCATTCTTCAGGTTCCAGATATATTCCTTCAACTCCTGGATTTTCGCGCTGACCGGCGAAATACAGCAGATCAAGTTCTCCGATGAAGGCGATCCGAACCTGCCGCCTGGCAGCAGCCCGCAGGCGAAGGATCCCGCCAAGAAGATCCAGGACAACAACAAGAACAGGGTTGCCGCAAAACCTGCGCAGGCTGCTCAGAAATCGGTAGACTCCGACAAGCCGGTAAAAAGCAATCTGCCGCTGACGCCCCAGCCCAGGATCCAGGTGCTCGCGTCCGTGGACAATATAGATGAAAGCAAGCTTCCAGCCCTGCCTGAACTCCGTTCCTTCAATGGTACCGAATGGCATGCCGAGAAGACTGTTGTAAAGATGGCCACCGACGGGCAGTCGCTCTACGCATCCTTCCTGTGTTATGATTCGGAACCGAAGAACCTTGTGACGAAATATTCGGAAACAGAGGGCTCCGCGTCGGCCTGGAAGGACGACAGCATCGAGTTTTTCATCATGAAGGACAGGAATGCCGATCATTATTATCAGATTGTGTCGTCTGCGTCGGGCCTGAACCATGTCTTTTATATGAAAACTGCTGAATCAGGGGCAACTGGATTCACACAGGATTCCGAGCTGCCAAAAGATTTCAAGAAACCTTTTGTAAGAGCTGAGAAGTGTCCGGAAGGCTACAAGGTGACAATGGAGATCAATCTTGAGAGCTTCGGGTTGGGCAGGCTTGACAACGGCAAGGAAATTCTCTTGCAGGTCGTAAGGAACTACAGGGACGCGGTCGATCCGAAAAAAGCGGAACTCCAGTTGTTTCCATGCTTCATCTACGCCGACAACAGGACTGGCAAGCAGAACCACGACAGAAGGGCCTTCATGCCATGCAAGGCTGTGAAGTAAATATTCACTTAAGGTCTGGGAGCAGTGAATATTTACAAGTTGTCTGTGAATTCAAATTTCATTTTCCGTCACAGGCCAGACGCAGGAATGTTGCCCGTCGCGGGCAAGAGGGATTGAGAATCTTCGCCGGGACGGCGAACGCTACATCGGAAAAAAACCAGAGTCATCCCACAGGATGACGGATGGATGGATTGTTGGATGAATGGATGATTGGGTTTGAGTTCAAGATAACACAGAAGTCATGGAGATACACGAGATTATTTAGGATGTTTTTGGTCTTATGTCTTTGATACCCAACCATCCATCAATCCAGTCATCCAATCATCCATGGGACGGCAGTGGAATTTATTTGTGTTAATGTAGAGTTGCCCGTCGCGGGCAAGAGGGATTAAGAATCTTCGCCGGGACCCCAGTCATCCGACGGGGCGGACGGCGAACGCTACATTTTTAGGATCAAGAATCAGGTTCATTCGAAGTTGGAAGTTCGATGTTGAATGTTCAATGTTCATGAAATTCTACTTCTTCAAGGCTCCGTACAGTATCCGGTATTCCGCCTCGATGAAGTTGCTGGCCGAGTGCTTTGAATTGTGCATCTCGATGATATTCCTCAGTCTTCCGGGGAGGACGCCCCTGCATGTTGGATTTCCGGCGCCGATGCTGTTCAGATGCCTCAGGAAACTTGCGGTGTCCTTGTATCTTTCCTTGAAAGTCTCAGCATGAAAATGTTTTCCGCTGAACGCGGAGAATATGCCGCGCACCTGGGAATCAGAATTGAACTGAGGGCCGGGGTAGGGGATTTTCAATTCGAGGAAAGTCTCTCTTAGCGTGGCAAACGTAGGTTCTATCAGCATTGAGAAGAAGATTCTTCCATCGGGATTCAACCTGGAGTAAATGGAAGATACGAGCCTTTCCAGGCCGGAGGACCATTGGAAGGCCATGCTTGAAACCACCATGTCGAATCCACCGTCCGGAATGGACTTGTCGAAATCGCAGAGAATGAATTCCTTTTTCCTGACGGCGATTGCCGAGGTTTTCTCAACGCATCTGGAGAGCATTTTTCCGGAGAGGTCGGTTATGGTGAATTCACAGGCCGGGAATTTTTCCATGAGCTTTTCCGTGAGAAAACCCGTCCCGCATCCCAGTTCGAGTATCTTGACGCCTGCGCCAGGCGCCTGTACCTGCTTGAAAATCATCGCGGAAAGCTTTTCCGCGACATGCTTCTGGCAGGATGCCATCCTGTCGTAGGCGGCTGTTCCCCTGGAAAAATTATCGGAGATCTTTTTAGCTGATATCATAATCTGAAATGAATCTTTCAACCAGGTTGTTAATTTCCTTGACATGCGTGAGCGGGAGCGCGTGCCCTGCGTTTTCAATCATATGTAGACGGCTGTTTTTCAGGCCGGCCGCAAGTTCAGCGGCGAGCTTCGGATTTACTATCCTGTCATCCTTCCCATGCAGCACAAGGACTGGTATCTGGATTTTCGCGAGCATGGGCCTGGCATCGAGTCCCGAAAGGATGTCCAGCCCAGCCGCGAGGGCGGATATGTTGAAATGGTCCGGCAAAGATGAACTGGACTTCTGCGGATGGAACATGGTCCTGTGGAAATTATTGAGAAGGCCCCGTGGATTATCGGAAAGATGTTTCTTCATGGCGGCTATTGCATCCAGTGATTGTCCGTGGATGTTGTCGTCGGCGGAACGTGCGAATTTCGCAAAGCCTGAATAGACGACCAGCGCTTTCACGTTTGGAAGTCCGCCCGCAGCCCGGAGGGATAGAAGGGCGCCCAGGGAATGTGCGTAAAGAATTCCCGGGGCGTCGAACAGGATTTCCAGGTTGTCTTCAAAACGGAGGAGCTGTTCCGGATTGCCCCCCTCCTTGAAGAAGTGGAAGTCATAGATTGCCGGATGCGGATCCGGGTTGAGGGAATAAAGTCCAGTCATGACAGCCCATCCGGGGACCAGGACATTTTTATATTTCTTGTGCATATGGAAGGAAATCTATATAATCGCAATGATAATCGCAAGCAGATACATCGAAATATAATTTACTTTTACTGGCAATGTGCTAGTTTTTAGCGGAACTTGGTTCCGAATGGCGCGAAGCGAAGACAAAAGACAGATACGCAAACTAAAGTTTGTACTCGTGCGCCTGTGAGGCGCACATCACTGGGAGGTGAAAGTCCTCTCCAGACATACGATCTCCGGTCTGTATCTGAACGTAACTGCG
>MHBI01000024.1 GCA_001804815.1 Lentisphaerae bacterium GWF2_50_93
CCAATTGGGTTTAATTTGGTCGGAATATCAGTAAAGACAAGCCTTAAACGCATTATTTGGCATTGTTTTAAGCGTTTAAGGCTGATATTTGGCATTTAACTCATCGCATAATGCTGACATTAAACATCATAAGTGCTAACGACACGGCTTAAAGATGCTGACATTAAACATCATAAGTGCTAACGACACGGCTTAAAGCTACTAACGACACGGCTTAAAGACACTAGATTAAACTAATTCTTGCTTTGTGACTCTGACTCCGTTCGCCTCTGTGGTAAATCTTCTTGACTCGGTTCCAGGCATGGATGCACGTGGTAAAATATATGCGTATAGTAGACAGGGCTTCAGCCACAGGTTTCGTATAAAAGATGATTCGTCCTGTAGGGACGGAATATACTCTGCCCCTTCAGGGCAAAACAAATTTTGGGATTCAATACCTATGGTTGAAACCATAGGCTTTATTACCTAACGCATTCCATGCGTAAAGAGGAAAAACAATCTAACTCTCATATTATAAAATGTTGCGCTTAAATTAACGGCATTGGCACCATTCCAGCTAATTACTTTATTATTAAGTAACAGCCATGATATATTATTTATCATGGAATGGTAAGCGTTAAGCTGGTAATGTAGCCTCATAAGTAGGGCGGTTTTTAAACCGCCAACTAAGTGTCGGGTTAAAACCCGACATACTTTCTTGAAAAAACAGCCTCACTTCACCAAGCTTAACGCTTACATGGAATGGCACTGTAAGGAAGGGATAAACTATAAAACTTAGCACAGGGAAGGAACCAATGCCAACAAAGCCTAAGATTGCAGTGGTGCACAAGGTAGCTTTGACACAGGATGAGCGGGGTCGTCTGGAGGCGCTCGGAGACGTGCGCTACAGTCCTGGCATGCCATCGGGAGAGGATGATCTGCTTGCGCGCATTGGAGACGCGCAGATTGTCGTCTCGGCCAGCATCGTGCCTTTTACTGGACGGATCATTGAAGGAAGTCCGACGCTGAAGCTGTTATCTATCATGTCGACCGGATACAACAATGTGGACCTGTCTGCGGCCCAGCGCTGTGGCCTCACCGTCACAAACGTGCCCGGTTACTCGGCGTATTCGGTTGCAGAACACGCCTGGGCGATGGTGATGCATCTGGCGAAACGGCTGGGACAGGCCGACGCGCACGTGCGGCGCCGAGAGTTCGACTGGTCGGCAATCGAGGGGCTGCAGATCCACGGATTGACAGCAGGCATCATAGGGACTGGCAGCATCGGCGCGCGTTCGGCGGCCATTGCCAACGGACTTGGATGCCGTGTGCTGGCATTCACGCAGCATCCCAGTCCCGAGCGTGCACTCGCCCTCGGCGTGACTTTCGTCAAACTGACGGAGCTGCTGACACAGAGCGATATCATACTGATACATGCCGCACTCGACTCAGGCACGCGAAATCTGCTCAACTGCGCCGCATTTCAGGCCATGTCCCGGCGGCCAATCCTTGTCAACGTCGCCCGCGGTGAAATCATAGAGATGGACGCGCTATTGGATGCGCTTGAGTCCGGACAGATACGCGGACTCGGTCTCGATGTGCTCTGGAAAGAGCCGCCTGACTGGAACAGCGCGGGGATGCAACGGTTACTGGCAGCGGAAAACGTGCTTCTGTCTCCTCACTGCGGAATGCATACGGATGCGGCATTCCGGACCCTGTCCAAGCTGTGCATCGACAACATCGAGGCATTCCTGGACGGTTGTCCTGCGAACTTAGTAATAAAGTAGGTACGGGCTTCAGCCCTGTCTACTATACGCATTTTTTTGCTCTGTTTAGAATTCTTTTGGAGTGCGCAGATCATTCTGCGCTTTGGATTCCACTGGAACCGTGGAGAAGATAACAGCTTTCGCTTTTGTTAAGATGCTATGGCGTGACGAACAGCTCTAAAAACAAAGCGGTGAATAATCACCGCAGTCCAAAGTCAGGCCGAAGCGCCTGACGTAAAGATGCAAAGACAGAAGAACCGGAGAACATGACGTAGACAGTACTGGAATATGCGTATAGTAGACAGGGCTTCAGCCTGTACCAGTTTTTTTTGAATTATAGAATTAAGAATGGTACAGCCTAAAGGCCGTACCTACTTAGAAAAATCGAATCCAACATTAGCATTAATGCGAAAACCGCAAGGGCAGCACTTCTGGAAACGGCGCTATTTGCTGACTGCGGCGGCGGCTTCGGGTTTATCCTTGGCAGAAAGAACGCCGATATAGTCGCAGAGTATCTTTGCGGTTTCATCAAGGAAGAGGTCCGGCTGCTTCTTTTTCTTCAGGGCTTTTGCCATCGCATCCTTTTCAGCGTCCTTGTCTTCCTTGGAGAGATCCTCGGGATTGGAGGTTTCGAGCCTCATCAGGGCGTACTGCTGTTCCGATATCTTCTTCTCCTCCTTGTACAGCTCCCAGCGCTTTTCCTCATTGAGGGATATCGCCTTCTTTTCCTTCATCTTGCTGAAACGCTCGATGTTCGTGCCGAGGATCTTGAAGGCATTCTCGTTCTGGCGCCGCTTCAGGGACTTCTCCGAAAGCGCTGGAATATTCTTCTTCATGTCTCCGAAGGATTCGAATTTCACGGGATTGATGGTGTCCCATGGAAGCGCATGGTCGAGATATTCCTCTCCGATCTCCATGCAATCCGTGAAGGATGGGAATATTATATCCGGACAGACTCCCTTGTCCTGGGTTGATTCACCGTTTATCCTGTAGAACTTGGCAGTTGTGATCCTTACCGAACCGGAGGGGGTCTTCAGGCCGTAATGGCGCAGGAAATTATCCAGATCGTAGATTGTCTGGACGGTCCCCTTTCCGTGCGTATGGGTGTCGCCGATTATTATTCCTCTTCCGTAGTCCTGTATCGCTCCCGCGAAAATCTCGGCCGCAGATGCGCTGAGCCTGTTTACAAGCACGACCATGGGCCCGTCATAACATATGTTCCTGTCGGGATCATTCTTGACTTCAACGGCACCTTTAGGTGTCCTTACCTGGACAACCGGACCCTGCCTGATGAAGAGTCCTGTCAGGGATATCGCCTCGAAGAGGCTTCCGCCGCCGTTCGAACGCATGTCAAGAACCAGTCCGTCGACCTTGTCCTTGTTGAATCCTACAAGGATCTTTCTTACGTCGTTCGTGGAACTCTTGAAATTCTCGAGGCCGCTTGCGGCCCCCTCGAAATCGAAATAGAACGATGGAAGAGTGAGGACGCCTATCTTCTTTTCAGTGCCGTCATCCATCTTGATTTTACGTATTTCGCCTTTCGCCTCCTGTTCCGTGAGCTTTACCGTGTCTCGCCTGATGGAGATGACTTCGGGGATTGCGTTGACGCCCTTGTCTCCCTTGAGGATGGTGAGTCTTACAATGGTATCCTTCTTGCCTCTGATCATGTTGACGACCTTGGTAAGAGGCATATCGATGACGTCGACAGTTTCAGCGTCTTCCTGGGCGACGGCGATTATCCTGTCTTCGGGTTTGAGCCTTCCGTCGAGGTCCGCGGGGCCTCCGGGGACGATGTTGATGATCTTGGTATAGCCATCCTCCAGGGTAAGGGTGGCTCCGATGCCCACCAGGGAGAGTTTCATCTGGATATTGAAGTCCTCGACGGTTTTCGGCGACATATAGGCTGAATGGGGATCGTAGACGTTGGCAAGGGCGGAGAGATAGAGCTCCAGCACGTCCATGGGGTCGTTTTCCTTGAGGTATCTTATGTTGTTGTTGAACCTCTTCATGACTCTCTCCTCGGGCGTGCCCTTGTTCCATTTCGCCACCGGCTCCTTGAGATCCTTCTTGGTTTCGTCCTTGCTGTTCTTCTGCTTCTCCTCTTCGGCGGCCTCCTTTTCAGCCCTTTCCATGAGGCGGAATACAAGTATGTCGTTTTTTATCTTCAGCCGCCAGAGCTCCTTCTGTTCCTTGATGTCGGCCGGCCATTTCTCCTTGCTCCTGTCGATCGTATAATATTCATCTGTGTTGAAGTCCAGCCTGCTCTTCAGAATCGCTTCCGCCTCCTTGCGGCAGTCTTCGACGCGTTTCAGGAGGTAGTTGTAGACTTCAAACGCAAATGTCACATCCCCGTCGAGAAGCATGTTGTCGAGTTCGAGCTTGTATTTCCCGAAGACCTTCATGTCCTCCTGTGTGAAGTAGAGATGCGCAGGGTCCAGCGTCTTGAAATACTCGTAGAACAGCTGCTCGGACATTTCATCGTTGAGGAGGTGCTGGCGGTAGTGGTCCTTTGCGAATATGTTTGAAGTCACCCTTGCGATTATTTCCTGGTCCTTGTCGGAGTCGACGGCAAATGAAGTCAGGGAGAGCGACAGCAGGACAAGTGAAATATTAAGGTAGTTCCCTGCGGATGCGATTTTTTTGAACATTGGTTTCCTCGTTTTGATTTGATGCAAGCTGAAATATGTATTTCGATTCCAAGTTTTCAATTGAAAGAAGAAAATAACGGGATAACTTTTCAATGGATGCAATATCGTTCAAACCAACAGCCTGGAACCTTAAGCATGAACATTCTGAAAAACCTGCCACGCCCGGTGAAGACAGCGAAGGACGCATATAAGGCCGAGATGACCGGGCTCGAACTGAAGCTGGGAGCCCTCCAGAGGAGGATAATAGGTGCAAAAATCCCGGTCATGATCGTTTTCGAGGGATGGGATGCATCAGGGAAGGGGACTCTCATAAACAAGCTCATGATGTCATTCGATCCGCGTGGATACAATGTGCATTCCATATCAAAACCCAATGAGGAGGAGGCGTTCCGTCCATTCCTGTGGCGGTTCTGGACGAAGACCCCCGAGAACGGGCGGATTGCAATCTTTGACAGGAGCTGGTACAGGCGCGTTTCAACGGAGCGCGTTGACAAGGACGTCCGGAAGGATGAATGCGGGAATGCGTATGCGGACATAAACACATTTGAAAAACAGCTGGTCGACGGAGGTGGCGTAATTGTGAAGATATTCCTCCATATAACGCGGAAGGAGCAGAGGAAAAGGTTTAAAAAACTCCGTGGCAACCCTGCAACTTCATGGCGTGTCACCAAGGATGACATCAAGCATCACAGGCAGTACGGCAAATATCTCAAGACCTACGACGAGATGATTAAAAGCACCGATACTGAATACGCATCCTGGACGGTCGTGGATTCATCGAGCCAGAAGGCCGCGGCGCTAGCGATATTCAGGTTGATAGCCAAAAAGCTTGACAAGGCATTGTCATCGGATGGAAGTTCAAAACCGGTCAAGCACAGGCCTGCGCCTTCTTCGTACCAGAAAAAAATCCTTGCGAAGGTTGACCTCGGCAGAATACTTCAGAAAGATGAATATCTCAGGAAACTTGACGACTGCCAGGAGCGCATAAGGGACATTGAGCACGAGATATACAGGAAGAGGATGCCTGTCCTTGTCCTGTATGAAGGCTGGGACGCCGCAGGCAAAGGCGGTAATATCAGGAGGCTCGTACAGTCGATGGATCCTCGCGGATACGAGGTCGTCCCGATAGCGGCACCGAGCGACATTGAGAAACGGCATCATTATCAGTGGAGATTCTGGAACAGGATTCCAAAGGCGGGGCATATGGCCATATTCGACCGCACCTGGTATGGCAGGGTCCTTGTTGAAAGAGTCGAGGGCTTCTGCAGTGAGAAGGAATGGCGCCGTTCATACGGGGAGATAAACGACATGGAAAGGCATATTTCCAGCTTCGGTGCCGTGATCGTGAAATTCTGGCTGAATATAAGCAATGAAGAACAGCTCAGGAGATTCAAGGAGCGCCAGACTACTCCCTGGAAGCAGTGGAAGATAACCGACGAGGACTGGAGGAACCGGGAAAAGTGGGATTTGTATTCAGCCGCAGTCGATGAGATGATCGACAGGACGAGCACATCCCACGCCCCGTGGACCATAGTCGAATCGAACTGCAAGTATTTTGCGAGGATAAAGGCCATTGAAACTGTCATCGGAGCTGTGGAAAAGGCTCTGTGAAGATATTCCTCCGGCCAGGCGGTTCACATTCCAGGCGTAGTCCTTTTGCTTTTCAGAGTCATCCCACAGGATGACGGACGGATGGATGGACGGATTTGAATTCAAGATAAGGATAACAAAGAAGGATTCGGAGAGGGATTCCAAAAGAGGCATTTCGGATTTTTTGAATGTTCATTTTTGTGTATGTCTCCTTGAGTTGCAACAATCCATTAATCCTGCAATTCGCCTATGGCGAATAAATCCAATAATCCATTGGACGGCAGTGAAATATCTTAAAAGAAAGAGACGGATTTTACATGAAGTTTGACATATTGAACTACAAGTTCGGGAGATTTTCCGCAGCTGTTGCCGTCATGCTCGTCTGGGCATGCATATATCTGCCGGGACTGGGAAGCCGTGAAGTACAGGGCAATGAACCCAAACGCACCATGCCGGCAATTTCAATGATACAGAGCGGCAACTGGATAACTCCCGAACTCGCCGGTGAAAAGTACTATAAGAAACCGCCATTGATCAACTGGATGATCGCGACATCATTCAAGCTGACAGGCAGTACGGATGAATTTTCCGCCCGCCTTCCTTCGGCGTTGTCCATTTTATTTTTCGCGCTTCTGATTGTCGTCATGCCTTCAGGATTCCTGGGCATTGACGGAAAAATCATATCCTCCATTATTTTCCTCACGACTCTTGGTATCATCGACAAGGGCAGGCTCATCGAGATTGACGGTGCTTATGCGGGCATTACAGGCATGGCCGTGCTTGCATGGTTGAATTACCGCTCCCTGAATTCGTCCCGGTGGCTCCTATGGATGATTCCCGGGATCATCCTTGGACTTGGTCTCCTGCTGAAAGGCCCTCTGATACTTGTGTTTTTCTACAGCGTTGTGTTCTTCTGTCTTTATTACGAAAGGAAATTAAGGGAACTGCGTTCGTTCCATCATGCGGCAGGCATAACGGTCATGGTTCTGGTTTTTTCGATATGGGCCGTCACCGTATTGATCAGCAAGCAGTCGGATGTGACATCCGTCCCGGGCAATGCCCCGCCGGTGGCCTCGAAGATGAGCAGTGAATGGCTTTCCGATATCCTTGACAATGTAATCGGGATGGATTCGCTCAAGGGCGACAAGCCGTGGTGGGCGAAGCTCTCAAAGATTTTCTTTTCCTGGAGCAGGGATGTCCTCCAGGGATTGTGCTATTTCCTGCCATGGCTCCTGTTCATTCCATCTTTACGACGGGAAAAAATATTTGAAAAACTGCATGAAAATGAAAAGATAATTGTTAAAAGTCTTTTCTGGGCGATCGTTGTTGGCGTGGCATGCCTGATGATGCAGCCTGGAGTAAGGGCCCGTTATTTCGTGCCGTTGATAGCTCTTTCGAGCGTAATGACCGGATTCATGCTTTCGCGGCTCCAGGACAACAGCGGGCCGCTCAGGACATGGAGGAATACGGTTCTCGCGCTGTCCATCATTTCCGCCTTCGGTCTTGCGGTCGGGATTTTCCTTGTGAGCATGAGGTTCATCGCGAAGATATTCGAAATCCTCAAGGTCAAGCCGCCGCTGCCGCTGGACTACACTTATTATCTGCCTGAACTTCTGACATCCGTGCTGACAGCCGCATTCCTTGTATATTTCTTCAAGAAGATGGACAAGTTTACGGATTCACTCAAGCTGTCGCTGGCCAGCGCCGGGATTGCGATCATAATCGTCTTTCAAATCTGCTGTTTCGTATTTCCCGTGATCAGGCAGTTCGAGGTGAAGCGGCCCGCAGGGATTGCAATCAACAGGGCCGTACCTCCCGGCGAAACACTGTTTCTTTATAATTTCGGGATATCGAACTACACGCCGTTCATTTATTACATACGCCAGCCGACAGGTTACTTGTTCGAGGGGGATGAATTGACCGGAAAAGAAAAATACATCCTGTTTGAAAAAGGAACATTCGGGGGAATGGTGAACGATTATAATATCGCCAGCAGGGATCCCCGGCTGATGCTGGAGCTTGCGTATAAGAAGAAGAAATACGTGATAATCAGGTTTGAGAAACCCCCGCCGAAAATACCCGGCCTCAACTAGTGTCATGTATCGCAAATAGGCCGAAATAAAACGTGGGGGATTTTGGATGTTCAGTCTGTACGACTCCGCTAAGGCGATGCTGAAGCATCGTTGTGCGGAGGCGGACGGGCTGAACGCCGAAAGACCCACGCCGTAATACGGTTATGCCTCTTTTTGCGCGGCCTTCGTCTTGGTCGGAACCGACGATACTTCAGTATCGCCTTGTTCCATCCAAGCCAAATCCGCATCAAAAATAGACATAATTTTATTCGGCGTATTTGCGATACGCGACACTAGTCCCGAAAACGGGATTTTCATCGGCATTCCTGTTATTGCACGCATAATTAAAGAGGGTTTTGATTTTATCCGGAAAGAGTGTAATTTAAATTTAATTGTTTTTTCATCAGAGACTTCCTGTGGATTTTTCCCGGGAACCATTGTGCAACAACGTGAAATTTATTGAAGGATTTAAATGCTAGGTTATTGCCAGACATGCAGGAAACATGTTGAACTCGCCGCTGATCCTGCCAGCGGGAAGCAGAACTGCATCTACTGCGGCAATACAATCGCTCTTCCTTCAGTGAGCCATCTGAACTCCGGCACTGTCATAAACGGATTCCTTATCGAGAGCAAGCTGGGGCAGGGGGGGATGGGGGTAGTATACAAGGCTAAACAGCTCAACCTTGAAAGATATGTAGCGCTCAAAGTGCTTTCCGACGAGCTCTCCCGCGACACTGAATTCGTCGAACGCTTTTTCAAGGAGGCGAGATCGGCTGCAAGTCTCAGCCATTCCAACATAGTCCAGGTCTATGACGCCGGAAGCACCCTTGATGGCATTTATTATTTTGCCATGGAGCTGATTGAAGGAGAGACCCTGGATACCAGGATTTCCAGGGACGGCCTGCTTCCTCCAAAAGATGCGTTAGACATCGCGAGCAAGATCGCTTCGGCCCTCGACTATGCATGGGAAAGGCAGAAGCTGTGCCATGGCGACATCAAGCCCGACAACATCATCCTGAACAGCAGCGGCGGTGCGAAGCTCGCCGACCTGGGTCTTGCCAAGTCGATCCATGATGAAAAGAAGGATACAAAGGAAGGCCTTATGGCGACCCCCCTTTATGCCCCGCCAGAGGTGATCGCAGGAGATGTCCACAGGATAGACTGCCGTTCCGACATGTATTCCTTCGGGGCGACGCTGTATCATATGCTTGCGGGAATACCTCCCTTCATGGCCAATGATGCCGAGGCGGTCATGAAGAAGCATCTCAATGACAAGCATGTCCCGCTTGTAGAGATCAGCAAGGAAATCAACCCTTCCATATCCAACATCGTGGATCATCTTCTTGCCAAGAATCCTGAAAAGAGACCTTCATCATGGAAGGAGATATGCAAGACCCTTGATAAAATCCATGATATCGAGAGGAAGGTTTTCCATAAGCCGGTTGGAGCTGCGAAGCCTAATGCACCCGCAGTCCATCCACACGAGGAAAAGGCGCCGCCGGACCCTATCCTCAGGCTCATCACCACTCTCGTTGCCGCCGTCATTGTGCTCGCCATACTCGCGATAGCGATTTTCTTCTATTTGGAAAGCAAGAAGAGCAGCGGCGGCGGTTCTGGAAAATCCACGGCGACCACCCACCCGGCGCCCCAGCCTCAGCTTACACATGCCCAGATCATAAGCAATGAATGGCAGAAGTTGAAGTCCGACATAGACAGGGTTGACCCTGAATACGGCATCAACCTGATACAGAACTACGTCAAGAAATATCCCGCCAACGTGCCCGATGATGCCGACAAGCTCCTCCAGGGTTTGAAAGGCAAGCTTGTAGCCCAGCAGAACGCGAAGGATGAAATGCAGAAGAAGCTGGCCGACATGCGAAAGGAGACCGCCGACCTGTGCGGAATACTCAAGGCGATGGTTTTCAGCAAAGAGAAGAAGCAGGTCCTCGAGGATGCCAGCAAGAGGATTGAAAACCTGCTCCAATATGCCAATAAGAACAAGGACTTTGAGATTTCGGTTGACGACAAGAACAGCCTCAACCATGGGTTCCTGATGATCTCCGACGCCCTCCAGAAGATTAAGCAGGAGGAGGAGAGGGTAATACGGGAGGAGGAGGCGAAGAAGGAACGGGAACGTCTTGACCTGGAGAAGAAAAAGCTTGCCGAAGAGGAGAAGCTGCGCCAGGACAAGCTCGCCCAGAATAATCTTGTCGACGGATACTATCTTGCCCTTGGCGACTTTGAAGCCTATTACCTCAAGAAAAAAGACGCGGCATATCTCAAGGAGCTTTTAGATGCATGGCTCGAAGAGAATAAAAAAGTTGCCATCCCCGAAAGCTTCATCTCGAAATCCAATTTCATAAAAGGCACGGTAGTTTCGAGCGAGGCAGGGCTCTTCGGCGTTTTTGAAAGGAATGAGGCGTTTCTGCGTGGCAAGCCTTTCCCTGGACTTCTGACGGGATTCGATGTCGACCGTGTCACCGAAAAGACTTTCAAGATGATGACCAGCATGGAGAAGGGGAAGATGGGGAAGACAATCCAGTGGGATTCCCTGACTTCGGAAAATATAAACCAGCTTCTCCTGCAGAGGATTCTCAAGCCGGATTCAGGGGTGAAGCTGACAAAGCAGGATGTCGCTTCGATACTGACATTCTTCCTTTTCAACCACATGGGGGCGCAGTTTGCCGATCTTGTGAAATCGTTCAACGGATTCACTCCGCAGGAGAAGAAGGGCTGGGAGGCCGTCTCTGAAGATTTCAAGAGGGCGCAGGATGAAAGGAAGGCGATCGACCTGTGGAGGGAGTTTTCCGGGCTGATGAAGACGGGCAGGGCGCAGGATGCCTCGCAGGTGCTTATCGAATTGAACAATGGATATAAGAATACCGATCTGTATAAAAGATATTCGGATGAGATATCAAGGCAGATGAAGCTCCTGATGTCGTTCCTGCCGGATCTTCAGGCCATGATGTTCCTGGAGGGCGCCGCAAAGGACTTGAAGAACAACAACTTCATTGCCGCTCTTGAAAAGGCGATGACTGCGAATTCCAGATGCGGAAACATGAAGAACCTCAACCAGTCAATCAGGGATCAGATAAAATCAATCCAGGGACAGTGCCTTGCCGCGCTCGCTTCGGCAAGCCCCATCAAGAACATTGCCGACAACAGGATACCGTTCTACTACTGGGAATCCGAAACCCCGGGAGACGCCTGGATCTACGAGCAAGTCGTCAGGAACAGCGGGAAGATCAACAACCAGGAACTTCTGTCGACCATGTCCATCGGCAGTTCGATCGACACTGGAAACTGGGCTCAGGCGTTCCAGATAATGAACGCATCGAAACACATGGGGGCGGACAAACTTATCGCTGGAGTAAAGGGGAATCTGCTTTTCTGGGTTCCATCTTTCATTTTCGCGCAAGGAGCAGTATACATGAACTATGGCGACTGGGAATCCCAGTCGTCCATCCTTTCTGGTCTTCAGGCAATGGCTGAACAATTCAAGCAGACCCCCATGGGGCCGATGGACACGCTTACGTCAAACCTTGCAATTGAATATGCGCTTATGCTGCATCAGCCTGTCAAGGCGAATGATATTGCCGCGGCATACCAGTATTCGATGCAGCGTCCCGACCGTGAAGTGAGAATCGCCCTTCTGCACATGCTTACCTTCCTGGAAAGATCAGATGTCGGCAGGGATGAGTATCACAAGGCCCTGAAGAAATATGGCGAGCAGTTCAAGCAGTTCCCTGAACTCAGCAATGATTTCAACTGGTGCAGGATGGCCGCATGGCTGCTGGATGATACCAGGACGCTTGACCCGAAGAGGCTCCAGTTCCTCAAGGAGGCCAGATGCGTGGCTCCAGATATTTGCGCGAGGATCATGACAGCCGCGCTTGCAAGGGCGTATGCGGTCGGATCAGGATTCAGCTCCGAGAAGGAACTTTATCCCCTGATCGAGGAACGGATTAGCGGAAATACCGTTTCCGGGGAGCTTTGGAGGCAGCTGGCAATTCTCAGGATTGCACGTGCGCATTCTCCGGTCGCGATGCTGAGGCAGGTGAATGAGAGCCTGAACGATTACAGGTTCTGCTCGATCGCGTTTTATCCAAAACTCAGCCTGCTGAAAAATGCACTGGAAGTCAATTCAGGGAAACTTACGGCGAAAGAAGCTGAAAAAAGGCAGAAGTACATTCTTGAATCGTCGAATATTTCCTCCGATGCCGACAAGCTTTGTGCTGATGCAATGATTTCACCTGTACCATCCGAGCTTCTCGCGAAACTGGTCTCTGAGAACAAGTTCGCTGACGCGTACTGGTGTGGCATAGCCGGAATCCTTACACATCCGAAGGACATGAAGCAAAGAGGAGAGATACTGAGGATATTCAGTGAGAACGACCGTTTCCTCACATGGGATGAGAGGCTTCTGCTTAAAGTGTTGAGTGATTAGCCCGCTTGAAAAGGCCTTATCGCTTGTTGTTAATGTAAACAGTCAGGGAATCCAGGTAAATCATATATGGCAAAAATACTTATTGTCGACGACGAACTCACGATAATAGAGGTTTTGAAGAAACTTCTTGCAAAATCAGGCTATTCGGTTTCAACCTGCCTCAACGGCAACGATGCGTTGGACAAGCTTAAAGAGGAAGTCTTCGACCTGATGATCACCGATGTCAGGCTTCCCGGGATTGATGGAATAACGCTTCTGCAGCGGGGCAGGGAGCTCCAATCCCATCTTGCCATCATCGTGATGACCGCCTATTCGGACGTCGAGCCTGCCGTGGCGGCCATGAAGAATGGAGCCTTTGACTATGTCATAAAGCCATTCAATTTCGATGAACTGATGATCACCATACAGAGGGCCCTGTCATATGAAATGGCCCTTGCTGAAAACGAGGTGCTGAAGTCGACCCTTACTGCGAACTATCATTTCGACCTCATAGTCGGAGACAGCGAACCAATGCTGAGGGTATACAGGCTCATTGAAAAAGTTGCAAAAACCACCAGTACTGTTCTCATCCTCGGTGAAAGCGGCACCGGCAAGGAGCTGGTCGCGAAATCACTTCATAATTCAAGCCCCCGGCACGACGGTCCGTTTGTCGTGGTGAACTGCGCGGCAATGCCCGAGACCCTCCTGGAATCAGAGCTGTTCGGATATGTCAAGGGCTCATTCACCGGGGCGAACACGAACAAGAAGGGGCTTTTCGAGACAGCAAGCGGAGGAACGATATTCCTTGATGAGATAAGCGCGATTCCGTTGAGCATGCAGGTGAAGCTGCTACGGGTACTCCAGGAAAAGGAGATAAGGAGGGTCGGGGGAACTGAGAACATCCCTATCGACATCCGCGTCCTGGCGGCCTCAAATGAAAACCTCGAGGAGAAGATAAAGAGAGGTGAATTCAGGGATGACCTCTATTACAGGCTGAGCGTCATTCCGATTGAAATACCGCCGTTAAGGGAAAGGATTGAGGACATCCCCCTCCTGGTGGCGCATTTCCTCGAAGATTATGAGAAGGAAAACAAGCAGTCCGTCGTGATTGCACAGGAATCGTTGAAGGCGTTCATGTCATACAGATGGCCGGGGAACGTACGCGAACTCGAGAACATGCTCAAGCGCGTCGCGACGCTCTGCGAGAATAACACAATACAGCTCACCGATCTTCCAGAAGCAATCCTCGGTTCCATGAAGGAGAAGGAAAGGAAGAAGAAGGAGCAGACGGATGATGAAATTGACAGGAATGCCTCGAAGATTTTCCGTAAAAACATAAACAAGGTAAAAAAGGGATATAAAGATGAAAAGTAGGAATTTAATTAATATCGTTCCGGTGCTGGGCCTGTTTCTTTTCATATGCGGCTGTGAAACTCTTGATGCCGACAGCAAATCAAAAGAACCATCCTACGTCATGACGATAAACGAGATAGTGAAATATCCAAGAGCCAACAGGCTGGAAGTCGAGGTTCCGGCCTACAACGGAAATACGAAATGGATAAATTCGAATGCGTTCCTGCATTCCCGGAACATCAAGGAAATAGAGATGATTCCATCCGCCCAGAAAAAGGGTTTCTACGATCTCCAGTTGAAGCTTGATTACCATGGGAAACTTGCATGGATGCAGCTGAGCGTTAAATATGCATACGGAGATCTCGGTTTTCTCATCGACGGAGTCTATTACAGGAGCGTAACCCCGGACAAGATGTCCAGTGAATTTGAAGACACCGTCCTGGTGAGGGGCCCTTTTGATCCTGTAACTGCAAAATCCCTGAAGGCCAACGCCCAGAAGAACTACAGGACATACAACGGCGAACCCAAGAGCCCATAACAACACACCCCGCAAGAAACTTATTATTATGATATCATCCCAGAACCTTGAAAAGCTATTCGATGAAGCCATGGATTCGGAAAATCAGGCCGCCATGGATTCAATCCTGTCGGCACTGTCACAATGCGAATCAATATGTTCAGGGGATGTCCCCGAGCATATAAGCCTGCTGCTCGAACGATGGGGGGATTCAATTGAGAACTCCCTGGGAAGATCTCTTTTCTGCTACAGGCTGTGCGAACTGTCTCCGCTCGATACCCCGCAGCTCAGGAACATGCTTTACAAGGCACTGAAGAAAACGCTCCCCCTGGATATTTCAAGGAACAACGCCGCCGCTGCGCTCGGGCTGAAGGATCAAACAATCCCGCAACGTGAAATCGCAGTGAGATTCAACAAGATCCGCGTGATGGGCGCCGGAGAGTACTTCTTTTCGGAGAAGGAGAACAAATGGGGCACGATATCGTCATTCGATCTGCTTACCGGCGGAATAGGCGTCAAAGACGCTTCAGGGTTGAAGAAAAGCTACACGGTGTCCCTCCAGAAGGTGCTGTCTGAATTCCTTCTGTTCAAACCCGACAATGCAATGCTCCAGAATCTTACAGCCAAGGCGAAGAGCGGCGTCCCGAAAGCCGAATGGATTTCCTTGCTCAGGGGATTTTCACTGAATCCCCTGTCCGAGCAGCAGGCCGACAAGATCGCATTCGCCACTCTGCTTCCATCCCCGATGACCCTGGAACAATTCAATTCATGGTGGAAGGACAGTCCGGCATCCAACGACATCCAGGTTGAAAAAAACATCCTGTCCGCAAGGAACATGAAGGAACTCAATGTTATCCTCGTCGGAATGAGGGAGAAATCATTGAAGCTGGCTGCTGTTACAGACGACGAGAGGAAGAAGATATCGGAATGCCTCGGAAAATTAAGGGAGGAGCCATCCCTCAAAGAACAGATCCTATATGCTGAAACCCTGTCGCTTATGATTGACGCAGGATGCACGGCGTCCCAGCTGGCTGAAATCATAAGGGGGCTGAAGATTAAAATACCGTTCCTCCCGGAGAAACCGGAGGCCGTACAGACCGAAAAGCTGATTCTCTGGGATGAACTTCCATGTGAACATATACAGGCCCTTCTTGGCCTGGCGCGCGCGCTGTTTTCAAAGGAGTATCTTGACAGTCTCTTTTTTGCGATGCCATTGAGGGTTTTAAACACTTCTTCAGGGCTGATTGACTTTCAAAAAATCAAGACAAGGGAAAGACTGTCGGCGGACATGCTCCTTTACCTATGGAAGAACCGCGGCAATGTTCCTGAAGCCGTACTGACGAAATTGAACTTCAAGAACATATTTCACGGAATATCGGATTTCGAGCCGTTCTCATGGGCTGACTCCAGGAAGGAGCTCAAGAAGCATCTTATAGAGAACCAGGAGCTCCAGAAATATCTGCTTGAGCGTCATTCGGAGAACGAGGAAGAGATTTTCGAGGCAATGAAC
Source organism: Lentisphaerae bacterium GWF2_50_93 (assembly GCA_001804815.1). GTDB lineage: Bacteria > Verrucomicrobiota > Lentisphaeria > Victivallales > GWF2-50-93 > GWF2-50-93. The sequence continues at coordinate 15,862 of MHBI01000024.1, forward strand.
AACAACAAGGCGTTGACCCCGCATGAAATCCAGAGTCTTCTGGTAAGAATGTCCAGATTGTCCCCTGAATTCAAAGTTTTCCTTGAAAGGAATCAGGGCAGGGGGGCTTTGAATATCCAGAAACCTGAAAAGAAAACCGATGAATCCCCTATTCCGATAACATCCATGAAGTCCTACAGTGCGAGAGTCAAGGAATTCGAGGACATAATAAACAAGCATCTTCCTGAGAACACTGCGGCGATAGCCCATGCACGGGGTTATGGTGATTTGAGGGAGAACGCCGAGTTTTCAGCTGCAAAGGAGCGCCAGAGCTTCCTGAATAAGCGGAAAGCCGAAATTGACAGGGATCTGGCCGATGTAATACCGTTCAACTTTGAAAAACTTGACTCCTGCGACCATGTGAAAGTTGGCACCACTGTCCAGCTGGACACGAACGGACACAGGGAAACGTACCATATTGTTGGGTTGTGGGATTCGGAGCCTGACAAGAATATGCTTTCAAGCGATTCACGGTTCTCGAAGGCCCTTGTCTCAAAGAGGAAAGGGGAATCCGTAGTTCTTCCAGATGGCAAGACAGCAGTCATTCTTTCAATAGAATCCCTTCCTGAGGAGATGATTAGAGATTTAAATAACGAGAACCTGCACGGTTGACAAGTTATCAACAGCGCCTCTGCCTGCTATATCATAACAAGCACATAATCAAATACATAGCTATATCAAACAACCTCATTAGTCAACCCTTGCGACTTAACATAATGTATATTATGCGACGTTGCAAGCCGGAGGCTTCCAGGCTGGAAAGATTAATCTGGGTGTTATCATAATGTATAATATTCTTACTAATCATTCCCCTCTCCCTGACTTTTTATGCTTGCGTTTATTTCTTCCAGCATCAAATTATCAAATCACATTATATGTTTTACAATAACTGAATAATTTATCCAATGCCTTTAAGCTGGAACGAAATCAATAAAAGAGCGATCGAGTTTTCCAACGAATGGAAAGATGTCCACTGCGAACGTTCGGAATCCAAATCCTTTTGGGATTCCTTCTTTAATGTCTTCGGAATATCCCGCAAGCGCATTGCCACCTTTGAGGAACCTGTAAAGCTAATTGGAGATAAGCATGGTTTTATCGATTTGTTCTGGAAAGGAACGCTTCTTGTAGAACATAAGTCAAAAGGCAAAAGCCTCGACAAGGCATATACACAGGCCTTGGATTATTTCTCCGGACTCAAGGAATATGAACTTCCGAAGTATGTGCTTGTTTCTGATTTCGAGAGATTTCGACTTTTCGATCTTGAGGATGGCTCGGAAAACGAATTTAATCTCACCGAACTCCATAAGAACATTCATCTTTTCGGATTCATCGCCGGCTATAGGAAACAAACATACAAGGATCAGGATCCTGTTAACATAAAAGCCGCCGAGCTTATGGGAAAGCTCCACGACAGGCTCCTTGCTTCGGGATATTCAGGACATCAGCTCGAAGTTTTACTCGTAAGAATCCTTTTCTGTCTTTTTGCAGATGATACAGGCATATTCGAAAAAGGGACTTTTACCGAATTTATAGAGCAGGTTGCCGTGGACGGTTCGGATACTGGATCAAAGCTTGCGCATCTATTCCAGGTTTTAAATACACCTGAATCCAAACGCCATAACACTCTTGATGAAAGACTCTCGCAATTCAGATATATAAATGGAAAACTGTTCGAAGAGCCCCTCCCCCTCGCCTCATTTGATTCCGAAATGCGAAACGCGCTCCTTGAATGCTGTTATTTTGACTGGAGCCAGATATCGCCGGCAATATTCGGTTCGCTTTTCCAGTCGGTAATGGATCCGGAGAAAAGAAGGAACATAGGCGCTCATTATACCTCGGAAAAGAATATCCTGAAGGTAATAAAACCTCTTTTTCTAGATGAGCTCCAGTCTGAATTCGATGGAATAAGAAATGTGAAAACAAAGCTCCGCGTATTCCATGATAAAATTGCCGCTTTGAAATTCTTTGATCCGGCCTGTGGATGTGGAAACTTCCTCGTGATAACCTACAGGGAATTGAGGCTTCTCGAAATCGAGATACTTAAAATCCTTCACAGATACGGTGATATTCTCGATATAAAATACTTCTCCAAGATTGATGTCGATTCATTTTATGGAATTGAAATCGAGAAATTCCCTGCAAGAATTGCGGAAGTCGCAATGTGGCTTATGGATCACCAGATGAATATAAAATTGTCTGAAGCCGTCGGCGATTACTTTGTCCGTCTTCCACTCCAGAAGTCTGCGAACATCGCAAACGCTAACGCCCTCCGCATTGATTGGAATTTCCTGATGCACGGGAACTATTTCGATGTTTCGGCAAACGTTGTGAATGTCGGCATTGTCAAAGAGCCTCGCGCACATTATGACACAATCAATGTTTTGGCTAATAAGCTGAACATTGTGGATGAGATGGAAATTCAAGGCCAGCAAGACAAGCATGGTGTAAAATTTGACTATATTTTCGGGAATCCGCCTTTTATCGGCAAGCACCTTCGAAATTCGCAGCAGGATTCTGACATGGATCTGGTTTTCCAAGGAATGAAAAATTATAAATCCCTCGACTATGTCACTTGCTGGTATCTCAAGGCCGCTCAATACATACAGAACACGAAGGCGAAAGTGGCCTTTGTTTCCACCAATTCTATTTCACAGGGTGAACAGCCGGGAATACTATGGAATGAACTCTTTCAGAAGTATCATATCAAGATCCACTTTGGACATAGGACTTTCAGGTGGAGCAATGAGGCAAGGGGAATGGCCCATGTCTATGTCGTGATAATAGGCTTCGCGAATTTTGACACATACAGAAAGCATATATATTACTACGACAAGCCTGATTCCGAAGCGCATGAGAAGCTGGCAAGCAATATAAATCCTTATCTTGTTGAAATGAGTGACCTTGTGGTTTTGTCAAGAAAAAAAACAATATCCCCTGTTCCGGAAATTATTTATGGCAACAAACCTGTTGATGATGGGAATCTAATCTTGACAGATGAGGAAAAGAAATCACTTCTAGAGTCTGAGCCTTTGTGCGGTAAGTTTATCAAGCCATTGATTAGTGCAAAAGAATATTTGAATAATCTGAAAAGATGGTGCCTCTGGCTTGTTGACTTTGAACCTGGCGAATTAAAACAGTTGCCGGATATAATGCTTCGTGTCAAGAAAGTTCGGGAATTCAGATTGGCGAGCAAGAAAATTCCTACTCAAAAAATAGCCGATACGCCTGCTCTATTTGCTGAAATCCGCCAGCCTAAAGATAACTATGTACTAATTCCACTTCACACGTCAGAGAACAGAAAATATATCCCTTTCGGCTTTTTCTCTCCTGATCACATTGTTCATAACAGCTGCGCATGTATTCCGGACGCCACTCTTTATCATTTCGGCGTGCTGAGTTCGGAAATGCACATGATATGGATGAAGTATGTTTGCGGAAGACTTAAAGGTGATTTCAGATATTCCAACGACATTGTCTATAATAATTTTCCATGGCCTGACAAGCCCTCGGGAAAGAACATTAAGACTGTGGAGCAGGTGGCCCAAAGAGTTCTGGATGCACGGAAAGAATTCCCGGAAAGCTCGCTTGCTGATTTATACGATCCTCTTTCAATGCCCCCTGCCCTAGTCAAGGCACACAAGGAACTCGACAAGGCTGTCGACCTCTGTTACCGTCCGCAGGCATTCACCGATGAAATGAAGCGAATCGAATATCTTTTTGCCTTATATCGGAAATACATTGAACCATTGCTTAAGAAGAAGAAATAACATGAATACATTTGCTGAAATATTGAAATCTATTGATGGCGGAGGCACTCTGACTTCCGACGATCTCAAGGTCCTTTTAAGTCTTACAAATAAAACCCAGATGCAGGATTTATTTGAAAAGGCCTACGAGATTAAAACCGACAACGTAGGAAAGGTTGTTTATTTCAGGGGAATTATCGAGCTCAGCAATATCTGCGAGAAGGACTGCTATTACTGCGGAATCCGTAAAAGCAACAAATCGCAGGAACGCTACATGATGGAGGAGGAGGAGATCCTGAAGGCTTCGGAATGGGCTTTTCAGAACAACTACGGTTCGATCGTGCTTCAGTCTGGCGAAGTAACCTCCAGGACATTTACATCCTTCATCGAGAAGCTTATAAAGAAGATAAGAAAGCTGTCGGACGGCAAACTGGGAATTACGCTCTCGCTGGGCGAGCAGACAAAAGACACGTACAGAAGATGGTTGCAGGCAGGCGCGCATAGATATCTTTTAAGGATCGAATCATCGAATGAAAAGCTTTACAGGAAGCTCCATCCCGGCGACCATGTGTATTCAGTCCGCCTCAAATGCCTTGAATATTTGAAAAAACTTGGCTACCAGGTTGGAACCGGTGTAATGATAGGCCTGCCTTTTCAGACAATCGACGACCTTGTCAATGACATTCTCTTCTTCAAGAAAATTGATGCCGACATGATCGGCATGGGCCCGTATGTCGTCCATAAGGAGACACCCCTCGCCGATTCACTGCCTGATTTTGACAGCATAAAAAACTATCAGCTCAATCTTTCCCTTAAGATGATTGCCGCCACGAGAATCTATCTCAAGGATGTGAATATCGCATCTACTACGGCGCTGCAGTCTTTAAATCCTACTGGAAGGGAGATGGGACTTCTTGCAGGCGCCAACATAATCATGCCGAATATCACTGAGACAAAATACCGGGCCTCCTATCAGCTGTACGACAATAAGCCATGCCTGGATGAGAACTCCTCGATGTGCAGGAGCTGTCTTGAAAAGAGAATCTCGTCCATAGGTGAGACAATAGGATATGGCGAATGGGGTGATTCAAGGCATTTCAAGAAAAAGAAATGATCCTGCAGCACATTTGGATTGATGGATGGACAGAACCTACTTTGTCCATGAATCCGGCTTGCGTTTCCCCAGGGCGGACATTGAGATATTTCCAAGATGGACGCTTTTGAACCCCTTGGAGACAGCCAGCTCCCTGATGTCCAGAAGTGTCTGGGGCGGAGTATGCGGGCTTTCCTTGTATTTGTAGTCGGGATGATAAGCTGAAAAATGAAGTGGGATCTCCGTGCCGAGGTTGAGCGACGTCCAGTCAAGGAAGGAATTTATCATCTCCCTGGAATCATTCTTGCCGGGAATCACCAGGTTTGTGATTTCCAGATGCTTGCCGAGCGATACGAAATATTTCATGGCATCGAGTACGGGTTGGAGCTTTCCACCGGTCATCCTGCTGTAGAACTCCTCTGAAAAACCTTTCATGTCGATATTGGCGGCATCAATGAGCGGGAAGAGCTCGGATGCCGTATCGGGCGTAACGTAGCCATTGGAGACAAGTATCGTCGAGAGACCTGCCTCTTTTGCGGCTTTCGCAATATCTATGACATATTCAGCCCAGATCACGGGTTCATTGTAGGTGAAGGCGATCGATTTGCAGTCTTCGATCAGTGCCAGGGAGACAATCTTTTCAGGAGGGTAATACCCCCCCTGCTCCTTTTCCTCGTCGTAGTAGCCCCTGGAAAGATGATGGTTCTGGCAGAATGAACACGCCAGATTGCATCCGAAAGTCCCAAGGGAGAATGTCCAGGTCCCGGGAAGGAATTCAGCGAGGGGTTTCTTCTCAATCGGATCGACATGAAGGGCGACAGGCCTTCCATAGGCGATCGAATAGAGCCTGCCTGCAATATTCTTCCTTATCCCGCAAAAACCCGTCCTGTCCTCGAATATGTTGCAGAAACGCGGACAAAGGAAGCATTGGATGGCTTTACCCTTGCCCTGTTTCCACCACCTGGCCTCATGATACTGTATTTTTCCGTCCATGGCTCCCCCCTGTTTAATTCAAAAAAAAGAGCACCGAGGCAATTCCCGCGATGCTCTTTCAGGTCTCTGATTTCAAATATTATCAGGAATTGTTTTTCTCGAATTCATTCATGAAATCAATCAGCTTTTCAACGCCTTCAAGAGGCATTGCGTTGTAGATGCTCGCCCTGATTCCACCGACGGAGCGATGCCCTTTGAGACCGATAAGGCCTTTTGCCTTCGCCTCCTTGACGAACTTCTCTTCAAGCACCTCTGTTGGAAGACGGAATACTACATTCATCTTGGAACGGCTTGCCGGTTCAACGGGATTCTTGTAGAAATCCCCTTCCTCGATCGTCTCGTAGAGGGCTTCGGATTTCGTGTCATTTATCTTCTCGATGGCGGCAAGTCCGCCCTTCTTGATCATCCAGTCCGTGACAAGCCTGATCATGTATATGGCGAATGTCGGCGGAGTGTTGTAGAGGGACTTGTTGTCAATGTATGTCGCGTACTTGAGCATGGTCGGAGTATTCGCGGGAGTCCTCTTCACGAGCTCCTTTTTGATTATCACCACGGCAACTCCGCTGGGTCCGATGTTCTTCTGGGCGCCGGCGTATATGAGATCGAACTGGCCTACGTCCACGACCCTGGACATGAAATCGCTCGACATGTCGGCAAGCAAGGGGATTTTTGTCTCAGGGAAGGAATGGTACTGCGTGCCGAATATGGTATTGTTCGAGGTTATGTGGAGATAGGACGCCTTGGGATCCAGCTTCCAGTGGCGGATGTCGGGGATCTTATTGTAGTTGGTGTCCTTGCTGCTGCATACGACCTTTACATCGCCGAACAGCTTGGCTTCCTTGATGGCCGCGGATGACCAGGCGCCGGTATCGGCATATTCCATGGCTGTCCCGGGGACATGGAGGTTCATGGGTATCATGGCGAACTGAAGGCTTGCGCCTCCCTGGATGAAGAGCACAGCGTGTTCATCGCCGATTCCCATCAGCGTGCGGATATTCTTTTCAGCGGCTTCGATGACTTCGGTGAATTCACCGCCGCGATGCGTAAGCTCCATGATCCCGCAACCAGTCTTATGATAATCTGAAAACTCACGCGCAGCATGCTCCATCACTTCTGTTGGAAGCATTGCCGGGCCCGCGCTGAAGTTGAATACTCTCATTTTTACCCTCTCTCTTTCTGCTTTTTAAGAAACTAAATTTTAAATTCAGGATATAAATTATAATAATCGGACGTGAAAAATCCAATGATTTAATACTTTTTTTTAAATTTGATTTATTATGCTTGTATTTTCCATTGAAAAAAATAAGTTATAAGGTTTATTTAAACAAGTTAATGTTAACTTGGGAAAATTGATATCTGTAAATCGGACTGATCCATGAATAATCATACTGAGGTTATTTTAGAAATGCCAAAATTGATTTGTCTAAGCGGAATGAATAAAGGCGAAGAATTCGAACTGATTGCAGGTGAAAACTCAATCGGGCGAAGCGAGAAGAACAATGTCTGCGTCTTCGACAAGAAGGTCTCAAGGGTGCACTGCAAAGTCTTTGTCACCGGCGAAGGCATACTGCTTGAGGACATGGGCAGCACGAACGGTTCACGTGTGAACAATGTCTTTGCCAGCGGGAAACAGGAACTCAAGACAGGCGACCATCTCCGCGTGGGCCAGACTGTATTCCTCCTGAGCGACAGGCCAATCTCGGAAAATCCGGAGGCTTCCCAGGCATCACAGGAAGTAGACGACAAGGAATATGAATCCCTTCTTGAACAGACTTCGTTTCATGTGACCAAGACCACGGCCTTCAGGAAGATGAAGACCGACAAGTCTGGCGCCGACGTCGGATTCCTTTCATTTTTTGAAAAAGACAAGAACCAGTAGGCTTTTGTCGTCCGGCTGAAATTCCTCTGTTTTTTCCTTTGCTTCCTAAAAGTTTTCATTTTTTTATGTATATTATTTTTAATTTTATCCGAGGATTTTCAAATGGACGGCAAGAAGAAAAAGTTTACCGCAGCCATCAGCATCAATGAATGCAAGGGCTGCGAGAGATGCATCCGCGCCTGTCCGAAGAAACTCCTCCGCCTCGAGGACAAGCTCAATTCACACGGCTACCGCTATGTATTGTATTCCGGCGAGGGATGCGTGGGCTGCGGCTCCTGTTTCTATGCCTGTCCGGAACCCGGTGCGATAACTGTCATTGAAGAGATCGAAGAAGGCTCCTGATATATATGAGTGAGAAAAACAAGATAATGCTCAGGGGGAATGACGCTGTGATATACGGTGCCCTGCTGGCTGGGTGCGACTGCTTCTTCGGCTATCCCATAACTCCCGCAAATGAAATCGCACATTCAGCCGCCGCCCTCTTCCCTATGCTCGGAAGGGTTTTCCTCCAGGCGGAATCTGAAATAGCGGCCATCAACATGGTGCTTGGCGCATCCTCAGCAGGCAGAAGGTCGATCACGGCCTCTTCAGGCCTGGGAATCAGCCTTAAGCAGGAAGGCGTCTCATATCTGGCGACCATGGATCTGCCGGCGGTGATTGTCGACATCATGCGCGGCGGTCCCGGACTCGGGAATCTCGGCCCGGAACAAGGCGACTACAACCAGGTGGTAAAAGGCGGCGGACACGGAAACTACAGATGCATTGTACTGGCCCCAAATTCCCCCCAGGAAATGTGCACGCTTACAATGAAGGCCTTCGAACTCGCGGATAAATACAGGACTCCGGTCTACGTCCTCGCAGACGCCTTGATAGGACAGATGATAGAATCCGTCTCCCTGCCTGAACCCGTCGACAAGAAACCCATTCCCGACTGGGCTACTGCAGGGACGGCGAAATACAGGAAGAATTTCATCACGTCGATATATCTGGACTATGACGATCTCGAACAGGTCAACATCAAGCTCCAGGATAAATACCAGACGATCAAGGATAATGAACAGCTCTGCGAATCCTATATGACGGACGATGCCGAAACCGTAATAATCTGCTACGGCATCGTGAGCCGTATTGCAAAATCAGCCGTCAACATGCTCCGCGAAAAAGGCTGCAAGGCCGGGCTTCTGAGGCCTATGACGCTCTTCCCGTATCCTGTCGATGAAATAAGAAGGCTTGAAAAGAAAATATCATCGTTCCTCTGCATCGAACTCAGCAATGGACAGATGCTCGATGACGTAAGGCTGTCGATGAAATCGCGGATTCCGCTGCACTTCTATTCGAGAATGGGCGGCAACCTCCCGACGGAACAGGATATAATAAAAAAATATTTGTCAGTCCAGGATAAGAAAAATGACTAAGAAAATCCTATTTGGTAAACCTAAGGGCTTCTTTGACGTGTATGACAGGAGGCCGGGAATCAAGGACAGCACCCATTATTGTCCTGGATGCGGACATGGAATACTTCACAAGCTCATAGCCGAGGCGGTCGTCGATCTTGGGATGCAGGATGACACGATATTCATCTGCCCGGTAGGATGTTCGGTTTTTGGATACTATTATTTCGACATGGCTTCCATATCCGTCCCGCATGGCCGTGCTCCTGCGGTGGCGACAGGATTGGTCAGGGCGAACCCGGACTGCCATGTGATATCATACCAGGGCGACGGGGATCTCGGAGCAATTGGATTCAATGAGTTCATACAAGCTGCGAACCGCGGTGAAAACATCGCTGTCTTTTTCGTCAACAATGGCGTTTATGGAATGACGGGCGGCCAGCTCGCCCCTACCACTTTGCCGGGACAGAAGACACTGACGTCGCCATACGGGCGTTCAGTTGAAACTGAAGGCTATCCTTTGAAAGTCTCTGAAATGGTCGCGGCCCTCGACTCTCCAGTCTATGTTGAAAGAGTTGCACTCACTTCTCCCAAGAACATCCGTGCAGGAAGACAGGCCTTGAGGAAGGCTCTCACCTATATGAAGGAGAAAAAAGGGTTCTCCATGGTGGAATTCCTGGTGGGCTGCCCTGTGAACCTGAAGAAAAGCACCAAGGACACGGATGAGTGGATCGAGAACAGCGTGATCCCTTACTTCCCGTTGAAATGCTTCAAGGATATTGCCGCCGAACGCAAGCCCAAGCAGTCAGCTGTCGGAATTTACGACAAACTGAAAGTGAAGAATTCCCTTCTGGAGACTGAGAAAATCCATCCATTCGATGAGTCAAAAGTCCCTGTTCCCGCCATTGAGGGCGAACTCAGGATAAAATGCGCTGGATTCGGCGGACAGGGAATCCTGAGCCTGGGCATGTTGATCGCCGAAGCCGGACATCTCCAGAACCTCAAGGCCAGCTGGCTTCCGTCGTATGGGCCTGAAATGCGCGGTGGCACGGCCAATTGCTCCGTGGTTCTCAGCAGGGAATCGATAGGTTCCCCTATCGTGAAGGAGTCCGACGTCCTCATAGCTATGAATCAGCCGTCGATAGACAGGTTCAGCGCCGATCTTTCCGGCGAAGGCCTTCTGATATATGATTCCGTCAACATCAAGTTTGACAATCCCTTGAAACGCAAGGCATATGCAATAGACGCCTCCTTGATCGCAAAGGATACCATCGGCGATGTAAGATGCGCCAACAGCGTAATGCTCGGAGCTTTCTGCGAAATCGTAGCGGCCATAGGGGAGAAGTCCTTCATCAATTCGATATACAATAATTTCCAGGGCAAGGAGAAAGTAATAGAAATGAACCTCCGGGCGTTCGAGGAAGGCAGGAAATCCGCAAGGAAGCTGATGCAGTCCTGATTATAATCTTATTTAAAATGGAATCCTTGATGAAATGAAATCAATTCTTTATCCATCAACCCTCTAATCCCCCCTACTCCACAATGCATGCAAAAAGAATCATACCGTGTCTCGACGTGACTGCCGGACGTGTCGTAAAGGGCGTGAACTTCGTCAATCTCATCGATGCCGGAGATCCTGTCGCCGTAGCCCGCGAATATGACAGGCAGGGCGCCGACGAAGTGGTTTTCCTTGACATCACAGCCAGCAGCGATGAGCGCAGGACAATGGTACACGTTGTTGAAAAAACTGCCGAACAGGTATTCATCCCCCTGACCGTGGGCGGCGGCATAAGGACCGTTGAAGACATGCGGCTCATGCTCAGTTCCGGAGCAGACAAGGTTTCAGTCAATACCGCGGCGATTAACAACCCCGGGCTTATATCCGCCGGCGCCGAAAAGTTCGGCAGCCAGTGCATCGTCCTGGCGATCGACGCGAAAAGGGATTTGAAGCACAAGGACAAATGGATCGTCTACACCCATGGCGGACGCCGCCCTACGGAACTAGACGCCGTTGAATGGGCCCGCAGATGCGTTTCGCTCGGAGCTGGCGAAATATTGCTGACAAGCATGGATTCCGACGGCACAAAGGACGGATACGACTGCGAACTGACACGTAGGGTTTCGGAAACCGTCGACGTGCCCGTCATCGCATCAGGTGGCGCCGGGAAGCTTGAACACCTCTATGAAGTCATGGACTATGGAAAGGCTGACGCCGTCCTCGCGGCAAGCATATTCCATTTCGGCACTTTTACTGTCAAGCAGGTCAAGGATTATCTTTCCTCCAGAGGAATTTCAATCAGGAAAAATTTTGAAAAAATAACATAGGAGCTTAATAAATGTCTTCTTCAGATGAGTCACTTAAAAAAGCAACGCGGGATTATCATTTTGGTTCCAAGCCCGGCAAGATTTCGTTGAAGACCACAAAACCCTGCGACACCCAGCTGGACCTCTCCCTTGCATATACGCCCGGAGTCGCAACCCCGTGCCTTGACATCCAGGCAAATCCGGACGACATATGGAAGTATACTGCAAAAGGGAACCTTGTTGCGGTAGTAAGCGACGGTACAGCCGTCCTTGGCCTTGGAAACATCGGCCCCGGAGCCGGAATGCCTGTCATGGAAGGAAAGGCCGTACTATTCAAGAAATTCGCCGATATTGACGCCTTCCCCCTCTGCATAGGTTCGGTATTCGACAAGGATGGAAACTCGGATGCGAAGAAGATCATTGAAACAGTAAAGCGCCTTGAGCCAACATTCGGTGGAATCAATCTTGAGGACATTGCCGCCCCGGCTTGTTTTAAAATTGAAAAGACCCTCAAGAAAATGATGTCGATCCCGGTGTTCCATGACGATCAGCACGGAACAGCGATCATCTCCCTGGCCGCCGTGATGAACGCCGTCAAGCTTGTCGGAAAGGATATAAAGAAATGTAAATTCGTGCTCAACGGCGCTGGCGCCGCAGGCATTGCCTGTGCTGAATACTATATCAGTGCAGGTGGAGCCAGGAGGAAGAATTTCATCCTCTGTGACTCAAAAGGTGTAATCTACAAGGGCCGTACCGAAGGCATGAACGCCCAGAAGAACAGGTTTGCGGTCGAGACGGATGCAAGGACGCTCACGGACGCACTCAGGGGCGCAGACCTCTTCATCGGACTTTCAAAAGGGAACTGCGTCACCGAGGACATGGTCAAGGGCATGGCTCCTAATGCGATAATATTCGCAATGGCAAATCCGACTCCTGAAATTTCTCCTGAAAAGGCTCTTGCAGCCGGGGCGGCAGTTGTCGGCACAGGAAGAAGCGATTTCCCAAACCAGATAAACAACGTCCTTGGTTTTCCGGGAATCTTCCGTGGCGCTCTTGATGTCAGGGCCACCGACATCAACGAGGAAATGAAATTCGCAGCATCGAAGGCCCTTGCGGAAATTGTCAACGAGAGAATTCCGCCCCATGTCCTCGAGATCCTGAAGAAGGCTTATCCGAATGACGCTGAAGCTGGGATGTTTGACGGAGAGGCGCCGCTTAAGAAGAATTTCGTAATTCCCAAGCCCTTTGATCCTCGCGTCGTACCGAGAGTCGCGAAATATGTAGCTGAAGCTGCGATGAAGAGCGGAGTTGCAAAAGCTCCTATAGCGGATCTGGAAAAGTATGAACAGGACTTGACTGCACGGATGCGCTGAAGATTGTTCAGTTGAGTGTAATCCATATCCTGCCGCTGCTCGAATGATGCAGCTTGAATGGAATATCAAAGGCTTCAAGAAGGACTTTGTCCGACAGTATTTCCTTTCTTGGACCTGCGGCTAGGATTTCTCCGTCCTTGAGCACCAGCCCCATGCTGAATACCGGCAGTATCTCCTCGATGCGCTGGGTTATGAAAAGCACTGACGGTGAATTGGGCTTCCTCACGAAGGAATCCACGAACTCCAGCAGGAACTCACGGCTTTTCATGTCGAGATGCACGCACGCCTCGTCTAGTATCATGATTGACGGCATTGCCATCATTGACCTGGCAATGAGCACCTTCACCTGTTCGCCCGAGGAAAGAACTTCAAAAGGCTTTTCAGCGAGCTTTGCGGAATCCATCGATTCCATCATCTCTAGGGCTTTCTTCTTTTCCTTCTCCGTGGTTTTCCTGTAGAGACCAATGGTGCCATCGATACCAGACTGGACTATGTCTATCGCAGTCCACCTTGATGATGTCCAGTTCTGCAGGAACGGACTGACCCAGGCAATCTTCTTGCGGACCTCGAAGATGTCACAGTTTCCGAACCTGTTCCCAAGTACTGATATCTCAGCGCCGAATTTCGGCCATACAAGACCGAGAAGCATGCGGGTGAGGCTTGTCTTGCCTGCGCCGTTCGCACCTAGGATGAACCAGTTCTCCCCCCGCCTGACCTCCCAGTTTATGTCCCTGAGTATCTCCCGGTTGCCAAGCATCAGGCTGGCGTTCCTTATTGAAATTATATTTTCATTGCCTTGCATCAGGTAAAGTAATGCCGGGATTCCTGTCTGCAATTCTATCCTGATTAAATCTTGAGTGTGGCGTCCTAGCGCCCGAAACAGCCTCGGGACGCCTCGAGCCAGTTTCGGCGAAACTGTCATACTTGAACTCCTGCTACTACGCGTTGACTTTTCAGGCAATATAAGTATGTTTGACTTTCCGTGTCCGCCGTAGCATCTCAGCGAAGGCGGAAGTCCGACAATTTTAAATAGAAAATACCAGCATGGAACTAAAGACTGCTTTTGAAACAATCGACAACTTCCATCTCACTTCAGGGGATAGGCTTGAAGCCGCAAGGCAGATAGCCGCGTCAGGATTCAAGCCGGACATGGACGCCGTCTGCGAAATCGACCTGCACTGCCATTCTTTCTGTTCGGACGGCTACTATTCCCCTGCGAACAAGGTCTTCGAGGCGTATAGACGGAACATGAAGGCGATCGCGATATCAGACCATGATCTGTTCGATGGACAGGAAGAGGCGATTGAAGCAGGCAGGATTTTCAAGGTCGACGTTATTCCCGCCATTGAATTCTACACCGACCGTCCAGGCATCGAGATCATCGGTCATTTTCCAGACAAGATAATTTTTCATGAACTCCTGGATTCAGGAGTTCATGAAAAAATCATCGAACCTATCAGGGAAGCCAAGAAAAAGCAGTTAGGCATAATGATTAAAAGAATACCGGAGTGTTTCAAAAGACTCGGGTTCGATGCGGAGATAACTTCTGAAGACATTGACAAGTTTGTCCGCAACGGAGTTTCCACAAAGGGGGACATCAGCGTCATCATGTGGCAGAAGTACGGGCCGGAACTCAGGAAAACAGGAATATCTTCCGACGTGAAGGATTTCCAGGCGAAATACACGACCCGGAAGGACCAGATAGACGTGGCGCTCCAAATCGACATGGATCTCTCGCCGAAGGCTTTTGTGAAACGCATACTCGGCTGGGGCGGACTTCCGGGGCTACCCCATCCGACGGAACTGCGGAAGAAGGAGGGGCTGGACAATTGCGAACTCCGCAAAGTGATTGCGGATCTCGCAGACGCCGGACTCCAGACAATAGAGGTTGATGGCTGGCGGAACGGGAAATGTCCTGAGACGGGCATGAACCAGACCGACCTTTTCAACCAGATGCGGATTGAATATAATTCAGCTCATCCTCACCGCCCTCCCCTGCTCTTCACGAACGGCTCCGACGACCACAACCAGCCGGGCGAAGGGCTTGAACTGGGCTGCGGACACAACAGGAATCTCCGTCCTGAATTCGGAAAGCATGGGAATCTTCAGGATTTATTGCATAGATTCCAAGCCATTCAGTCGGAAAGATAAGACAAAGTTTTATCTTTCCGTTCACCCCTTGCTTTTTGCCGTTTTAAGACTAAGGTTTACTACCGATTTGCAAATACAGAACTATGTTGGGGGATGGGGATGTCTTATTTCACTAGATGCTTTACGCTTGCCGCATTTGTTTTTTTCGCCGCCTGGTCCTCCTGGGCTGCTTCCGACGAAGCTGATTTCACATTTAACGCAGGCGTAATAACAGGCTATTTAGGCACCGGAGGCGCTGTCGAAATTCCGGCCACGATCGGCGGTGCAGACGTAACTTCTATTGGCGGTTCGGCATTTCAGGACTGTGCCTCTCTGACCAGCATGACAATCCCCGCAGGCGTAACACGGATTGAAGCGAGGGCATTTGCAGAGTGCAGCTCCTTGAACAGCATAACCATGCCAGCGACCGTGGAATTTATTGGAATCAGGGCGTTTCAGGTCTGCTCATCACTGACCACCGTAACAATCCCCAGCAGTGTGACCTGGATTGACAACCTGGCGTTTTACAATTGCCCCAACCTTGCTTCCGCATATTTCGATGGGAACGCGCCGGCCTTCTTCGGGCTGGATGTGTTTGATGGAACTCCTACAAGCTTTAATATTTTCTACAAATCCACAAATACAGGATTCCATTATCCTACATGGCCCACGTGGGATGCATATCCCTGCTTTCCTCGCTACTCTGTGACTTTCAGCGCAGGAAGCGATGGAACTATAGATGGAGCGAGTTCGCAAATTGTAACCCGAGGCAGTTCCTGTACCCCGGTCACGGCAGTGCCTAATCCAGGGAATATATTCGTCAACTGGACCTTTCTGCCCAACGGCACCCCGAAAACAGAAAATACGCTCACTTTGACAAATATCCTGAGCGACATGACGGTTACGGCAAATTTTGTCGTCAACAGGTCAATCGCAACCAATGTGGCCTCCATAAATGTTCCTGAAGGAGGTACTGCTGTTTTCCAGGTCAAGCTTTGCGCACCGCCAACTGGCATAAAGACTGTTGCTGTCAGCTGGACTTCCGGCGACGCGGATATAACCGTATCCTCAGGAGCCAGTCTTGATTTCGACAGCGGTAACTGGGACACGTACCAGGACGTGACTCTTGCCGCCGCTGAAGATCCGGATGCGGTAAAAGGAACGGCTAAAATAACATGCTCAGCGCCCGGTCTTACAAGCGCGGAAGTCACGGCGACAGAGGTTGACAACGACTACACTCTCAAGCTTACGAATGATGGCAAAGGGACTACCGATCCCGCCACTTCGATTGTTGTGCTTAATGGCTCGGCGCAAAGCATAACGGCAACCGCTGATGCCGGATGCCATTTCCTGAACTGGACGCTCACGAGCGGAACTGGGACATTTGCCAATGAGATAAATGAATCAACATTTTTCACACCTACATCTGATGCGACAATCAAGGCTAATTTCGCTCAAGACACCAACACTCTGATAATGGCGAAAAACGGGAACGGGACAATTACTCCCGCCACCGATAAAATCGTTGTCCCTTTTATAGCGACTCCAATTTCAGCCAGACCCGACGCAAACTGGCATTTTGTCAACTGGACACTTGTGAACGGCGCTGCTACAATCACAAACAGCAATGCAGCAAGCACCACCGTCACTCTTACAGGCGTGGATGGCGCAACCGCTACCATAGAGGCGAGATTTGAGCATAACACTGCTGTTCTGACGATGATCAATGGCGGGAACGGGACAATTACGCCTGTCGCAGGTTCAAGCACGGAAGACACTGTCACGCCAATTGCAATTACAGCCACTGTCACAACGGCGAATTATCATTTTTCCAAATGGACTGTTACCGGCGGGGCAAAAGTTGCAAACCCGACCTCAGCAAATACAACCGTATCCCTTACGGCCAATGGAACTGTCAAGGCTAATTTCGCGCATGACACGGCGGTCCTGACGATGGCAAAGTTCGGCGGACTGTCCGTAGTTCCTGCCGTTGGAGCGAAATCCGTCGACACGGTAACCGCAATTCCAATTGCCGCCACAGCCACAAACGCAACCTATCCTTTTATCAACTGGACAGTTTCCGGAAATGCAATAGTCGACGATCCGGATGCCGCCTCCACATCAGTAACGCTGACAGGAAACGCGACAGTAACGGCGAATTTCATCATGCCTATAAAAAACGGAACTGCGATATCCGCAATTTACGGAACTGCAGGAAATACGAAGATGTATAAGATAAATGTTCCGGCAGGTCAAGTTCTTTTTGAAATCAAGTCCTATGGCGGGACAGGCGATGCGGATCTCACGGTTTCCAAGGATGGGACGATACTGGGATATGGATCAAGCTCAACAAACAATGAAACCCTGCAGATTGAAAATCCCGAGGCGGGCGACTACATAATAAGCCTGAGTGCCGTAGATTCCTATTCCGGGCTGGCGCTGATGGCGAAGTATTACAGTACCAAACCGCTGCCTCCTACGGCAGTGACAGCAACAAAGGGAACATATCCTGATGCAATACTTGTGTCATGGAAGGCTTCAGCCGGGGCAGTAAGTTATCTGATATACAGGTCTGAGTCAAAGGTCATGCCAGCAGATCCTCCACTTGCTGAAACCTCGGACTTGAGCTATATGGATCCCAAGGATGCCATACTCGATGCCGGTAAAATTTTCAATTACTGGGTGAAGGCGAAAAACAGCGCCGTTCCCGGAACAAGCGCTCCCAGCGCCATGGCTTCAGGGAATATTTCAAAAGTCCCTGCTGCGCCTACGGCAGCAACGGCTTCAAAAGGAACTTATTTTGACAGGATATTGATAAGCTGGCCGAAGGTCACAGGCGCTACATCATATGAGATTTTCCGCAACACGGGTGCAGCCTCCACATTCGCCGGGGCTGTTTCACTCGAAACGATCCAGTATGACAGCAAGATGTCAACATACACCTATAGTGATTATGGTGGAGCCGATCCGAATCCCGACAATGTCTACAGATACTGGATTCTCGCCAAGAACGCCAATGGATCCAGCGTCCCCAGCAAGGACAGCGCAGCCGGCTATATCAAGAAAACAGCGCCTGCAGCAGTCGCCGCCAGCAAGGGGACCTTCTACAATCAGGTCAAGATCACCTGGACTGCAGTTCCAGGGGCGACAGGATATGAAGTCTACCGTGACATGGGCCTTATAGGCTCCCCGGTCCCGGCGACTGGAACGGCATATTACGACGCTGTCGGAGCGGACGCGACAGTGTTCAACTACCAGGTCAGGGCAGTTTGCAATGGATACTTCAGCAACTACAGCACTTCAAGCAGCGGGTATGCGAAAACTGCGTTCACGACACTGCCCGCACCCGTATTGAAATCCGTGAGCAACGGCGCTGGAAACTATATCAAGATAATCTGGGGCGAAGTACCTCTCGCAACCTCATATACGCTCTACAGGGATGGAGTGCCGTACAAGCCGTTGCTGACGGATCTGTCGTATACGGAGGATCCTGCAGATGTACCCGTGGGACAGGTGTATAAATATTGCGTCACTGCCGTAAATGGTGCGAGCGAGAGCGTGAAAAGCGCAATAAAGACAGGTTCTGCGGCAGGAGCTCTCTCTGCTCCTGCAATTGATTTTCCTGTCAACACCTATTCGGAACTGGGTCTTATCGAAGATAAAGGCGTTTCAAGATTCTACCAGATTGAAGTTCCTGCTGGCACTTCCAGGCTTGTCGTAAAGGCCGAGAACGTCTCAGGTTCATGCGATCTTTACGCGAAACTGGGTTCATATCCTACGACGTCGAGCTATAATGCCAAAGGGACTCTGGTGGCTGGAGCGGCAGACAAAACCTTGACAGTATCAAAGCCTGCGGCGGGCTACTGGTACATACTGCTTTACGGCTCAGGCATAACCGGATACGACAATGTCGACCTGCATATTGACTATTACACATCTGCAAACATCATCTTTACTGAAGTTCCCTCGAACGACAAGCCAGCTCCTTTTACTGCGGCATTCAAAGGCCAGGTGCTGGACGGCAATGGTGCTGGCATACCAGGACTTTGCCTCAAGGTCAGGGATCCTCTTACCGGACTAGAGACCTGGCTTCCAGCCAAGACTGATGCAAAAGGGTGTTTCATCCATTCTGCAGCAATAAAGGGCGAAGGTGAATACACGTACGACTTCTTCTTCAATGAGATTCCCGATGCCGATTCAAAGAGCATCGCAAGCTGGACCGTGAAGACGAAGAAGAGCCCCGGCGGAACCAGTGGAGCATACTTTGATTCCAGCTCCTATTTTACGGGGACTCAAATTCCGGAGGCTGACATTGTCTCACAGGGCGGGACCTTGGCTGGACTGCAGGAATATATGAATGTCAGGCGTGGTTTTGCTGACGGTCCTGCCGATCCAGCCTACGATGAGCTCTGGGTGGGCAACACCCTAGGAGCATCTCAGTCAGATGCGGAAATTACTGACAAGCTGAATCCCGGGCTATATCTACTTCTTTATGGAGCAGAAGGAGCAGCGCTTGGCAATGGCAGGACAGCAGCCCCGGGCCTGGTCGCCAGTCCACTGCTTGTCCATGTGGCATCAGGAGCGAAAACCGATACCGTTATTTCAAATCTACAGGCGAACGGACTGATTGACATTGCGGTTGTGAACAATATCACAGGCGGCGGCACGGGGGTTGTAGTACTTGCGGCCGTCGACAATCCGGCAAAAGAGGACATCTCCCTCTACGCGAACGAACAGCTCCAGCTCCTTGCGAATATCGCTGGAGATATTTCCGTGTCTGTGACCTCGTCCAACGACAAGACATATTCCGGAATCGTTACCAGCCTGGTGCGTATAGACATCGGCTCCATGAGCATCGATGTCAGAATCGGTTCATTCCTGAAATAAAACAACTGTCCATGCTATTTCACCTCGTGCAGGGAATCCAGATCGGCCAGCTCTCCATCTTTGAAAAGCGTGGCATCGAAGGAATACACTGGAAAAGGCCCGTCAGTTTTTACGGGAGCCAGTCCCGGGTGTCCATTCTTCAGGAAAGCATCCAGTCCGGGGCGCCTGCAGTCATTGACGAAATGGGTGACCCCGTAATACCTGGCGATTGCGAAAATGACTTTAGGAGCAGCATATGGCAACCCCACGCCTCGGACAGTTGGCGGCATATAGAACAAAAGTTCCCAGGGGTTGCGCGTCATGACAACGGCATTGTCAGCGATTCCGGCCTTCTGCAGCGCTTGCGCCATGGTGCAGTATTTTGGATAGTAGTCCTTTTCAAAGACCTGCACATTCATTTTGGCGCGCTGCCAGTCGGAAATCCGCACATGATAACGCTGTGCCAGCGCACCTGCCGTGACACACAGAACCAACGCCCCGACCCAGCTCAAGTGCCGGAACCATATCCTTGTGCGGTCAATGTGCTGGCGCAGCAGGACTGGCGAAGCCCACCTCAACAGCAAGCCGGCGCCCTCCAATACCGTCTGACACGAAAGGCAGCCCAGAACTGCCAGGAATGGCATCAGCAACAAGGTAAAGCGGGGTTCCACCGACCATAAGCATATGATGAAGCCAGCTTCCAGCAATATGAATAATATCAGCGCGGTTCCACCACCGAGCGCCGTTTTCACACTGTTCGAGGTTAAGCGCAGCGGTTTCAGCCAGGATTGCCTGCGGATGGTTGAGACCAGAAGCCATGCCGGCCAGACTAGCATTGCCGCAAGCCCCCATGCCAATCCTGCCAGATGAAGACCTGTCAACCACGGTGACGGCAAATGCGGAGCATCCTTCCTGCGATCTATATATCCTGGACGGAAAAACAACTGGGCCTTTTTTCCATAACTGCCAAGCGCAGCCCAATCCTCAAACTTGGAGTCCGTGCCTATCAGACTTATTCTGAGGAAGACCTCAAGATTTCGCCTGCTGGCATTACGCCAGGCATCATGATCCTGGAAACGGTCGTTCATCTTCGGGAGGTTGCGGTCCCAGTAGACCGCATAGAACCCCTGATCCCAATTCTTCTCTATTCCAAAGAATGAACTGACATAGTTCTGTGTGCTGTGGATAGGGCTTCCATAATGCCACCACATGTTGATCCACCATGGCATGATGAGCAGTATGCCGATGACCATTCCAGCGTAAAACCAGCGGCTGCGGAAAATGACAGTACCGCAAAGGATGGTCGCCAGCACCGGCAGCGCCGCCAACAAGATAAGCTGAGAACCTTTCGTATAGAACGCCATCGCAAGAAATACTCCGGCCAGCAAGAGCCAGGATGGTCGTCGTCTGCACGACATCATTACCGCCATGAATCCCGTCAGCAGCGCCGCCACCAGCACGTCGCTTAGCACGCGGAGGGACTCGCTGAACATCAGCGGATTCAGCAGCATCAGCGCCGCAACTGCCAAAGCAGCCCAGACCCGTCGACAGCAGGAGAGCGCCAGCCATGCAGCCAGCAAAGGCAGCAGCAACGCCCCTATCCCGGCACACACGATACGTGCATTTGCCGCATCGGTTCCGGCCCAGCGAAACGCAGGAGCCAGGAAAAACGCAAGCATCGGTGGCCAATGATCATCGTATCTCCAGATATCCGAGGGTCCGCTCCGGAAGAATACGCTGACATACGGAATCTTAAGGGACCAGTTGTTGACCAGTCCGCGCGCCTGCAATGCGTATGCGGCAGAATCAGCATGCCCGATATCATGATTGCGCTGCACCATCGGCATCCGCATCGAAAATGCCAGCCACCCCATGTAGAGCACAGTCGCATAAAGCAGTATTTGCGCAAGAGGCGAAGGCCATCCTCCCCTCGCACGCACAAGCCATTGCCAGATACGGGTAAAGCTGACATTGGATACAGCGTCGAAGAAACTGCCGGGGATTTGGATTTTCATATAAAGGGAAAGATATCAAGAGGTGGAGAACAAGTCAAGCATGTATGACGTCCCAGGGAAGAGTCTCTCTTTAAAGAAGGTCCATCCCGCCTGCATGGTCTACCAGGATTCAACATCCTCAACAAAATCGGCAACATGGTTCCGGATCTCTCCAAACTCCTTCTCCTCGTCCCCAATCATGACCTTCCAGCTGAAAGAGATGCCCGGCTTATCACATGAATGATTCGGCACGAAAGACACCGTGACAACTGTCATGGGGCAGTTGTTGACATCCTGTTCAATGGCACCGAAACTGGCATTGTCAATTTCCGTGTATAGCAATTCCCTTCGGCTGAACAGAGTGCAAAAATAAACTCCATTTTCGCAACAGCCGAATTTGCGGCGCAAAACTTGGACAGAAAAAGCACCCACGACTGATAAAATCAAAAACCATATTGACGAATATATCAGGAACTCCCGTGTCGTATCTGTTAAAATAATAATTGCGATTATCGCGGAAGTGGGAATCATGAGGGCCAGCATCAGGATTACAACCCCGAACCTGACCCAGATACGCGGTTTTTTGATGTACAGTTCCCGTCCCAGCATACCAACAATCCTGCCATCTACTTCACGTGTCTTCATTGGAGCTTTTGAAGCCTTGTCGACCGAAGGCACTCGGCCAGACACTAGGAGCACTCCTCCAACGGCAATGGCGGCAAGCCTTATGATCCATCCAGTACTGGCACCCCATTCATCAATCCATATCAGAAATTTCCAGTTGTCACCAAAAAGATTCAGCAGAGCAGATGAAATCCCTGTAGCAATCATCATTCCACCTAAAAGAAACATCATCTCCCTTGTCTTGGTCAAAAGGGATTTATCCGCAGATTCAATTGGCATAGTTTTTTTTACCTTCAGTGATATTATCCGTAAATTCACCATATCTCATCTTGTCGGCACTGTTGATTCACCTTCTCATGTTTTTTCGGCATGGCATAATATTTATGCTACTCCTATCTTGTACTATACTCCAATATAAACCTGATGCTACCTTCCTGGTTCTAAGTTGCTATCAGAGACTTCTGATACTGACTGGGCTCCAAAGCCACAGACAGGAATGTTTGTGCTGCCATTTGCCGGCAAGATGCCTGCGCTCCTGATCACACAGGCGAGACGCCTGTGCTACATTGTTTGAAATTTTTATCTTTTTCGTGTGATTAGTTTGTTTCGCGGTTTATATTTCCCGCTATGAGTAAACAGAAATCATATTTCAGGAATAATATAGACGCGATGAGCGGGTATACGCCCGGTGAACAGCCGAAGGACATGAAGTACGTCAAGCTGAACACCAATGAGAACCCGTATCCGCCCTCGCCTGCCGTCGCAAAGGCGATGAAGTCGTTCTGTACGGACAGGCTCCGCCTCTACCCGGATCCGCTTGCGTGCGAACTTCGCAAAACCATCGCAGATATTTTCCGGTTGAAGCCGGAAAATATAATTGTTGGGAATGGGTCGGACGATATTCTCACAATAACAACCAGGGCGTTTGTCGGTGAAGGGGAGCCACTCGCGTCTTTCGAACCGAGTTATTCGCTGTACCCGGTTCTCGCCGAACTCCAGGCCTGCCGCTGCATAAAAATCCCCCTCAGGTACGATGGCGATTTTCATATTCCTCCGGATTCCGCCGAAAAGGCGAAAGACGCAAGATTATTTTACATAGCGCGGCCAAATGCCCCGACGGGCACATTGTTCCCGATAGATGAAATCAAGAAGATATGCCGGAAATTCAAAGGCGTCGTCTTTGTCGATGAGGCGTATGCGGATTTCGCGGATGACAACTGCGTCGGACTCCTGAAGGAATTCCCCAACCTCATAGTAGGAAGGACACTTTCAAAAAGCTATTCCCTCGCAGGGCTGCGCCTGGGATATGCACTTGCATCAAGGGAAATCATCGAAGGCATGATGAAGGTGAAGGATTCCTACAATGTCGGGATGCTTGTCCAGGCGCTTGCAGTTGCAGCACTGAAAGACAGGAAATATTTCAACGAGACAAAAAAGAAGATCTGCCGCACGCGCGCCTTCCTGGTAAAATCCCTGAACGAAAAAGGATTTGAAGTCTGTGGCTCACAGTCGAATTTCGTTTTTGCCGCACCTCCTGACAATGACGGCGGAGGATTGTACAGGCGTCTCAAGAAGAACGGGATACTGGTGAGATATTTCAAGGGACCTGTCACAGGCCGCTTTGTAAGGATTACAGTTGGGACAGACGGCGAAATCAGGACGCTTTTGAGAAACACATGAATTGAGGTAATTGAAAATTGCTGAAGGCAGGACGTCTCTCTCCGAGAGCGCCGCCTTAAGAACGGACGGTTCGGGGAACCGTCCCTGCCTTGATGGAATTTGAAAGTCTAACCACCCAGGGGGAACCATGAGCCTGATAGTCACGATTTATGTCCGCGAAGGAATAGTAATGGCATCCGACAGCCGAATTCCCGGCGGGATGATAAAACTCGGTCCAAACCAGACTCTTCCTGTCGGCGCAGGGGAGCCTGACGCGAACTTCAACACGTTCCTCACGAATAAGAACGTCGGGATAAGCGTTTATGGCGCGGGAGACATCAACAGCATCCCGATCGGCACGTACGTTGATTCCTTTGTCAACCATGAGGCGAATCCGAAATCACTCGACGTGGAACAGGCGGCTGACGAAATAATTCCGTTCTTCCAGAAATTCAAATCTCCTGCGAACATACAGTTCCATGTTGCAGGATATAAGAAATCCAATGATGTCATGGAGCAGCAGGTCTGGGAAATCTCCGTCGCCGAGGGGCGGAAGCGTCTTTTGAACCAGGCGTCCCACCACGGTGCTGCATGGGGTGGGGAAACCGACATCCTCGACAGGATATTCAACCAGCTTTATGATGTCGATCCTGATGGCAATGCAACTGAAATGGCGGACTTCAGGATTCCATGGAGCCATATGTCCTTCGACAATGCCATTGATTTCGCAGCATGTGCCATAAGCACTACTGAAACCATCATGAAGTTCCAGCCGCGTCCAAAATCTGTTGGCGGTTCCACGGACATTCTGACAATAGCGGCCAACGGGGCTAAATGGGTGAAGAAAAAGGAAAATCTGATATCCAAGATAAACAAGGAAGGCTACTTCCAGGGCAAACCCCGTAAAGTCGTCGACGTAGGACATCAATCAGGGAAATAGTCCTTCGCTGCGTTTAGGATTTTACAGGTTCCGGACGGTATCACAGTCCATCTTTATCCATCAACGAGCTTTCGCGTTCCTGCCTTGCCTTGTTCATGTAATGGAGGTGCGATATCACCCTGCACAGGACGCAGAGGACAAGCAATACGGAAAGTATTTCAAGGTCGGTCCATCTTCCGAGAAACCATGTGAGGAAAAACGAGAAAGGTATGCAGCCTATCCCAAAAACCAGGAGTCCGAAGACGACCATTACAGGACCGACGATCGCGTAGGTCAGCTTGACCCCCATGAACCAGAGCGTAATGCCGAACACATAGGAGTCGAACTCGGTGATGCAGACTGCAAGCTCCCTGCTTCCTGGATAATAAAACATAAAAGGCAGGGAGAAGATGGAAAGCCAGAGGACGAGTATTGATGTTTTCAGGCCTGCCGACAGTACGGTTTCAGAAAGCCATTGCTCGTCGGATATGAATATCGTGCCGAGCATCATGATCCCCATCAACAGGAAAAGCCAGAACAGGCTCCTTCGGAATTTTTCAGAACGCATGGCCGCAAACCTTTCGAGCTACACAGTCAGGAGATGCCCGGTTAAGTTTCTTTTAAAAATCAATTATAGATAATTTAAATCGACTTTACAAATGGCAATGATTGTATTAGCTTACTTTTTCACCATAAAAATAAGAACAAGATGAAATGAAATACGAACTCATAAACACATCCGAGCCGAATCTGATGAGGGAGATATTCTCCTACGACAGGATTCCGTCAGCTAAATTCGATGGCGAGCCTGTCGCGCCTTCGATACCGAACGACATATGGATCACCGACACTACATTCCGGGACGGCCAGCAGGCGCGTCCTCCCTACACCACCGAACAGGTGGAGGAGATCTTCAAGTTCATGAGCAGGATAAGCGGTACGCGCGGACTCATAAGGCAGACCGAGTTCTTCCTTTATACGGATGCCGACAAGGCCGCTGTCCGGAAATGCCAGGAGCTGGGATTGAAGTTCCCTGAGATAACCGCATGGATAAGGGCTGTCAAAAAGGACTTTGAAATTGTCAAGAGCATGGGGATAAAGGAGACGGGGATACTGACATCCTGCTCAGACTACCATATCTTCCTCAAACTTAAGAAGAACCGCAGGCAGGCCTTGGACGAGTACAAGGAAATTGTCGCGGCGGCGATTGAAAACGGCATAACGCCCAGATGCCATCTTGAAGATGTTACGAGGGCCGACATATACGGTTTCGTCATACCCATGATCAACGAACTTCTGGAAATGTCAAAAGGTTCAGGAATAAAAGTCAAGGTCCGCCTTTGTGACACGATGGGGTATGGCCTTCCTTATGCTAATGCCGCCCTTCCGCGCGGTGTACCCGCCATGCTCAACGCAATTTTGAAAAATACAGACATCAAGTCGGAACAGCTTGAATGGCACGGCCATAATGATTTCCACAAGGTGCTTGTAAATGCAGTGACCGCCTGGCTCTACGGCTGTTCCGCAGCGAACGGCACATTCCTTGGATTCGGCGAAAGGACCGGCAATCCTCCTCTTGAGGGGCTGGTAATCGAGTGGATGGGCATCACGGGGCACCATGACGGGATCGATTCTACGGCGATTTCCGACGCGGCGGAATATTTCACAAGGAAGATCGGCTGCAGCATCCCACCGAATTATCCGTTCGTGGGTTCTGACTTCAACACCACGCGCGCGGGAATCCATGCCGACGGCCTCACCAAGAACGAGGAGATATATAATATCTTCGATACTGAACGCTGGCTCAAAAGACCTGCGAAAGTCGCAATAACTGACAAGTCGGGACTTGCCGGAATAGCCTATTGGCTCCGCAGCAATCTTGGCGAGGCCGCATCTGACATCCGCAAGGATCATCCGGGAATCATGGCAATCAAGAAGTGGATAGACGATGAATACAAGAACGGCAGGATAAGCACGATCTCCGAGGAGGAAATGCTTGTCCAGTCGCGCAAGTGCCTGCCGGACCTGTTCAAATAAAAGTCCTACGGATTTTTATAACTGATGTTCAAAGCTTGCCGCCAGCCCGTACCTATGCTTTTTCACTGAAGACGATGCAGACATCCATTTCCGACTGCTCAGCTAGCTTTATCTTCCTGATGATCTCATCCCTGACGCCGCTCAGCGTTTTATTGTCCTGATCCCCTGGCGCATTGAAGCATACGGTGAGAAACAGGCGCCTGCCAGCCTTGCGGAGACGCATCCATTCAACGGATTCAAGGCCGTGCTCCTTGCAGATTCCTTCCAGAAAACCGGCAATACGGCCCCTGATATCGTCCGCAGGGCAAGCGTCAATCATGTCCTTGAAGCTTCCCCAGATTATCCTGGCCGGTTGTGATATCAGGAAAAATGAAATAAGTATGCATGTGACAGGATCGATATAGTTCGTATATTTCTCCCACGTCTCTGATTTGCCTGTAAGCAGTCCAAACCCGAAGGCGAGGCAGATCGCTGCACTGATTATCGCCTCCGTGACCCAGAGATGGCTGTCGACGAGAAGCACCTCGGATCTCCAGACTCTTCCACAGCGCCTCATGTAGACACCGAAGAAGACGCAGATCAGCATGCTGATGAAACTGTAGACTATGATCAGGTAAAGATGCCTGACAGGCTCCGGGTGTATTATGTCCTGGACGCTGGTTAGGATGGTGCATCCGCATAGGCAGAGGATCAACGTGCCATTCAAGCCGGTCAGGAACGGTTCAAGCTTTGCATATCCAAAATGATATTTGTTGTCTGGCGGGGCATGGATCTTCCTTACCACAAAGACAGCTGCGATGGATATTATCATGTCGGCGACGCCGTAGAGGCCGTCAAGCAGGAGAGACATCGAATCAGTCAATACCGCGACAGCGACACCAGCAAAGGCAAAGGCTACGGTAAGAGCCGCAGAAACCTTAAGCAGGAATATTTCTTTTTCTCTGTTGTCCATATTGTTATATATGATATAATTCTTCCTTGCAAATACTTTAGGATGAAAAACATGATTCGCAAGCTTTCAGACCAATACAGGCACGAAGACAGCGATCTGGCGCCATACGCCACCCATAACATGGCGACGCTGGGCCGCAGGCATCCGGAGGAGCCGCATCCGTTCAGGACAGATTTCCAGCGCGACCGCGACCGCATCCTCCACAGCCGTTCGTTCCGAAGGCTTGAATACAAGACGCAGGTCTTCCTGAACGGGACAGGAGATCATCTGCGGACACGGCTGACGCACACAATTGAAGTTGCTGCAATATCAAGGACTCTCGCCCGCGCCCTTTACCTGAACGAGGATCTGTCCGAGACTATCGCCCTCGCCCACGACCTTGGACATACGCCTTTCGGCCATTCCGGCGAACGCGCGCTGAACAAGATCATGGAAGCCCACGGCGGCTTCGACCATAACCTGCAGGCGTTGCGTATTGTCGACCTTCTCGAACAGAAGTATCCGGAATTCAACGGACTCAACCTCACATGGGAGGTCAGAACCGGCCTGATCAAGCACAGGAACGCCTCAACAAAACTGGACGAAAAGAAACTTCCCCTCCACGCATCGCTTGAATCGCAGGTTGCGGATATCGCGGACGACCTGACATATTACGGGCACGACATTGATGACGGCCTGGATGCCGGGCTCATCACCGAGGAGATGCTCGACGAGATTGAAATCTGGCGCATCGCAGTTTCGAAGGCGAAGGAGCGCGGCGCGAAAGGTGGAAAGGAGAGGATGATGTCGTTTACCATCAGATGCCTGATCGACATGATGGTCGGCAATGTAATCATCCATTCGGACAACCTTCTGGTCAAAAACAAGATAGCCTCCCCTTCCGATGCGCAGGATTGCAAGACCAGGCTTGTCTCGTTTGAGCCCGGTTTCGAGAAGATGACACTGAAGCTGCGTGATTTCCTATACCACAATGTCTACTTCAGCAAGAATGTCACGAACGTGAACGATGAGGCGGTGGAGAAGATGAAGAGTCTTTTCAGCACTTATATAAAAACACCGTCGCTCATGGGCAGGTTTGCAAAGACAAGGATCGAGAAGGACGGCCTCCACAGGGCGACGGCTGACTACATTGCCGGGATGACCGACCGTTTCGCGCATCTCGAGTACGCCAGGTGCTGCAGATGATTTACCTGCTGCCATTCCCTTCAGCAAGTAAATCACAAATATTGAAATTGCATTGTCATATGTTAGTTTAATAAAGATTAAACAAGAAGGAGTCCCCATATGAGATTTTATCTTGCAGTGTTCCTGTTCGCGTTGCTTCCAGCAGCACTTTTCTCGCGTGACATCACGACCTTGTCCGGAACCACGTACAAGGACGTCAAGGTTTTCGACTCGAACCCTAGGGAGCTGACTATATCCTATAAGGACAATGACGAGACGGTTTTGAAACCAGTAAGCTTCAAGGATCTTCCGGACGATATTAAGAAGGAATACAAATATGATCCCGTGAAGGCGGAGGCATACGAAAAGGAAATAATAGAATTGGGGAGGAAAAAAGCAGTTCATAAAAACAATCAGCAAGAGTCTCCTGTACTTGTGTCACCTGGGGGCATTCCGTTGGCCCCTGCCCCGCTCAACCCCGACCAGCTGGGAGGCGGGATTGCTCCCGGAGAAAAAAATGGACCGGCGGAAGGTGCTGCCATTAAACGGGAAGCCATGGAGAATGGACTTGCCCCGGGAGAACGGGAAGCCGCAGCCGAAGGCAGGGAAATGAAGAAGGAAGCTCTTCAGAATGGACTTGCACCCGGCGAGCTGGATGGCGCAGCAGAAGGAAAGGCCATTAAACAGAAAGCCATGGAGAATGGACTCCCCCCGGGAGAGCGTGAGGCTGCAGCCGAAGGAAGAGAAATGAAAAAGGAGGCCCTGGGGGGCGGTCGCGCACCGGGCGAAAAGTAGTCTGCATCCAGCAAGCCAAGACGAATCAAGTGAAATTTAAAACCGGAGGTTTTCTATATGGCCCTGATAAACTGCGATTTTTTCTCGGATTCACTTGGACTCTGCTGTTCAATGACAGTCATTCTTCCCCAGAACACACAGAAGCAGATAGGCATGAAAGGTGTCGTAAGGCAGAAGAAGCACCCAGTCCTCTATTTGCTGCATGGAATGTCGGACGACCACACTATATGGCTCAGGCGGACATCTATTGAGAGATATGTCTCCGAACTTGGACTGGCGGTCGTCATGCCTGGAGTCAACCGCAGCTATTACACCGACATGGCATGCGGTCCGAAGTACTGGACATTCATCAGCGAGGAGCTTCCGGAAATAGTGAATTCCTTCTTTCCGATTTCCGAAAAGCGGGAGGACACTTTTGCTGCAGGTCTTTCAATGGGTGGATATGGCGCATTCAAACTTGCGCTGAGGCAGCCGGAACGGTTCGCCGCAGCCGCAAGTCTTTCAGGCGCACTCGATGCCGCCTACCTTTATGAGAACTGGCCGGAACGGGGGCAGGAAATGAATGTGATTTTCGGAAAGAAGATTTCCGGAACGGACAATGACCTGGTGGCTGTTTCTGCGAAACTCGCAAAAAGCAAGGAGCCCAAGCCCATGCTCTTCCAATGCTGCGGCACGGAGGACTTCCTGTACAAGGACAACCTGAGGTTCAGGGACCATATAAATTCCCTCGGCGCCTTCAAGTTAAAATACGAAGAAGGACCCGGCACCCACGAATGGGGCTACTGGGACACCAACATCCAGAAGGTCCTGAAATGGCTGCCTCTGAAGAAATGAAATAGAACAATCGACCCGCAGAACAACCGAACAACCGAACAACCGAATTACGAATTGCTGGAATCATCAAAGTATTTCTCGTTTTTGAATTCTAGGAATAGAGGAGCGCCGGCGTCTCGCCGGCAATTATCAAGCACCTGGGGTCAAACCTGAATGGCCGCTAAGATTAAAAGAAGAGCAAACTAAAGTTTGCCACGTGAGTCACGTTCCACGTGTCAACGTGGTCACGTGAAACTCCAACATTTGTCGGCGTGCTGAGGTTGGAGTCCAAGCTTCAGCTTGCGTGTTTGTCTTATACTCGGTCGCGTGAGAATGAAAAGCAAGCTAAAGTTTGAACTCCAGCATTTGTCGGCGTGCTGAGGTTGGAGTCCAAGCTTCAGCTTGCGTGTTTGTCTTATACTCGGTCGCGTAGAAATGAAGAGCAAACTAAAGTTTGAACTCCAACATTTGTCGGCGTGCTGAGGTTGGAGTCCAAGCTTCAGCTTGCGTGTTTGTCTTATGCTCGGTCG
>MHBI01000025.1 GCA_001804815.1 Lentisphaerae bacterium GWF2_50_93
GTTCCGATTCAGTGCATTATCTCATCGGAAAATGTCCGTAAAATCATTGAGTTTTTTTTAACTTGATATTCTCTTGCATAAATACTTGATATAAGAGGCTAATATGACACTGCTAAGCCTGGACATGAGTGTATATTTAGACAAATATGGTGCCAGACCCCGCATTAGCCATTTTTAGCAAATAAGCAAGTGATGAGCAAATTTAAAACAAAGCGGTGACTATGTCACGCGCACTTCCGCCTTCGCTGAGATGCTACGGCGCGACAGGCCTGGGTCAGGCCGGAGCGCCTGACGTAAATACAAAGAAAGATAAGATAGAAATTCATAACAAGGCTGCTGCATGTAATCCCGCTCCCCGAGATACTTGAGCGTGTAGGTTAAACAGAGAATCACTAATCCGCTAATGCATGTAAGCGTTGGAGAGTGGTTCGTTGTCGGTCCTGAACGGTGTGGCGGGAAGGCCTGCGCCATTGTACAGATTGCTGCTTGAAGGATTGAGGGCCCAGGCGTAGCGCACTGCGACAGGCGCCTTCACTTCAGGACTTGAAACGACCACTGTCTTTCCGTCAATCGTCGCCTTGCCCCAAACCCATTTCATGTCCGCGCCGGCAATTGCGAATCCTTTCAGTTCCCCGCCGCCCTGCGCCACAAGACCTCCGTCCGCATGGGAGAAAGTGACTACGACTTTTCCGTCGACGACCTTGCTGCTCTCGGGCAATGGACCGGAGCCAGCAACGTCCTTCTGTTCGTAAACCGTCGCCAATGCCCACTGCGCCAGGCGCCGTCCTGCTTCCTGCTTGTTCCTGGGATGATTGCTTTTCTCTTCGCCGGTTCCAATCGTGACTGCCATGCCGGTGTTGGGCAGGCTCAACGATTTCAAAACCCCATCGCGCACCAGCACGCGCCCATGGGTCTGGACCGGCTCTGTCTGCGGTGATCCGATGTCGGGAAGCTGGACCGAGATGAATGCGAAATCGTATCCCCAGCGGCTGCGCCAGTCCCTGATCATGGTGGCGAGCTGGATTCCGTAGAGATTTGCGTTGACGGTGTAGGAATTGGCCTCGCCCTGGTACCATATGACGCCGCGGATTGCGTATGGGACAAGAGGAAGTATCCTGCCGTTGAAGAGATAGCCCGGGGCCACCTTCTGGCCTGCGACAGCTTTTTTGCCTTCGACTTCCGTAGCCTGGTTGCGGTCACTATTTGCCTGTTCGGCATCCTCCTTGCTGGCGATTGCGGATTCTCCGGCTGATTCGAAGAGAGGCTTCAGTTCCGGAACCGCCTTCTGGGCCTCCAGGCTTGTCCACAATTCGATGGGAGTGCCACCCGAAGATAAGTTGAGCAATCCGACAGGCATGCCGGTCTTCTTATGGATTTCGCGCCCAAAGAAATAAGCCGCCGCCGAAAAAGTGCCGACGCTTTCGGGACTGCACACGATCCATTTGCCTGCCTGCTGCATCATCCGTATCTTCGGCCAGGTCGCCACGGGTTGCTCCTTTTCATAATTCATCGCCTTGTTCACTGTCAGCGCCATGTTCGACTGGCCCGAGCAAAGCCAGACCTCTCCGACCAGCACGTCTTCAACTGTGCGTTTGCCGGCATCGCCACCTTGCACAGTGAGTGTCAGGGGTCCTCCCGGCGGCATGGAATCAAGGTTCACAGACCATTTGCCATCCTGTCCCGCCTCGGTGGTCTTAGTCTGGCCGCCGATGCTGACAGTGACTTTCTCCTTTGGCTCGACCTTGCCCCGCACGGGAACGGGCCTGCCGGTCTGGAGTACCATGTGATCGGAAAAGAATGCGGGAAGCTGGACAGCAGCATTAGCCTGAAACGTGAACGCCAGCAGTGCGGTGCTGGCGGCTATGAATTGAAAAAGACGAGTTCCAGCAACGCCAAGATTATTGTTCATAATGATAATTCCTTATTTTAATAAGCTGATTGCTTTCGTTGGAGTACAAGCTTCAGCTTGCGTAACCTATTAAATACCAAGACAAACTAAAGTTTGGACTCCAACGGGCATATTTCCGCAACAACCGTTTTATTGTATTTTTGAAATCAGTTAATTTATGTTATAGAACACTATACCAATGCTTGCATACTTGTCGGAGAATGTTCGATCACAGTTGCACCAGAAACGCGTTCAGCTCCATCGGGCCTGACTCCAGTTCGAACTGCAGGTCATTACCCGCCGCTATTGTCGGAACAGTTTGGCCCGTGACAAGATTTTTCACCACGGCACCGGCCTTGCCTGCAGGGATTTTAATTGAGAGTTTTTTACCGGAATACCCTTTGTATGCCACGCCGACGTATGTTCCATTCGCTGACGGATAGACGCGGACCTTCAAGTCCTTGTCCCCCTGCTCCACGGCAGTTCCGGGGATCGCCGGAAGGGCGAGGAACGCCTGCGCAAAACGCCTGTGCGCGTCGGCAAAACCGCGTCCGTATGTGTATACGGTGTAGTTCAACGTCCTCGCGTCCCCATGAAAATACGGCAGCAGTTCAAGTGCCATGCTGAAGGCCGATCCGGCAGGTGTGAGCATGTTCCCTTCGTATTTGGGATTGATCGAACGCGAGCCTATTTCATCATAGGGAACGGCGTTGCTCACTGCCAGTCCGTCGGCGGTCTGGAAGTAGTCCAGGTAATCCGGGAGATCTGCGTAGCACAGATAGTTGGCAGGAGCAAAAAGCTGGATGCCCTTGATGTCCTTGTAGAGGTTCGGACGGATTCCGTAGTCGGCGCGGTTGATACCTCCGCTCGATGCACCAAAATTTCCAGTGCGCATGGTTTCGATATAGTCGGCAGCAGTGAACTTTTTGCGTTCCGCCTCGTCCTTTTCATAGACTGCCCTGGCTCCATTTGGCGCATTTATCAGATTCTTGTTGAACGCCCACGTCGTGTTGGACGGATTGATGAGTCCAAACTTGTCTCCTTCCCAGTTGTAATAATAGAGCGTGAGATCGGACCGGTAGCTCTTGAGCAGTTCCACCAGCCTCCTATGGAAATCCGCGCGCTTCTGGTGCCACCAGGCGTCGTATTGCACTTTCCCCTCGCCCGCCGCCCAGGCCGCCTGCTGGGCTTTTCCACCGGGCGGAAGCTTAGTGTTGGTTTCCTTCGCGAACAATTCCAGATCGGCCTGCCCGTAGCTGATGCGCATCCGGTCGCAGCGGATACGCCAGAGCACTCCGGTCAGCTGCGGATTGTCCTTCACGTATGGCTTGATCAGGTGATCCATGAATTTCCTCAGGTCGTCCCAGGTCAGCGGGTTCAGGATGTTCCCGCACCATGGGGCGAAACGGTTGGGTTTCGCGGGTTCGCCGTTGACTTCGATCGCCCGGGCTTCCTTCGGCAGATCCTGCGAGCCGCCCCATTCCACTCGCGGAATGTAGTCGATGCCGTAGCGCTTCGTAGCTTCCAGATAACGCACATGCTGGGATTTTTTATCCGGCCAAGGCGAGGTCGCATCCTTCCCGGGTTCGTATGCCTTGTGCGACCAGTAGTCGTGGTCGTCTATAACCATCGTATCATAACCGTTGATAGGTTCGCTGTAGTTGGCAAAGAACCACTTGAGGATCACGGGCGAAATTGCGTTGTAGCCCATGATCTTCGCATAGCGCACGAGGTCTTCGGGATTGTGGTCCGGCTGCCGTTCCCAGTCGAAAGACAGCACCCGCTGCGGCAGGTCTTTGGGTTTCTGGATGACCGGGGCATTCTTCTCGACATCGATTTCATAGAGCTTCATGCGTGCGACCGCAGGGCCGCCTTCCCACATCGCGTAATACATGTTGGGCTTGAGCTTGTTCATGAAATAGACCCAGACGCCATTCTCGGCGGAGGCGCTTCCGGTCCCCGCAGTGCCGACGGTCTGGTCGTCCAACGGGACGATCACGTCATACCACTGCCATTTCTTGCTCAGCGGCCAGTTGTCATATATGCTGTCGGCTCCGGTGCCGTTCCTCCATCCGACATCCGTGAAGTTCTGTCCGGCCTGTACCTCGATGGGGGCGAAACGCGGCTTGTCCTCGGGATATTCGATGCGTAGCAGATAATCCGTGTGCGGCTTGAGTTTGCCGCGCCCGATCCTGTAGGCGAACCAGCCGTATTCGCACTCCCGGGCTTTCTTTCCAAGGATGTCCACGACCTTCATCTGGACAGGTATGCCGGGGGTATAGAAAGAGGCGTCGTGGCTGAATCCGCTTTCCAAGTAGGGATGCGGATCGTCAAACAGCGATGTCGCGCAATCAATCTCGTCAACGAGTTTGAGTTTGCCGTAAGGCGTATCCTCGTCTGTCTCCGGCAGTGCGGGCAATGGCGTAACATCGCGTTTCGCAAATGACAGGCGGTCCATCTCCCGGATCCCGGAATATATTGGATTGCCGGCGGCATCCTCGATGATGAGGCTTGCCTGCAGACGTCCGCGGAGATAAACAGCCTGCGCAGTCTCGCGGTCTATGGCCGCCACCGCCTTGACAACTTGATCCGCACCGGCCGCCAGAGGCAATTCTCCGGATTTAATTTCGTTGCCGAGAAGATCAGAAAGACTGTACCGGAGTTTCGCGCCGGGCTCCTTCGCCAGATCGGCCGGAAACGAAAAAACGATCTCAAAAGGTTTGCCCTGCCTGGCATCGCTGAGATCAAACAGAGCTACCGGGACTTCCGCGCCGCCAGGCTCCCGCATCTTCACGCCATACGGATCCAGTTCCGCCACCAGCGGGCCTTTGACGAGACCGCTCTTGTCGCCGATGAACGTGATTTTCCCGCCCCAGATCCGGATGGCGATGGTATTGTTCTCCCCATAGCGGATCAGGGAAGCTGGAACAGTATAGGCCCGCGTGTTCCAGTTCTTATACTTATACTCGCCACTGAAGCCGCCAATGCGTGTACCGTTGAACCATGTGTCGTCTTCCGAGAGGATCGGTACTAAGTTCAGCGTGAGCGGTGTACCGGCAAATTCCTTCGGCACAAAAATCTTCTGGCGGTACCAGCCATACCCGTAATGTGAAATCCCCTGCTCCTGCCACGAAAACCCGGACTTGAGAATCTTCCACTGTGAATCATCGAAGGCGTCCGCATACCATTTATCCTTCATCCCCTGATCTGCGGAATCAGTCGCAAAGCTCCAGTTCCCGTTGATGCTGATTGAAAGTTTATGGCTTTTCCAGGAATCGTCGGTAAAGGCCATTCCTCCAACCTTGAAATCGGCAATCGACACCTCGGTATCCTTAACGGCGGATGCGGCACGGAATCCGATGCCGGCAATCTTCGCGAAACTCTTTAGGTCGAACAGCTGGATCGGGAGGATGACCCGCTGCCATTCACCGGGCTTGGCGGAGAAACCGGTCTGGAACGTACCCGCCGTCTTTCCGCGCTGCAGCAGATGGAATGTCATCTGCGCAGGCTTGCTGCTTTTGCACAAGAACGAAATATAGGTGGCCTTGTTCTTCGCCCAGACATCCCCGTTGGCAGGCCCGTCTCCAGGCAGAAGCATGCGCACGGCCGATCTTGCGGGAACAAGTTCGCCGGCTGAAATATTCAAGACATTCTTCCCGTCGCGTTCCTCAACAGTAAAAAGTTTCGCAGCCGCACCTTCGGGAGGATTTTCAACAATCCACTGGGAGGCGTTCGCCGGAGCCAGGCAGTCAATCGACTGCGACTTGAATTCCGCGGCTTTGACTGCCTGCCTGGCAGGCACCTTGAGATCTGCGCCAAATGGCGCGAGTGCGGCTGCAGCCGCATCCTCGCCTGCGACCGGCAGGACATTGGCTGCAAGCATTACGCACAGAAAACCCGCGAAAACCGCATTTCTCATAATTGACTCCCTGTAGTTTTTAAAACTGAACTTCGAACATTCAACATTGAACATCCAACATCGAATGAAGAAATAATTGAACAAACAAATCCATGTCTTAATCTTTTTTCAACACGAGCCTGCCCATCGACGACGGGGAGATGTGCGGACAGCCTTTCAGAACCGGAGACCAGTTCATGTGCAGGAGATCGCGTTTCCCGGTCTTTTCATCTGCGGGCCAGTCGTAGCGCATGAAATTCGCCCTGATCTCCATCGGAACAAAATTCTTAAGTCCCTGGCGCTTTACGACCGCTGCCGCCGGAATTGCCATTTCAACGCTCCAGCCGACAATCTTGCCATCGCGTTCGATCCGCGAGCCTGCAGTGCGCAGCCCTTCCATGTTCCATTCGCGGAAACCCCAGCGCTCCTTGTCGCAGAACTCGGGGGTCATGCGCAGCTCGGAAGTATATTCCGGATCTCCGGTGAAGACGTACATCAGGTCCAGGCTCTCTCCGTCCGGCGTCGCCTGGATCTCCACATATTGGCGTCCGTCGCCCTTGCCGTCGATGAAAACCTCGCAGACATCCTCCTTATATAAATCTTCATCATGCTTCATTTTCCCCGAACTGTAAATGTCGGCGTCGATGCATTCGAAGCCTACGTAGAGGTAATTTTCATCCCAGAGGACACGGATGGTCGTTGGGATCTTATCTATCTTGTCCTGATAGTTTTTGCCCCTGCTCGAACGGAGCCCTTTTATCACTGCCGCATCCTTCCAGGCAGGATCATCGAGCTTCCCGTCGATTACAGGAGGCGTTGCTAGCAGGGGAACATCCAGCGATGGGACCGGGCCGGAGTTTTTCACGTCAACACTTGAACAGGCAGAAAGAAATAATAGGAACAGCAGCATTTTTTTCATGTTATGCAATTACCTCTTAAATATACTCGTCATGGAAAGAGAGCCATACGCTGCGCTGTATTCGGCGCGCCCTGTACGGCAAGATACATAATACCGTTCGCGTCCGTGAATCCTGTGGCGGAACCGTCAGCACGCAAATAATTATAATAGGAATTTACATAATTGCGCCCGTGGTTCTTTGGACAATCCCCGTACGACGCGTTCGGCAGGCCAATGCCATGCCAGTCGCTGACAATCGCCATGGACTGCTGGATGTTGTACAGTTTCTTGCGGGAAGTCAGATAGGCATCGCTGCCAGTACCGAGAGAATGCGAGGAAATGTTGGGATTTGTCTCATATGAGCATTCCGTGGCGCTGCCGGCGTTCCAGAGGGTCTGGAAAGTGCTTCCGCTCGTACCAGGCCATTTCCTGCCGGTCCATCCCGGAGCGAATCTGGCGCTCGGACAATAGAAGATGTCCG
This sequence comes from Lentisphaerae bacterium GWF2_50_93, assembly GCA_001804815.1. Taxonomy (GTDB): domain Bacteria; phylum Verrucomicrobiota; class Lentisphaeria; order Victivallales; family GWF2-50-93; genus GWF2-50-93. Next base: position 7,166 of record MHBI01000025.1, read on the forward strand.
GCGGTTCCTTGACGTATCCTTCGTCGATAAGGACGCCTAGATAGACGGCACCGGTCGCGCCTCCGTAATTGATCAGCCATGCATTACCGCGGTATCCTCCATTACCCCAGCCATCATGGTCGGTCGCGTAAGTATGTATGCTTATCCCGATCTGCTTGAGATTGCTCACACATGCGATCCTCCTCGCCTGTTCCTTTGCGTTTGAAAGCGCGGGCAGCAGTATTGCGACGAGAATTGCGATTATCGCAATCACGACCAGAAGCTCGATCAAGGTGAAGAATGATGCTGGATGCCGGATGCTGGATACTGGTTTTCTACATCTGGCATCATGCATCCTGTATCCTGCATCGGGGATTTCCAGCATGTGTCTGCTATTTCCCATTTTCCACCCCTCCTTCTACAAGCTGGGATTTTATTTTGACGAGCTGGGGTTTTGATGGAAGCTTCCCATTGATCCTGGCCATGAGCAGGTCTATCATTTCTCCGCCGATCTGGAAGTTCCGCTTGTCCACCGTGGCGGCTGGAACAGAACTCTCCCATTGGCGTTCTTCGCATTCCTGCCACGTGTTGTCATAACCGACCAGCAGTATGTCCCTGCCGGGAACCTTGTTGAAGAAACGGCAGGCGGCCGCGGCCGGAAAATAATCAGTGTCGCAGGTGAGCATGATCGCATCAGCCGGCTCGGGCTTGGTGAGATGCTCCACAAGATATCCCATATACTGCCTCGTCCTCGCCTCAAAGTTCTTCTTGTTCCCGGGGACACGGACTGCAAGGTTGTCGATGCAGACGGACGGAACCGTTTTCAGTCCTGACTCAAGAACAGCCTTCTCGTATCCCCTGTTCCTGTCCCTGACCCAGTACGGGACATCGGGAGAACTCCATACCCTGAGGATTTTCCTGCACCCCTTCTTGATAAGATATTCTGCAAGCAGACAGGCGCCTGACTCATGGTCTGAGATGATGCGGTCGAATTTCTGCAGTCCGTCGCCGTCGCCGTTGATCACCACCGGGATCTTCATCGCACACGCCTCAGACAATGCCTGCCTGCAAAGGTCACCTGATTCAACGATGTTGTGGGACAGCAGTATGCCGGCAGGTGAATTCCTGATCATATTGACGAAAGATCCATCCTTGAGACAGCTTGCGTTCAGCATCATCGAATGATATCCAATCCTGCTGCACCTGTCGATCACACCGGCTTCCACGGACCACATCATATGGCTTTTTGCGTATCTCGACGGATCTTCGGAAAGGTTGCTCAGGGCGACAAAGAACTTCTCGAGGGGATTGGCAGAGCGCCTTGTCTCACTGCCCGCCACTTCCCTGCCGCGGCCATTGGCAATCGATTTTATGATGCCGTCATCCTCAAGGTGCCTCAGTGCGGTCCTGACAGTCCCCCGTGACACATCCAGTTTTTCCGCAATGTCCATTTCGCCGGGAAGTCTTTCTCCGGGCTCGAGATGGCCGTTCTGTATCCAGTCCCTGAGAGTCCTCACCACCCGCGCACGAGGCGAATTGTTCTGCAGGACGTCCTTTTGGCTCTTAAGCATCGGCAACTCCTTATTAGCCTTTGTTTGGACATATTTTATACATTAATTATACATTTGTCAAGAGCATGCCGGGATAATTATGGATTTTTTATCGTCAGGAAAATATCGGACAAGCAGAGAATGTCGAAATAAAGGTTTTCATAATTGTTTGGTAGTCAAGAATACTGTTAGACGCTGGTTGCATGTTTGCGCGTTAAGTAGGTACGTGCTTCAGCATGTACCATCCTAATGCTTAAGGATGGGACAGGCTAAAGCCCGTCCCTACTTCAAAAGAATTCGGGCACGGACAAATACAGAAATCCTTCCATCCCTTACGGAAGATATGCGCCGTTCTTCTTGAGCCTGCTTCTGAGCGCGTCCGTATTTATGGCATGGACATCGCCCTGCTTCTTCAATGCCATAGCGCCTGCGATTCCCGCAGCCTCGCCCATGCACAGGCAGTTCGGCATCACTCGCACGCTGCCCTGCACGAAACGATCGCAGGAGACCGCGCGCCCGGGCACAAGAACGTTCCGCAACCCCTTTGGAGTCAGGCAGCGGTACGGAATCCCGTGCGACTCGCCGGATTTGAACTGCTCGTAGCGTTCCATGACATTCAGCTTGCCAGTCTTGGCCTTGCCGATCTCGCTCTTCGCAGTATGGATGTCTATCGGATAGCTGTTGCGGGAAATTTCGTCCTTGAAGGATTTGCGCGCCATGTAGTCGCCAACTGTCAGTACGTAGTCGCCGATTATCCTGCGGGTCTCGCGGATTCCGAGCAATGAACCGGTATTCACCAGGAAGGAATTCCTGAACGCCGGATGGAACTCAGCAAGGGCCCTGCGAAATTCGCAGGCGATCTTCCTGCCTTGGACAAGCGCCTTGGAAACGGTTTCCGGACGCGTGTTGTCGACATCCCATATGTGCCCGGCATTGAACCCGAAGACGCCCGGTCCAACATGTGCCTTGCACAAATGCCCGTCGGTCAGCCCCGGATATTTCCTGACCATGCTGTGGCGCCAGGAGCCCGGAGCGGAATCCCACCACTTCAGCACGGAATTCTTCTGCGTATATTCATCAACGTTCGCAAGGGTGAAACAGTGGGTGGCCGGCATGAGCTCCCCGGACTTCCCATCCCCCTTCTGGAACTTTGCGCCTGCCCATGCGGCGACATCCGCATCCCCGCTGGCATCAATGAAAACTTTCGCCCTGTATGCCATCAGCCCGGACTTGCTCGCGACGATTATTGCGCTGACAGCACCGTTCCCGGACTCTACGGATCCCATGAATGAGTTGAAGAGGATATCGGCTCCGGAACCAATGACAAGATCATCGTAGATGCACTTGAGCAGCTCAGGATCTATCGGAACCCAGTCAAGCTCGTCTTTCCCGACATGCGGCATTCCGGCCTTCGACTTCTCAAAGACGTACTGCGCCATTCCGCCGTAGATGATTCTCTGCTTGTCTGAATACGGGCACCATGATGGAACAAGTCCCGACGTACCCATCCCTCCAAGAGAGGAAGTCGCCTCGATGAGAAGGGTCTTCGCCCCTTCGCGCGCGGCCGCGGCCGCAGCAGTGCATCCGGATGGGCCACCTCCGACCACTATCACGTCGTACGAATCATTCAACGGAATCTCTTTTGCCTTGATCTGATGCTTTTTCATTATTGAATACTCCTATTCTATTATATGTACAGCCGCATGCCGCATTTCGTAATTTCAAACTCTGAAACTCAAACAAAATAAAATACCCTCACATGCCTCGCGCCATTGACCACCTGGAATTGCATTCGTTGGTAGTTAACGCATTATTGCGTGTCGTCTTTAATTCTCAAAAGAACAGCCAATAATGGCTTAACTACAAACAAAACAAACACCAGTGCCGTTGACAATAGCAAGTATTTCCAGACAATTCCTCACTCATTTCAATCGATCATTGCAGATGCGTTCGAAAACTGCTGCGCCTTCATGGCATTCAATACGCGTATGGAATTCACGATAAGCTCCGGGCTGATCTCGTTTTCAAGTTTTCCGCCGCGCACCGCCTTGTGGAAATTATCCCACTGGTATCCGCCGGAAACGACGGCCCGGTCAATGAAAGCCGTCTCTGTTATCTTTTCATCCTTACCTTTGACTGTCTGGAGCGTCAAGGCGACCTTGTCCTTTGTCCTGCCGAAGAACTCAGGAGTCAGTATGGCACGGGTGACTGTCCCGTTCTCAAAATGTATTATGAGATTGTTCGAGTACGGATTGCCGTTGTTCACACAGAACGATCCAAGGATGCTTGAGACGCATCCGTTCTCGAACCTGATCGAAAGCTGGGCGTTGTCAGCAGTCGGACGCCCGGTGAAGATCCTCGAATGCATCACGTGAATCTCCTTCGGATTCCCGCAGAGCTGCAGAAGGTCGTTTATACCGTAGATCCCAAGCCTGAAGATTGGCGCCACCGGGCATTTCGCGGGATCATCCATCCAGCTTCCATCCGACTTCTCGGAATATCTCGCGAAGGTCTCCCATCGCGCGGAGATCGGCTGGCCGAGATTATATTTGTCACGCCATTCAAAGATCTGCCTAATATCATCGGATGGTACGGGACTTGGAGAATTAAGGTGCAGTACCTTCCCGAGATTCTTCGCCTTCTTCAGGACCGCCATCGCAGCCTCGGGATCGTCCTCGAACGGCTTCGTGGTCATCACATGCTTGCCTGCGCTGATTATGCTGTCGAGGAGCTTCGCGCGTCCGCGTGGAGGCGTGAAAAGCCCGACGGCCTCTATCTCCGGATCCTTCAGTATGCTGTCCAGCGATTCAAAGACCTTGACACCGTATTTTTCGCCAAAGGATTTCGCCTTCGCCGCATCAAGATCGCAGATCCCGGCGAGTTCGACATACTTTCCGCCAGGCCCATCAAGGAGCTGGTTTTCAATTATGTGTCTTCCGAAATTCAAACCGACTAAAGCTAATTTTATGCGTTTATCCATCAAGTTCATATCCTTTCGTTAATTCTAGCCAATTACAAAATTGGCAAATTCATTAATTTTGAAAGTATGTCGGGTTTTAACCCGACACTTGGTTGGCGGTTTAAAAACCGCCCTACTTATAAGGCAAAATCACAGCTTAACAGTTACAATATTGCTTCATATCATATAATCACGCTCATCCCGTGACCGACAGATCCCTGTCCAGGCCGCATAAATATTTCGAAGTTGTCATTCCAGGCTTGACTGTAATTCCTTCCAGTCCGGAAAACTCCTTATGCAGAAAGTCAAACAATTCAGAATTATGCTCTCCTATAAAAACTGGCATACCCGGACATTTCACTGGAAAATCCCTGATTGTCAATGGTCCGTTGAAAAGTTCTCCCGTGCGGATTTCCCGCCATTTACCCGGAGGAAGCATGATGTTCCTGGAATGGACATCCGTATCGAGAATTGGCGCCACGATCAGATCTTTCCCAAGCATGTACTGGTCGGAAAGCCCGTAGTATTCCTCAACGTCCGGATAATCGAACCACAATGGACGGATCAAGGGCGCCTTCCTGGAAACAACGCTGTCCGCAAGATAATTCCCAAGGAGCTTGTGCATCCTGGAATATGCGCAGGCAATACTGGCGGTCTCAGGACAGTAGTTCCAGGGGAAATATGAGAACTGCATTATCGGCATGAAGGCGGAAACTTCTGTCCACCTGACCATGAGTTCATCAGTAGGCAGAGGCATATTGCTTTCCAAAGTCTGGACGCGGCCCGGTATCATGTCAGGCATCAGGATGTCATAACCCATGAGCGACATATGCATCGCCAGCGACACCACCGCCTTCAACCCGTTGTTCAAGCCCCAGTGCGAGTCCTTTCCGCCCTGACGCCAGATTATCTGCCTGCCCTGTGACAGCCAGGCCGTGCGGCTTTCACAGCAGTTCGGCGCGACTTCCTCGAAAAGTGAAAGTAGTTCATCGAGATATCCGGATGCGCCACGGTAGTCATGCCATGAGGAAATCTGGAGGTCAGGCTGATATTTCGCGTCCCCGCCGTCAATCTTGAATCCATCCACCCCGATTTCATTTTTCAGGCGGATGAGCTGTGACTTGAACCATGAACGGGCAGCAGGGTTCGTCAGGTCCACAAGCCCTGCCGTTCCGCCCCACCACTTCATCAGCGCGGCACCTTTGCCGTCCTTGTTCGGGACAAGGAGCTTTGCATCGGCCAGTTCCTTGTGGTTCCGGGCTTCAGTATTGACAAATGGAGTTATCCAGAGCAGGATTTTGAATCCCAGACTGTGGAGTTCTTCTATCATCCGCCTGGGATCGGGGAATTTATCTGAGAAGCAAAGTTCTCCAAAACATGACTCCCAGCGGTCATCGATTGTAATGGTCGAACAAGGATATCCCTGCCTGCGTATCTGCCGCGCCATGTCGAGTATTCTTTCCTGCGTTATTGCGCGGGGATACTGCGTCCAGGTGCAGAATATGGAATCCCCGAAAAACTCCCGGGCGGGCGGGATGTTCGGCCATCCAATATTCGCAGCCAGCTTCCCCCATGCATCTGGAAGCGAAGTTCCATGGAAAATCCGGATCGCGGCAGGATTCTCGACCGGTGTTATCCGCAGCATCCCGTCGCTGTCCTTGTTGATGGAGACCTTTAATTTACCGCAAGTGTCTGCGAAGATCGCAAAACCGGCGGAGCAAAGCCAGATCGGGCTCTGGATGTTGTTCACGGCAAACGATGGATTATCAATCTTCCCGGTCTCAAGAGGATACGGCTGCTCATGGGAAAAGCCGTGGCCATACCAGTGCCCGCCGGAGGAAAGATCGAAGACGATTTCATCACCAACGCCAACGTTAAGTTCCTTCCCCTCGCCAAGATCAGCCCATCCGCTTCCACCCACTCTGTATTTTAATTTCTTCAAGTTAAGTTCCTTCTTTTCAATTACTAATGAGGTCATAAATATGTTGACATTTTCCGGGTAGGGACGACTCGCCGAGTCGTCCGCGGCGGTTTCGGCGAAACCGCCCTACCTGTAAACTATTTCATGCATACAGCAGCATATCACTGCACATATCCGAGTGAAGACATTTCCTTCACCAGTTTCCCGACATTGATCTTCCTGGGCGTACACTTGCCGTCAATTGCGAATTTCGCAGCGATCGCCGCAGCCTCACCCATCGCCATGCAGTCCGCTATGATCCGGTAGCTTGCAAGCGGTTCATGAGCTCCGCCGATGCAGCGCCCGACGACAAGGATGTTCTCCAACCGCCTGGGCAGGAGCGCCCCGAACGGTATGTGATATGGCTCCGTCTTGGTTACAATTATCGGTGCCTCAATCTTGTCGCGCCTGTGGATGTCGACATACTGCGCCACCGTGAAAAGCCCGTCGTCATATTTCGCGCCGGATTCGATATCCTTCTTCGTCACCATCTTGTCACAGACGACGCGCCTGCTCTCACGGATGCCGGGAATAGCGGAGAACGGGCCGAATTCGATATCCTTGAACTCCTCGGTGTTGTTCTTGAGAAGCTCAAAAAGCTCGTATGCCTGCTTCCTCATTTCAACCATCGCGTCTGACAGCTGGATCGCGTCCGTCGGATCATATCCGGTCGCATGAGGTACTGAGTGCAGGAGCGTCTGCCGTGTACCGACTACCGTCCCGGGATGCCATTTGTCATAGGGATACCAGTATTTCTTTCCTGACTTCCTGACCGCCTTTTCAATTATCTCCTGCATCCTCTTATAGTCTATCTGGCCTGCTGTGTAATTCGTCAGCATCTGGGTCAAGGAGATCGCCTGTACTGCTCCGTCCCCTTCCCTGCCCTGCTTGAAATCAGCTCCAGCACCGGCAGCGACATCTCCATCACCGGTAGCGTCAATGACAATTTTCGCCTTTATCGCAGTCCTTCCGGACTTTGATTCAACAATCACGCCACCGAGTTTTCCATCTTCGACGATAGGTGCGGCAATATTTGAAAGATAGAGAACGCGAATCTTGTTCTCCTCTATCAACGAATCGAAATACGGCACGATCAGCCAGGGATTGTAATAAGGCTTGACACAAACGCCGCTATCGTACAGCTTCGTGATGAATTCGCGGGCGAATCCGCCCTTGTTATTGAAGTCCGATGTCCAGTAGGTGACATGCGTGACCATTCCGCCTGGAATTGAAGTCCGCTCTACGATCACGACTGAAAGCCCCTTGCGTGCGGCGCAGACCGCCGCCGCCATTCCTGCAGTCCCTCCGCCGCAGACGACGACATCCACATCGAACATCACCGGTGTCTTCTTCTCTTTCTCTATTATGTGTCTCATATTCTTCCTTTAAGTAGGTACGTGCTTCAGCATGTACCATGATTTAGATATAAGAATGGTACATGCTAAAGCACGTACCTACTTCTAAACGCAATACCTTATATTGCAGTAAAATTATATTTCCCGGCACCCACTTCAATCATAAAACTATCTCCATTGTCCATAACCTTGCTGATGCCTGCAGGCAATTTTCCTTTTCCCGGACTCAGCGGGTTTCCTGATTCGAACAATTTACATTTTCCGGAATTCGATTTCGGGACAATAATCCTCGCACTGCAACCGACAGGAATAACAACTTCCACCAGCGTGAGCATGCCGCCCTTCTCCCATCTGACATCAAGAGTTCCGCGTATCGTAAGAACTTTTGCAGAAGCATGCGTCAGCTCAGGACCGGGCCACGGCACAACAGTTATTTTGTCGAATCCGTTGGAATCCGGATCCTGCCGGATCCCAGCGACATACCGGTACATCCAGTCGCTGACGCTTCCATACATCGGATGGCAGTGGGATCCGTTCTCATATGCCCAGTTCTCCCACATCGTAGTCGCTCCGGAAGCGATCATGAAACCAAAACCCGGGAATGTCGTCTTGCTGAGGATTTCATACGCCACATCAAAACGCTTCTCCTGCGCCAGCGCCTCGAAAAGCACGGGCGTACCCATTATTCCAGTATCGAGATGGCCGGAGCATCTTATGAGGACATGTTCGACCAAGTTGTCGACGACCCTAGCTTTTTCTTCGGCAGGCACCGCTCCGAGAACAAGAGCGAACGCGCTTGTCCCGTGAAGCCCGCGCAGATAGGTTCCGCGATCCTTGTCAAAAAACTTCCTATGGAAACTTTCTGCGATCTTCGCAGCTTTGGACTTGTAGCGTTCCGCGTCATCTGTGCATCCAAGTGCCCCGGCCATATTTCCAAGCTGGCGTGCGCACATGCCATAGAAGAAAGTGTTCACTAGCGATGGAGGCAGAATATTGTCCTTCATAAGAATTTCCATATTGACAGGCAATGACCAGTCGCCGAGGCACCAGCTGCCCGGCTCCTCTTCTATAACTATATCGGCGCCATCCGTCTTGCCATCCAGATATTTCAGCCATTTCTCCATGCATGCATACATCTGCCCGACAATGCTCAGGTCGCCATACATGCTTTGCATGACGGACGGAAGTATCACGCATGCTGATCCCCAGCCCGGGCCACCGCCGCCGCCATAGAAAGGCGCAGTGTGCGGAACAAATCCAGTCTCGCTGTTCTGCGAGTCGGCAATGTCGCTGATCCACTTCGTATAAAACTGCGGCATCCATAAATTCCACATTGCAGACGAGGCTACAAGATGTCCGTCGCCGGTGTATCCAAGGCGTTCACGGTGCGGACAGTCGCTCGGTACTCCGCCGTGCATGTTCAGGAGCTGCGTCCAGACGAAGAGCTCATTAATCTTTTCAAGGAGAGGATTTGAGCATGTGAAACTGCCAGTCCTGGCAACATCGCAGTGAACCACGCGGCCATCGATCATGCTCATGTCGAGCTTCCCAGACCATCCCTTTATTTCAACATATCTGAAAGCATGCCAGACAAATCGCGGTTCGTAGGTCTCATCGCCTTTCCCGGAAAGGATGAAGATGTCGCGCTGTATCTGCTTTTCCCCGCCGGCACTGTTGAAGTCAAGTTCGCCGTCCTTGTGAAGCTCCTCGGAAAAACGCATCTCTATCTCATCGCCTGCTGAACCGCCTGGAGCACATATGCGCACCCACCCGCTGAACACTTTGCCAAAATCGAAAATGGTCTTATTTTCCCTGGATGTCCACATGCGAGTAGGCGGAAGAGTTTCGACGACACGGTCGGGAGGACATGTCTGAGCAACAAGTTTTCCCGTCGGACGTGATGCGATTTCAACATTTCCCCAGGATGAATCATCGTATTTCGGCAGGCTCCAGCCTTCCTTCTCGAAACGTGCATCATAGATCTCGCCGACAAAGACATTGTTGAAGAGGATCGGACCTTCACAGCACATCCAATCGGAATCGCTTGTTATGATCTCCTGCGTGCCATCCGTGTAGCCGACACGCATTTCCAACAGCATGCGCGCCCGTCCATACCACATCTTTCCTTCGGCCAGACGGGATCGCTGGTTATGCATCCCATTGCCGAGCATCACTCCGATTGCATTGCATCCTGGAGCCAGAAGAGAGGTAACATCATGCGTGGCGTAACAGACACGTTTTACACCGCGATCCCCGTATGGATAGAGCATTTCCTTCATTTCGCGCTTGTCGTAGTCGGTCCAGGCAGGATCAAGAACCCTGTCGCCAGATTTCATCCCGTTGACATAAAGTTCCGAATATCCCAGGCCTGAAACATAGATCCTTGCGCGATTTATTGTCTTGCCGTCACAGCTATTTTCAAGATTGCGGACGCGGCAAGCGCGTCCCTCCATTTTTACGCCCGCATCGGGCATGGAGGGTCGGACTTGTCCGACCGGAATTATATTTCCAAGTTTGAATTCCCTCCTCAACAGCGGAGATGAAATATTTTCAGGTGCAGCAATCCATTCGCCATGCCAGTCCTTGTCAGAGAGCAATCCAATTTCAAAAGAGGCAGGCGAACTCCAGCCGGTGGCAATTCCTTCGGCATCCCAGGCCATCACTCGCCACCAGACAATCTGTCCGCTGGCAAGAGCTTTGCCGGCATATTCGACATGGATGTTCTGGTCCGATTCGACCTTGCCGCTGTCCCAGAGATCATATTTACCTGACAGCATCGTCTCCAGCGTGGAAGCAGCCACAATCCTCCATGCGCCCTGACGGGCACCGCGGACAAGTGGTTTCAATTCCCAGGAGAGACGTGGAACAGCCGTTCCGATGCCAAGAGGATTTTCCAGATATTCGCAAAGGAGATGTCCGGGGAAGCTGATGGATGAATTCTTGCTTTCGCTTTTTTCTACATCAGAGCTATCACTCGAAATATTCTGTTTCTTCTTCATACTGTATGCATTTCTTTCTGCAGGATTATTTCCCCGTAAAGTAAAAACACCTTAACCTGCCCTTGTATATTTGTCAGGCGCTTTGGCCTGACTTTGGACTGCGGCACCCCTGTGCCGCTTTGTTTTACAGCGACTCTTCACGCCATTGCTTTCCAGCGACGGCAAAAGCTGTTTGCATCCTGCTTCCAGCAGAACACAAAGCGAAACAGGGGTTTCGCAGTCCAAAGATTGCTGCGCAATCATAAAGATCGGCCAAAACACAATTCCCATACGGAAACTTTTTATTTCAATAGTATGTATATGATGAAACGCTAATCTCTTTCAAGACTCCTTTTTCATCACATGTCGACTTTTTCATTTTCCAAGACCTGATTTTTAATGTAACTCAGGCATCTTTCCTGTGGAGTTGCTTACAGGAACGCCGAACCTGGTCGCCTATGGCGCCGCCGCAGGCGGTTAAACCTCCAGGTCGGCATCAAGAGCCTGCCTGGAGACCGGCGCTCAATAAGTAAGGCGGTTTTTAAACCGCCAATTAATCGTCGGGTTAAAACCCGACATACTTGTTATGAAAATACCACATCAATAACAGCTAATTAGTATACAGCAAATACCCCACTTTCACTTTTCCTTTTTCCGGAGAAGAAAGAGTTACTTTCCTGACTTTTGATTCCGGAAGGAACTGGAAATCGAAGCCGAGTCCGGGATAATGGAATTTAAACGATGTGTCGGCTTTTAAAAACTCCTTGCCGTCGATTTCAATAATGACTTTCTCACCTTCAGGCATGGATTCATAATAAAGCCCCAGTCCGGAACATTTGAGGTTCAAGTCCAGCTTGGCATTGTCGGCGGCAGGCGTTATCACGCTCGACATCCAGCGCGAAGGCTGGTGGTCGAACCATATTCCAGTCACATCAACTACACCTTTTTCCCAGGTTCCGAGTTTCTTCAGTTTGGACAGCTCGATAATTTTAGCAGTCTGGAAACGGTTCGAAGTCATAGGCTTCTCGGGAAATTTTCCCGGCTTGCCTTTTTCTTCTGCAAGCTTGTCCAGGTTTGAATTGATTATGTCCGCATAGAGTTTGTAGCCTCGGTCGTTGGGATGGCAGCCGTCAGTCAGGAAGTCCTGGGTTGCGAGTTTCGCACCGATGCGCTTCTTGACCTGGCTGAACAGGTCTATGCATGGCAGGCCGTAATATTCTGCGAGTTTCGCATAGCTGTCCCGCTTCGGGCATCCATATTCCTTATTGGACCCTATTATCAGTATGACGATCTCCATGTCCGGCTTGGATATTTTCAGTTTTCGGATTATGCCTTCAACGGATTCGAGGCCGGTCGGATCCTCCCAGTCGTTCACGGCGTATTCGACAAATGTCAGGTCCGGGGAATACGGTATGACATCCCTGTCCATCCTGAACACCGCCAGCTTGGAACCTTTACCTCCTATGGCGGCATCAATAGGTCCGAGATGTCCCCTGGGGAATTTACGTTTAAGATATTCGGCATTCAGGGCGCGCCAGGAAGTCTTGAGCGGATCGCTCGCGGTCGCCCCGAACGTTATCGAGCCGCCGAGATATGCGATCTTCGCAGGTTTCCCCTGTCCCAGCTTCCTGTAGAAGGAATTGAGACTTGGATATTTGAAACTGGTCTTGGAGACCTTTTTCATTCATTTTCCCGACATTTCAAACAAGTTCAAATAAGAGAAAAAATAAAAGAACAGCCCTCACGGGCTTAACTACAAACGAACTCACAATTTGTCTTTTATTTGTTTGTAGTCAATGCCGTAAGGCATGTTCTTCACTGCCATGATTATAATATACACGCACATCTCACTGGAACACAATCGTAGCCCAGTTTTTCGGAGCCATCTGCAGCTCGAAGACGACGTCGTCAACAAGGCCGGTCTGCTGGTTGTTCCAATAGACGCGGAGACGCGTGCGCTCTCCGGCGGGATCGCCGAAAGTAGCACCGAAATCGCCATGATATGGAAGCGCTGGCTGGGGCGTGAACCCAAGAGCAGACAGCGGGATTGCAGCTTCAACAATATATCCCTTGCCCTTGTCCAGCTTCACTTCGATCTTCGCTTCGGGTATCACGTCCACGTATTCCATTACGTAATTTGACAGCACTCCGGATGTAAAGGACCTTGGCTTTTTCACTTCCGACTGCCTGCGGTAGAGCACCGCCACCGGCTTGCCTTGGAGATTTCCTATCGATATGCGGAAGTCTCCGGCAGCAGCGTCATTGCGCTTCGGATCGGCCTTCGGATTCGATCCGAACTGGAAGTCCACGGTATCGCCTTCGGAATACATCTGCACGAATTCCTTGGCGCTGTTCGTCCATGGAGTCGGATCGCTCACAAGCCAGCCCAGATAGAGGTTGTTTTCGTCATATGTCATGAGCGCCTTGAATTCACTTTCACCCTTCTTTCCGGCAATCTTCTGCATCTTCGGAAAGTCCTTGTCAAGATTCCCTGTAAGTGACGCAGGCGTGAATTTTGCGACACCGTACTGGAGTCCGGCGGTGACCGCCTGGAGTGCGTTCTCACGGTACTCATTCGCCTTCACAAGATCGGCCTGCGTGAGCTCGACCTGTCCGGAACCGATTGCCCTGACCTCCTCCTGGCCTTTCATCAGCGTGTTCCATACGGCTCCTTTGCCGGCCTGGATGTAGATCCTGCCGTCCTTGCCCTGCGTTAGGGAGCCGCCGAAGTCCTCTCCGCCACTTCCGGGCGGACAATTCGTAAGGTCGGCTCCGGGAACCGGTTTAGCCGGCCAGCGGAATTTTGTTGGATCGCCCTCGAAGATGTGTCCGAGATAGAAGCCGTCTCCATTGAGCAGATACCATTCCCCGAGATTTCCGTTGATCGCCCAGAGCGTGCCGATCGGTGCTGGAAGCTCTGCGATTCCAATCGGGCCATATGCGCCTCTGGTCACACCGGGTGTCGGCGTAGGTGCGCGATGCGAACCATGCACCTGGAAATACGGGTTCGGATAAGACCAGAGGATCTTGTTGGTCGCGAGATCGAAGCATTCCCATCGCTGGGCCTTGGTGTTGATGGTCAGCAGTTTCTTTCCGCTTGCGTCGGGAACGGCGGTGCTGTTGTGTCCATCAAAATATTGCTGCGGCAGGACTTCGGCTCCAGCCAGATCGTATTTCGGGGCGCCGCACGCAGTGTACCCCTTCAAAGGCAGACGAAGGAAACGCTTGCCGCCCTGGTCATATCCATAAAGCGTCTGGTCAAGTCCGAGGTTGAGCGACCAATGGAGTGATCCGCCGAAAGTGACATTGAAGTCGACCTTCTTCGCCTTTGCCAAGTCTAGCTTGCCAGTGCCGTCCTCGTCGGTCCAGACATAAGTGCCTATCGGCTTTGTTTCAGCATCCCTGATCACGATGAACGCCGTACGGAGGACATATTGCCCTTCACCGATGCGTTCGTAGATCTTGTGGTCCCACACTCCATAGCCGTGATGCGGCAGGCCGCCATCATCTGTCTCAACATACAGATACAGCTTCTTGTTCGCCCCTTCCCGGAATGTCGCGAAACCATGGAACGCCTGTTCGATTGTCCCAGTGCATTTCGATATTCCAGTCACTGGATCCATTCGCCACTCGCATCCTTCGCCGACCATGATATTCGGCTCAAGCGGATTTATCGCACCGCCGGAGGCGCCATAATGCGTCATGCCGTAGAATTCCTTTATCAATGCGCCAGTTTCAATGTTCCATACGCTGACGCGTTTCGGATAGCGATTGGATTCCATCACCCACAGCTTGTTTTCGCCATCTATGGCCAGACCGAACGGCTGGTACATTCCGGCTGCATCATAGACTCCGACAGCCGGGCGTCCGCCTTTCTTACCTATTGAGGAGATCTGCTTTCCCTGATTATCAAATACAAGCACCTGCTGATCGGGTTCGGTAACGCTTGCATACACCTTTCCATTCTTGTCCACAGCCAGTGCGCGCACATTCTTCAGCCCCTGGATGAACGGACTTGTCTTTCCTGTCGCAGGATCAATTGATACAACAGATGTCCCTGCAAGCGTGTCACCCTGCGCCGCAATTCCGCCTGTTATCACATAAACGAGATTGTCGTTGACCGCGCGCACGAATGTCCCGCATTCAAGAGGCCAGGTCTTCAGGACTTTCCCGGTACCGCCATCAAGCACGGCAAAAAGGTTTGTATTCATGTGCCGGATGGATTCGCCAAGAGCCGCATCAATAGCCTTGCGTTTCGCCTGTGCCGCAGCGCCTGTTGTCTCTTTTGCGATGGCGTCGTTCAGTTTTTTGATCACAAGAGACAGAGGATCTTCATGTAGCGGACCCTTTGGCTTTGCCTCCTTAACCTGTTTTCCTGCGAGCCAGTCGGTAATGCTTTTCCGAGTTCTTTCATAGAGTGAGCTCCAAATGCCGTCAAGAGCTCCGCCTCCAGCCTGCACTTTTGTAAAGAAAGCTTTAATGTCGGTGAGATCGTCAGCACCTATGCGCGCATCGCTGCAGGTCGCATACAGCTTGCCGTTCTTGGCATCGAGACCGTCGAAATGGTCGGGCATGCCTTCCGGCTTCTCCCAGGTCTCCTTGATTGGAAGAACCGTAGTATCGCGTCCTTTCCACCAGGAATAAGTTCCAGTTGCGGAATCCGCGCGGGTTATCACCGGATCCATGCCGGAATGGAACCTGTTGAGGATATATGCAGTTCCGCCGTCGGCGGCTATTACGTTCGGATCTCCGGCGCCCGTGGTGTTCTTCAAGCCCCACTGGACCACGCCCTGGAGATCAGTTCCATGTACATGCCGTCCGCCCTCAGCTCCGTTCCATGCCAGGAGCATGCGGGTACCGTCAAATACGCATCCGGAAGGAACACCGTGATCACCGCCCCAGCTGTCGGTCGGACCATTGTTCCATGGCGCCTTTCCGCTGTGCGACGCCCATCCTCTCAGAGTTGTGCCGAACCCCTTTGTCGCGATCGCCTTCCATTCATATTTGCCTGCGGGCAGAACCGTGCCGGGCAACCGGTGCAGGGGAGAAGTCAAGCCGTCCCATTCAACCGTGCGCTTCCCTTTCTGGAAATAATTCTCGGTGAGAAGCTGTCTCGCGACAACGCCATCCGGTCCGATGAGGTTCATCGAGACATATCCGTCGAACGGCATGTCGAACTCTATTTTCTTGAACCCGGGCCAGAGCTGCGAAATGATGAGCCCCGTCCAGTCGACTGACAGGTTACCGTCCTTCATCGCCACCGGAAATTTCCTGTCGTCAGACAGGCGCACTGGTGCAAGTCCAACTTTTCCTGCTGCTTCCAGAGTACCGATGCCCCACTGCTTGTATGCACGGAAAGTGAAGACCCTGTCGGGAACAACTCCGGATCTGAAAATGTCCTTGATTGTAATGCGTCCTGAAATACCCGCGGTGAAATTCGGTTCGACCGCCATCACGATGCTGTCACCGGCCTTCAGGGCTTTTCCATCTGATGTTATCATGCTCCACGGAATAGCGATCTCCTGGGAATAACCCTTGTCGTCGGCATAGACCTGGAATCCCTGGAGCGCACCCTTCTCCCTGGCATCACGGACAGCCTCGCCCTTGAAATCGCGGTTGTATGCCACGTCCATCACGTCGATGCCTTCGCGGTCGCGCCAGCATGTCCAATGGCTCACCTTTTCATCGGGTTTCTCGTATCCCGTAATGAAACGGATCTGCAGGCAGTCTCCGGCAAATCCGTGATCGCCCTTTGTCGAGCCGGGATTGTTCATGGGTGTAGGATCGTTCCAGCGCGCCAGCACATAAAGGAAATCCTTGTCGTACATCATATGCATCCATGTGCTGTAGACGTCCCGGTTGCTCTCGACTCCGCTGCATGTGAAGATTCCACCAGTCAGATCCCAGTCGTCGTACTTGCCGTCGATGGTCATCTTTCCCGGGGCAGGCAGGATGCGGATGCCGTTGTTTTCGGTCTCAAGCGCGGAAAGAGTCCCGCACAGCATCGCCGCCGCAAAAAACATGGGCAACAGAATTTTCATCTTCATTACAAGGATCTCCTATGTGAATTAATTAGTAAATTCCAAATCACAAAAACCATCCTCCTTCGGAGGACAAACAAGCCCCAAAATTAAAACAAAGACCAAAAACACGTCTTGCGACGTTAACTACAAACTAATCATAAGAAGCAAAAAGGAAACAATTCAAGAACAGCCCTCACGGGCTTAACTACGAACGAAATCAAGATTGTGTTTTATTTGCTTGTAGTCAATGCCGTGAGGCATGTTCTTTTCCTTTATTGATTCATCTGGAACTTGGAATTTTGGCGCAGCGCAAACTGCGCCTTTGCTTCACTGTCCAGGAGCGGTGGCGACGCATACGCTCTCGATGCGCAGCTGCCCCTTTTTCACGCCCTCAGGGACTACTGGGATAAGTTCGAGCACATGTTTCCCGGGAGGAAGAGCGGTCAGGCTCCTGCGCCATATGAAGAGGTTGCCCTGTCCGTATGTCATCTTGAAAGGCCAGGCTGGCGCATATTCCATGGTCACATTCCCTTCCTTATCTTTTTTCTTCTTCGCGAACGGCAGGACTTTCCCATCCACCTTGACCTCGACATCCAGGCCGTCCTGGTTGGCTTCGCCAAAGAGGCCAAGGAAGGTTCCTTCGAACTCCAGTTTAATCGGCTCGACAGTGCCTGTGCTCTTGGCAACATCGTACATGGCGACATCGCCCATCCAGCGGCTGGAAAGCCCGTCGAACCAGAGCGAGGTGCGGAAAGTCTTTCCCTTGACCCATCCGTTCGGGAGCTGGCTGTCCGCCAGGCATATGCGCTTGATGGAAGTCATTTCGCCAAAGACCGGTTTTTCAGGAACGGTGCAGACAAGACCTTCCTTTACAGCCGCTTCATAGCCGAGGCGCGCCGCCTCGAAGAAGACCTCATATCCCGGATCGTCCGGATGCGCACCGTCAAACGGCCACATCTGTTCGATTGTCTTCTTGCCGCTTGTGATCGTCTCCTGCATGAGAGGGTAGAGATCGCCCTGGGCGGTGTGGTATGCGGCGGAAAGCTTCATGTGGTCCAGACGGCGGTAGACCTCATCGGGCTTGTAGTCCTTGCCGAACTGCCACCTGAATGCGAAATACAGCTGCTCGACAGGAATGCCGCGTCCAACCATCCCGCGGAGGAGCGTCTCATAGTTGATGAGCGGTTCAATGTCCTTCTGGTCATAGCCGTCGTTGACCGTGAAATCAAGGAACGCAAGATCTGGCTTCTTGGAGAGCACATCCCTTTCAAAGCGGAAAAGCCCGAGATCCGAACCGGTTCCGCCGATCGCCGCATCATGGAACGTGAAGCGCGCCTTCGGATATTTCTCAGCCAGATACTTGGACATGAGCCCGCGGAAACTTGTCTTAAGCGGATCACTCGCATTGGCGCCATAAGTGAGCGAACCGCCGAAGAAGACGACTGACAAGGCCTCGCCGGCCTGTGCCTTCCTGTCGAACTCCGCAAATGATGCGACTGGTTTGACAGCGGCATCCTCCGCCCTGATCGATGTCGATGACATTGCAAGAATTATTCCAGACAGGAGTCCGGCGAATATCAGACTGTTTGCTCCCATGACAAATGCTCCTTTTATATTTTCCGTGGGTTATTTGTACCGTCTCATGTATGATTGGATTAATGGATGGTCCCTTCGACTTTGCTTTAAGTTCAAACCCAATAATCCATTCATCCAGCAATCCATCCATCCGTCATCCTGCGTGATGACACCGATTTGCTTTATTAAATATATCATATATTGTAAAGCATAACATGTCAAGGACAAAAGACACTGAAAGATTCAACCTAAAAAAGGACCTGACAAATGGATGCCAGCATTGAAAATCCGATGTCTCCCGTTGAGATAGCAATTCCGGACGTGAACAAGCATCATACGGCAAACAGGCAGTTCCAGGGAATACCCGGAATAGAGTGCTCCCCAAGCGGACGCCTCTGGGCCACCTGGTACTCCGGCGGAGTAAACGAAGGTCCGGACAACTACGTCCTGCTCGTGACGAGCGGAGACAACGGACAGACCTGGACCGAGCCTGTTGCGGTCATCGATCCTCCGGGGCACGTTCGCGCCTATGATCCGGTGCTCTGGCATGATCCGCAGGGACGCATGTGGCTGTTCTGGTCGCAGTCGTACAGCGTGAAGGACGGCAGGATCCATGACGGAAGGGCGGGCGTATGGGGCGCATGGACAAATAACTCCAGCTCGGGCAAGCCAGTCTTCTCACAGCCGGTGCGTATTGCGGATGGCGTCATGATGGACAAGCCTACGGTCCTCTCCACCGGCGAATGGGCGATGCCGACAGCCGTCTGGGAATGCATGGAGCCGAAACTGGAGGAAATGAAGCATGCCCGTTTCTCCAATATGACAATTTCCTCCGACAACGGCAAGTCATTCCAGCTACAGGGCGGAGCCGACATCCCGCACAGGTGCTTCGACGAGCACATGATCGTGGAATTAAAAGATGGAAAACTCTGGATGCTTGTCAGGACACTTTATGGAATCGGACAGAGCTTCTCCTCGGACAGAGGTAAAACATGGACTCCCGGGGAGAACTCCAATCTTGGCGGCCCGAACTCAAGGTTCTTCATCAGGCGACTGTCATCCGGCAATATGCTGCTTATAAATCATGCTGACATCGCATCTGAGAAGGCTGTAAAGCTATTCATTGAAGGTAAGACCTGGCGTCCACGCTCGCATCTCACGGCGTTCATTTCAGAAGACGATGGTGCGACCTGGACAGGCGGCCTCCTGCTGGATGAACGCGAGGGAGTCTCATATCCCGACGGTATCCAGGACAAGGACGGCGTGATCAGGATCATCTACGACTACCAGCGCTACAAGGAGGGAGAAATCCTAATGGCATCATTCAGGGAAGAGGATGTCCTAGCAGGTAAATCAATATCAAAAGATCTTCACCTTAAAATGCTGGTGAACAAAACCGGCGGAGTAAGGCAGGACAAATAATTTCCAGATTGACCTGGCAATGTAGCACAGGCGTCTCGCCTGTGATTTATTTTTAGTTTTTTATTCGTAGCAGTCCTCCTTCGGAGGATTTGCGCGTTCTTTTTGGTTTTACTTTTCTTCAAGAGCGCTTGCGTCCCGCCAGCAACGCCTCAAGGATCTAAATGGGGAAGCAGTCAGTATGGCGGTTTTTAAACCGCCAACCTGGTGTCGGGTTGAAACCCGACATACTTTCATGGCAGAAGTGCTTAACTTAGCAACATTCCACTCAGACCTTGATTGCATCCTTGAGCATCTGGAGGACGTTGTCCTCGGGAGTCCAGCCGGTATCGCCTGTGATGCGCGAAATGTCGACCAGGGACTTGATCTCCGAGACTGGCTTCCTGAGTTCAACACCCTTGTAATACTTATCCAGCAGCACGGATACCTCCTCGTCTGCGATGGGATTCGGGATTGCCGGAAAATAGCATCTGTACACGGGAAGATCCTTCCTGAGCACGGCCGCGATAAGACGGGCGGCGTCGTTCACTGACAAAGACGCAAAGCACTCCTCGAGATTGCCCTGCTGGTTCATGTATGCCTTCCAGCTGATATGATATCTCCTGTAAAACTTGAGGAATTCGGGATTGTAGAGGAACGGGAAACGGAAGGCAATGCAGGACATGCCCTTCTCCTGGGCATAGAATTTCAGCATCTGCTCGCATAGCTGCTTGCTCAATCCATAGACGTTGTCAGGATCCGCAGGCACCTCCCCGTCGGCAGGAAGATATTTCAACCTTGACTGGGGTATTGTCCCGTCCTCGCCAATCCTCCGCATCCGCACCATCGCCTGTATGGAACTGGCAAAGAGGAATTTCCTGATGCCTGACTCGTACGCCGCATGCAGCAGGTTCATGGTGAAGGAAGTGTTGTCGTTCAGAAGCTCCTGCTTTATTGGATATCCGTCGTTCGGATGGGCCGCCAGATGGACGATGGCGTCGGCCCCTTCCATAAGTTCGTAGCAGACAATCCTGTCCCGCAGATCCGCGACCTTGAGCCTGACCGGCAGATCCTTCTTCATGATCTGGTCGGTGGCTACGACCTCAAATCCATCCTCATGCAGTTTCCTGCAGACGGCCGAGCCAAGATTCCCCGAGGCCCCGGTAAGCAATATTTTCATATGAGTTAAAAACATCCTTTCATGTATTTTGCGATTAAGATAAAGTATCACGCGTCAAATTCAAGACATTACCGTAATGCACCAGCAATCTGCAGGGCTTAGAAATAAGTTCAACTGTGAATGATTTCGTTTGTAGTAGCGCCTGTTTGCGCGTTCTTTATTTTCCCAAAGGAGCGCTGGTCTCCCGCCTTCGGCGCACCATAGGCGACCAAGGTCGGCGCTCCTTAAAGAACGCGCAAACATGCGCTACTACAAACAATTTCCATAATTCAGAAACCTTGTCAAAGCCAGTATGTCGGGTTTTAACCCGACAGTTAATTGGCGGTTCCATTCGACGCGCTCATGACAAGTAAAAACCGCCATACTTAAAATGCATCCTACTCACTCCGGGATCCAGAATGTCGTCTGCTGCATCAGGGCTTCCGGCTTGCCGTCAAGCTCCAGGACAATCGTCGTCGCCGGACTGTCCGGCAGCGGAGACGGTATTTTCTCAAGGAAGAGCCTGTCTCCTTCCTGACGGAATTCGACTGCTTTACCATCCTTGAGCATCTTTGCCGACAGCACCTTGTTCTTCAATTCGCCCCAGCAGAAAGTTCCGCATGGATCGTTCAGGAAATGCAGATATACGCGGTTCCCTTTTGCTGTGATCGGCCTGGCGGTGCAGTTCCACGAGAACGGATGCCTGTCGGAATCCGCCATGCATTCACTGTTGCGGCTTATCCATTTGCCGGCCTCACGCAATATCTTCACTGACTTCTCCGGAACAGTTCCATCAGCCTTAGGTCCAATGTTGAGAAGGAGATTTCCTGCGCTCTGCACACAGGTAAGAAGCATGTCGAGCACATCCACTGAACTCTTCCAGCGATTGTCACCGGCATGATATCCCCAGTTGCCGTTCAATGTCATGCACGCCTCCCAGTCCTGTCCCGCCTTCGCCGGATTTATCGTCTGCTCGCTGCACTTGATGTCGAAAGGTTTTCCGAGGCGGTTGTTGACGAGGATGTCCGGCTGGAGTTCCTTCACCATCTTCAGGGTCTCGTCGCCATCGATGTTTTCCGGTATGCATCCGTCGAACCAGAGATAATCGATCTTGCCGTATCCTGTCAGCAGTTCACGGAGTTCAGCCCTGTAGTATTCTATGAAACGCCTTTTTGAGGCCTCATCCTTCCAGTCCTTGTCGCCCGGCCAGTCGCGGAAGAAAGGTCCGGGATAGTCCGGATGCGTCCATGCCGCAGGCGAGTAGTAGAGACCGACCTTCAGCCCGGCCTTCCTTACAGCCTTCACATATGGTGCAACCAGATCGCGCCTCGGTCCGAGTTTTGCGGCGTTCCAGCTGTTGACCTTCGAATCCCAGAGGGCGAACCCGTCGTGGTGGCGTGTCGTCAGCACCATGTATCCCATGCCGCTTTCCTTCGCGAGCTCAGCCCATGCAGCCGGATCGTACTTCTCCGCATGCCAGTTGTCGACATATTTCTTCGTGTATTCTTCCTTGCCGATCCTCTCCCTGTTCATGATCCATTCGCCGCGTCCCGCCACGGAATACGCACCCCAATGGATGAACATGCCGAACCGGTTTTCGTTGAACCACTTCTTGCTGTCGTTATTACTCATTCTAACATGCTCCTATTTATTGAAATATTTTTCATTCCACAGAATCTATTTGATCAGCATATATACATGTCCGGGCTGGAGTTTCAATACCGAACCAACCTCAGACACCTTGTCGGAATTGAGATCCTTCACCTTTCCGGAGAACTTGAATTCTGATTTTCGGAATGCCCAGATCACCGACGGCTTGTTCTTCTCGTCGAGCCAGAGACTGTAATCGCCGTTCTCGGTCACTCTCAATCTCTGCATCTTTGGCAGCGCATCGTTGTAGAGCCTGTTGACGGCGGCATAGTCCTCGGCGAGTTCCCTTCCAGGAAGGAATGGCTTGCTGTCATCATCCTTGCCGACAGGTTTCCATGGTCTGGCGCCTATGCCAGGCACCGCGCGATGTCCGAGGAGCCAGAAATATAATTTCGGACTCAGTTTCTTCTCCGTGAAAGGGTTGTCCGTGAAGAATGCCGGACTGCAGTCGATGAGCGCGAAGGCATCGTCGTTCTCGACGGTCGTATCCCAGAGGCGCCTGCGGAACTTGTCTTCCTTGAACCCGTACATCGCCACCTGCGACACTCCGAAAACAGTCGTTATCTCGCAGCGGAACTTGTAGCCGTGCTTCTGGAGGCGCGACTGCATACGCCATATTTCCTCGGCCTGCGGGGCCTTGTCCTCACCCTGCCAGTCGACGCATGTGATGCCGAGGTTCTGGTACGAGTCGAAGAATATCCCGTCGATGCCGGTATCATCCTTCACCTTGCGGATCTGATCCTCGAGCATTTTTCCAAAACCTGAACGCACGCGCCCGCACCAGAGCGTACCGTAGTCGCCGTCCCATGGAGTTCCGTTCTGCTCCCTGAGAAGCCATTCGGGATGCTCCTTCCAGAGCGGTGCGTATTTCGCAAACTGGAATCCGAACCACTGGAAAAGAGCGATTCCGTTCTCATGCGCCTTGTCGGCGAGTTTCCTCATTCCTTCCGCACCCCCGAATTTTTCCGCAAACGTGAACGAATACGGACAACAGATATTCCCCTTCGGCTCCGTCGGATCGGATGTCACCGAGTCCCAGACCCCGTGCGTGAATACATCCTTGTATCCGAGTTCTGCGTATTTCGCAAAAGCCCCTCCGAGCTCCTTCGTCCATCCTGCGCCGCGCTTCTTCAGGTCGACGTCCCATAGGTGTGCATGGACTGACGGCTGCGGAATCTCGGGACTGAACCCGTAATTGCCGAGGATGCGTTTCCTGACTTCCGTGAAGCAGTCCAGCCAGAGGTTGCGCCATTCATGCCTCATCAGCTTCTTATTACTTTGGAACAGGAGGATCTTCCTTTCCGGCAGCAGCGCTTTTTTGGAGAGAGGGAAGAAATGATTATCAGAATAATGGATCACGTCCTCGCCTGCGAACTTCTCAATCCTGCTCCTTGTAAGCGATGGTTTCTCGAAGAACGTGCAGAAGGCAGTTCCGCCTTTCGCCTGGAAATCGCATATGGAAGCGCCTGCTCCGCGGGGAAGCATGTCCATGGGATACGCCCCGCCCCAGGCGCCTTTTTCTTCGACAGCGAATTTTTCGATTGAGCTGAACGCCCCCCCCTTCGCCGTCTTCTGTTCAAGATCTATTGTCGAGACATCCTGCTGGACCAGGACAGCCCCATCGGCCTTCCCGCCGATTTCCCAAGTGGTGTCCTCGAGGGCCCAGTGCAGCGGGATGTCGGAGGAAATGATCTCCCACCTGGTCTTCACGCCTGTCCACTCGTTCTCCCAGATCTTCTCGCTGATGGTTTTCATGTGCAGGCAGAGCTTGATCCTGGGCTTTTCAAGCCGTCTCGTATGGAACCTTGAATCGCCCATCGCATCGGTCGTGCGGCCAAACGGCATCCATCCGGCGGTCCCGTCTATGAATATCCTGGCGGAGTCTCCGGTCTTTTCAATTTTGGAAAGCCCATAGCTGTCGAATCTGAACCCCTGCTCCGTCTCGAAGATGAGCGTCCATGGAACCGACGCGCTCCTCAGCTTCTCGCCCTTGAAAGATACTGCGCCTATTCCGTTGAAGGCCTTTCCTGAGGCATCGATCCCAAACTCCAGACCGTTCTTGAATCTTATCGTATTCTTGTTCATATGCGGTGTTCTTCCCTCTGGTTTTATAGAAACAAAATAATACTTTACAATTAACAGCCCCCATTTCAAAGCATTGCCGGTATCTTTCTGCGAAATTCGCAAGGAACAATAGGCACGAAGATAAGAAAGGCACAGAGGCACAAAGGGAAGACGGATCAGAAAACAGGATAGAATATCCAATACGTAAAGTCCAACAATGAAGTAAAGTGAAGGAAATTTAAGCCTTTGTGCCTATGTGCCTATCCTATTTCTACCTTTTCTATTCCGCCCCCTTCCCCCCTTGCTTTTCCGGCTCCGCCGACTATCTTCCATGCACTATGAAAATCAATTTGAGCACAATAATATCCATTGCGCGGGCGAGGTTCAAGGAAATATCCATCCGCAGCCCGATCATGCTCCTGTCAGTTATCCTGCTGACATGCCTGGCAATAAGCCTGGCAATCTTCATGTTCTTCAATTCCGCAGCTCCAAACACAATCACCATCGCCTCCGGTCCGGAAGGCAGCATCTTCAGCAAGACAGCCGATAAATATAAGAAGATTCTGTTGAAACAGGGCATCAAACTGATAATTCTCCCGTCAGAAGGCTCGCTGGACAACTTGAAAAAACTGGTCGACCCCAAGATCAAGGTCGATGTCGGACTGGTTCAAGGCGGCGAGACAGAAGGCATTGATATAGACAACCTAGTTACGCTGGGCAGTGTTTCCTACCAGCCTCTCATAATCTTCTACCGCGGCGAGCACAAAGACAAGCTTTCCGAATTCAAAGGCCAGCGCCTGGACATTGGAAAGAGAGGCGGCGGTTCGCACATCCTGTCACTGGCCCTGCTCAAGGCAAACGGAATTGAACCGGGTGGCGATACGACTCTGCTCGATATTGCATCAGGAGATCTGGTCCGCGCTTTGACCGAGAACCGAATCGACGCCGCGTTCTGCATGAGCGATTCCTTGTCCATTGAAACATTGCGCGATCTCATGCGCGCGCCCGGTGTCAAGCTTTTCAGCTTCACCCAGGCGGATGCCTATCTGCGCCGCATCAACTACCTGAGCAAAATGGAACTGCCGATGGGCGCATTCGACCTGGGAAAGAACGTGCCCTCCGAGCCTGTAACCCTGATCGGCCCGACGGTGGAGCTGATCGCCAGGGACAATATGCACCCGGCTCTGATCGACATCATTCTTGAAGCGGCGCGCGAAGTGCATGGTCCGGCAGGTCTGTTAAAAAAGAGCGGGGAGTTCCCTGCCCTGCTGGAGCATGAATACCGCATCAGTCCGGATGCCGCCCGCTATTACGCAACCGGCAAAAGCTTCCTCTACCGCAACTTCCCCTTCTGGCTCGCAAGCCTCATAAACCGTTCAATCGCTGCCATCGTGCCTATCGCCCTGCTGCTGATACCTGCAGTCAAAATCGTCCCTGTGCTCTGGCGCTGGCGCTGGCGTTCAACCATCTACCGCTGGTACAAGGCGCTGTTCGCACTTGAACGCGAGGCGTTCAGTCCTTCAATGGACTCAAATAAACGCGAGGAACTGCTGCATCGCCTGGCCCACATAGAGAATAACGTGAACAAGATCAGGGTGCCAGCCCCTTTCGGCGAACAGCTGTATGCGCTGAAGAGCCATATCAGCTTCGTGCGCGAACGACTGCTTTCGGAGAAGAAAGGCACAGAGTTAAAAAGTGACAAAGGCATCCCGATGTCAAGTATAGTTTCCATAAATAATGCGACGAAAGGATTTTGAATCTAATGACCGCTCCCATCAACCTCAGCATGGCGCCGATACACGGCATAACCGATGCAGTCTACCGCCAGGCTTTCGCACAATGTTTCAGCGGCTTCGACCGCGCCGTCGCACCTTTCATCCAGCCGCGACAGGGAAAACCCCTTCGCTCCGGGGATCTGCGCCAGCTGGCTCCGGAAAACAACCGCGATCTTCGCACAATCCCGCAGCTTCTCACCAACCATGCGGAGACCTTCTCTGCGGCCCTGAAGGAACTGCACGGACTCGGCTACGATGAAGTCAACTGGAACATGGGCTGCCCCTACCCGACAGTCGCCGACCGTGGCCGCGGCGCCGGACTCATGCCGCATCCCGACCGCATAGACTCAATATTAGGACAAGTTCTAAACGGCAGTCCGGTCAAGCTCTCAGTGAAACTGCGTCTCGGATATAACAGTCCGGACGAGTTCATTCCCGTAATCGAAGTGCTCAACCGCTATCCGCTCAGCGAGGTGATACTGCATCCGCGCACTGCAGCCCAGATGTATGAAGGCGCCCTGGACCTGGAACGCGCCAGGCATGCCATGTCGATATGCAGGCACCCCTTCATCTTCAACGGCGAAATCAGGACGACGGAGGGATTCCAGGACCTGCGGAACCAGTTCGGCGATGCCGCCGGATGGATGATCGGACGGGGCGCAATGGCATGTCCATGCCTTCCCGCCATGCTGAAGGGGTCTGAATTTCCAAGCGCTGAAAACCGCCTGATTCAGCTCCGCAAGTTCCATGAACTTCTTTTCGAGGGAAACCGGCAGTGGCAGAGCGGAATGAGCCATCTGATGGACAGGATGTTCGAACAGTGGGAATATTTGTCGATGTCCTTCGCGGATCCACACCGCGTGCAGAGGCGCATCATCAAAAGCCGCAATCTCGGACAGTACTACGACGCCGTGGGCTGGTGCTTCGAACAGGAGCTCGTTGAAAAGTTACAGAGTGACAAAGGCACAGAGGCACAAAGTTAAATTTTTCCATGTTGGACATTACGTGCTGGATATTGGATTTTCTTTTCCATTTTCCCTATTCCGTCTTCCGTTTCCTCATTCTATATTCCCTTTGCGCCTTTGTAACTTTGTGCCTTTGTGCCTTTTCTTTCCCATGAGACAGGGTTGCAATTTCCCCATTCACTCGGTATCTTTTAAACTTACTTATGGAAAATATCATTCAAAATCTCAAGGACATCTGCATCGAGGCGGAAAAACTCGCCAAGGCTTCCAACTGGGACGCCGCCGGACAGTTCTTCTCCGAAGCAGCCCAGAAATGGGACAGCCTTGACCCATACGGCCACCATGTCGAACTGAAGAAGCGTCTTGATGACGCGCATGCCCTGTTCATTTCACGGCTGGAAAGCGACAAGACCCGGAAAGCCCGGACATCCGAGCGCGAGGCCCTATGCGCGGAAATTGAGAAGTATTCATCCTCGGACAAGGCTGCGGAATTCGCAGACCGGGTGCAGGAGATCACATCGATCTGGAAGAACCTTCCTCCGCTGCAGCAGCAGTATCTTGAAATCCTGCAGGCACGTTTCGACAAGGCGTTACACGCATTCTCGAGCATCATCGAGATCCAGCGCGAGGAGATTGCGATGAGGAACGAAAGACTGCCGGAACTCGAGCATCTCTGCGGCAGGACCGAGGATATCGCCGAAGGCTCGGAATGGATACTCGCCGAAAAGGAACTCAGGGAAATCAGGAAGAAATGGACGCGCGCCATCGCGGGAATCAAGGGCGTAGAGCAGTTCCAGGAACGCTTCGACAAGGCCCTCGCCGATTTCGACAGGCGCAAGAACGAGCTTGCCGCCACGCTTGAAACCGAATTGAAACTGCTCAAGGAACTCTGCGCCGAAATGGAATCGCACCTGAATGCGGATGATTTGAAATCGATTCTGCCGAAGGTGAAGGAGTTGAAATCCAGATGGAAGGTCTCAGAAATCAGGGATGCCGCCAAGGAGGAGCTCCAGAAGCATTTCAAGACCATGCTGAACTCCTATCACAAGAAAATCAATGAGATATTCGAGGAGGAGGACTGGAGCAGATGGGAGAACTACACGATCAAGATCGGCCTCTGCGAAAAAGCTGAAAAACTGCTGGCGGAAACAAATTTCAACCTGCGGTTCAAATCGCTGAAGGCGCTCCAGGACGAATGGAAACGCATCGGCGCCGTGCCCAGGGAGAAGTCCAATGAAATCTGGAACAGGTTCCATAAGAGCTGCGAGACGACATACCAGGTCTGCAGGGTGTTCTTCGATGAACAGGGCAAGAAGCGCCTCGAACATCTGGCAGGCAAAATTGCACTCTGTGAAAAGGCCGAGGCTATCCAGGACTCCGAGGAATGGGAAAGCACCGCCGACAAGTTGAAAGGCCTCCAGTCGGAATGGCGGGCCATAGGGCCGGTCCCC
The DNA here is from genome assembly GCA_001804815.1 of Lentisphaerae bacterium GWF2_50_93. Classification (GTDB taxonomy): domain Bacteria; phylum Verrucomicrobiota; class Lentisphaeria; order Victivallales; family GWF2-50-93; genus GWF2-50-93. Next base: position 36,007 of record MHBI01000025.1, read on the forward strand.
AGGGAAAAGGAGGAGGAGACATACCAGCGATTCAGGAAGGCATGCAACACTTTCTTCGACCGCCGAAAAGTCCACTACGACGAAATACACAGGATCCAGTCCGAGAACAAGAAAGCCAAGCTTGCGCTCTGCGAACAGGCCGAGGCCATCCTGTCCGGACAGGATCTCATGCAGTCGATCAATATCGCCATGGACCTCCGCGGAAAATGGAGGAACTCGGCTCCTGCTGCGAGAAGGGACGAGCAGATTCTCTGGGACAGGTTCAATTCCGCACTGGGTAAATTCTTCGAGAAGGTCGACCAGACAAGAAATGAGAATCTCCTGAAGAAAGAAGGCATATCCGCTGAAATTGAAAGACTGGCAAACTCCCAGGAACTGAAAAGCGACTGCGACAAAATCGCCGAAACCGTCGGGAACCTGGAGGATGAATGGAACAAGACCGGTCCGTCCCCGAGGGACAAGGGAAGGGAAGTCGAGGACAAGTTATATTCCGCCCTGAAACTGTTCGACGGCAAATACCGCGAAGCGCGCCGCGAACTGCAGTCGGCCTTCGACGCGAACGTCAATGCCAAAGAGGCCATACTTGTGGATATCGCCGGATTCGCGTCTTCCGCGGATTTCGCAAGCTGCAGCGTCGACGAGACTGCGGCCGCATTTGAGTCCAGATGGAATTCCGTCGGACCTGTTCCCAAGGAGAAGGCTGCCGGACTTGATGCGAGGTTCGGCGAAATCCTGACCGCCTTGAAGAACAAGGACGCCGGATATTTCAGCGCCGCCGCACTGAAGCAGAAGGAGAATCTGAAGTCGAAGAAGGAACTGTGCGTGAAACTCGAGCAGCTTGCCGGAGCCCCCTCCTCCGACGACATCAAGCCTGAAAGCGGCGTATCCGACGATCTGATCAACGAGCTCAGGCTTGCGATTGAAAGCAACTTCGGCAAGGCGGCAGACGGTAAGCTCGAAAACACGAACGAAGCGCTAGACCGCTTCGACAAGATAAGGAAGAAATGGGACAAGACCGGCCCAGTACCCGCCGAAGAACGCGAGAAACTCGAAAAACGCTTCCAGGACGCCTCCAATTCCTTCAACAAGAAATATCGGAGACGCTGAAGACAGGTCTTTAACTTGAATATTTTGTCTGCAGCAGGCGAATTTATACGCCATTATTCAAAGTAGGTACGTGCTTCCCTGTCCTGAGCTTGTCGAAGGAAGCATGTACCATCTTGATCATTAGAACGTATGATTCTGGCACCCCTTCAGGGTGCGATTCGTTTTTCCCCTTGATCCGGGGGTAACGCAGATATTCCTGCGTGCCGTGCCATAGCTGTCAGCGAAGGCTGGCATGCAAGTGAAAAATGTAATTTTAGTCCACGGACAAGAATGCCTGTGCTGCTTTTCAGACAAATTTCATTTTGAGAAGGTACCGCAATTCTATAAAGGACAATCAATCCTTGGTATGGACCTGGGCATAGAAAGGCTTCTTCTTCTTGAAGTGTTCCTTGGGCCCGTGGTTTTCCTGCTTTACATGATGCTCTGGTTTTACATGCTGCTCATGCTTTGCATGCTGCTCACGTTTTTCGTGATGCGGATGCGGATGCGGGGCGGCGGCATCGCGCGGAGCTGCCTGCTGAGGGGCGATTACCTGTGCTCCAGCACCGGCGGGACCACGGGAATCCGCACCTCGTGAATCAGCCTCAGGCACGCACTTCAGCTGGCGGTCCTTGAAATTCACCTTGCCGAGATTCTGCATCAGCTTCTGTTCGTTGCCGGCGGCTATTTCGAAGACGCTGAACTGCTCCATGAGGCGGATGCGCCCAAGCTTGATCATCGGACCGTGCGTGGCGCGGTTTATCAGGCTTATAAGCGCTGGAACGGTCAGGCCGTTCAGCTTGCCGACGTTGATCCGAAGCTTGCACATCGGGCCTACATAGACCTCACGTGTTCCTCTGGGCTGGTCGCGATGTCCCTCATGCTGCCTGCCGCGATCATGGCCGTCACGGCGGTCATCTCCACGATCATGCCGACGGTCAGACCTGTCGCCAGGGTGTCCATGTCCGACATTGACATTGAGGTCGGGTGCATCCTTATAATAATCCAGGAAGCTGCTGAATTCATTCAGGACGAACCTCTTGATGAGCTCATCCTGCGGCATGTCCCCGAGAATTTCGTATATCTTCGGCAGATAGAGTCCGAGTTTCGCCATTTCGGTGTTGTCGTAGCCCTTTATTTTTTCGAGCATCGACACCAGCTTGGCTTCGCAGACCTGCTTGGCTGTCGGAACTTTCTTGTGCTCGAACTTCTTGTTCATGATCCTCTCGATTATGCGGAGCTTGTGGTCTTCGCGCATATGGACAAGGACAATGGAAATACCGGTCTTGCCGGCGCGTCCAGTACGTCCGCTGCGGTGGGTGTATACATCGGGATCGCCGGGCAGATCGTAGTTTATTACATGTGTCAGATCGTCAACGTCGAGTCCGCGTGCCGCCACATCGGTGGCCACGAGGATCTTTACGTTGCGTTTGCGGAAATTATTCATGACCCGGTCACGCTGGTCCTGCGTCATGTCGCCGTGCAGTGCGTCTGAACTATAGCCATCGCCCATCAGCAGTGTGGCGACTTCCTGGGTCTCGAGGCGCGTCCGGCAGAAAATGATACCATAGAATACGGGCAGGCAGTCGATGATGCGCTTCAAGGCATGATATCTGTCGCGGGCATGTACGGTATAGCATTCGTGTGTGACATTGGGTGCGCCTGCGTTGCGGGGGCCGATGACGATCTCTTCGGGATCCGTCATGTATTTTGCCGCGATCACGGCAACCTGGCGTGGCATCGTCGCGGAAAACAGCAGAGTGCGTGCGGCGTCGGGCACTTCCTTGAGGATGCTTTCGAGTTCCTCCTGGAATCCCATGTTCAGCATCTCGTCGGCCTCGTCGAGGACGACGCGCTGCACTTGTGCGAGATTCGCACTTTTGCGGTTCAGGAGATCCCGCATGCGTCCCGGGGTTGCAACGATGATGTGGACGCCGCGATGCAGCGAATGCATCTGTTCGCGGATGGATGAACCGCCGTATACTGCGAGAATCTTGAGGTGCGGCGCGAAACGTCCGTATTCCGTCAGATCCTTTGCTATCTGCACGCAGAGTTCGCGAGTCGGACAGAGCACGAGCGCCTGCGTGGCCGGGTTCTTGGGGTCTGTAAGCTGGAGCAGAGGCAGGCCGAACGCCGCCGTCTTGCCAGTACCGGTCTGGGCGATCGCAACAACATCGCGCTCACCCTTTAAAAGCATCGGAATGACCTTGCCCTGCACGGGTGTCGGCGTAGCAAAACCCAGTTCCACTACTCCCTTCATCAGCTCCGCTGAAAGTCCAAACTCTTCGAATTTGTTCATGATATCTCCTGAGAATTAATCCACTTAAGCTGACAGAAAACCCTAGAAGGCGGCTTCGGTAAGGCATATCAGGTGCAACAAGACCATTAGATTAACGGCAAGCCACCCAGTCATCTACTGACAGTAAAATAATCTGCATGTTTCAGTAACTATAGCCTGCCACTGAGGATATTACAATGGAAATCGAAATAATACAGGGAACCTCTAAATCCGTATCACTTTCCCCGGCCCTTCCTCAAACGCCTCGAAGATCCTTGTCACGTTCCAGGCGTCGTCAAGTGTCCCGACATCATTTTCCCTGCATTCCAGAACTGATTTTACAAACTCATTCACCTCGTCATAGTATCCGAGCAGGAAAAGCCCCTTGTTATAAAGCTGCCCAAGCGAGAATTCGGGTTCCCACACGCTCGAGGTTTCGCAAGGAGCGCCCTTGAAACAGTCCGGATTGTCGCCGTATCCGAGCGGAGGATTCCGGTGATAGAACACCCTGATGTTGTTGTCGACAACTATGTGGTGCTCCTTGTCAGAAACGATAAGAGTCCGCTCCATTCCGCAGTTTCTCGATGCGCCGTGCGTAAACGCGATCGATGCCGTCTTCCCATCCTCATATCCGAATACCGCAATCCCTGATCCGCTGAAGCTCCTCTGGTAGAAAAGCGTCGAAGGCATGCCAAAGAGATATATCAGCAGCGAGGCAGGATGGCACAAATGATCCAGGAAGCTTACAGCCGTCCTATCTTTTCCTTTCTTCCATGCCTTGAACTCGTCCAGTGTCGGGATGTACTGCGGATACTGTATGGAAAGCAGGCTTGCCTTCCCGAAATCCTCCGAACTCATCAGCTGCTTCGCCTTGCGTGCCGAAGGGAAAAACATCTTCTTAAGCCCGACCAATACATTCTTTCCTGTCTTCTTCGAAACCTTCCTCATCTTTTCAATTTCTGCGCATGAAGCGGCAGGCGGTTTTTCCATCCAGACATGGCATCCGGCATTCATGCATTCGATGGCAATCTGCGGATAGAGCGGGCGCCCTTTTGCGTCGTATCCTGTCACAATGAAAACTGCGTCGAGCTTTTCCTTCTTCAGCATCTCCTTGTAATCGCAATATGCCTGCCCTGCCCCGAACTGCTTCTTGTAGGCCTCGGCCTTCTCAATCGACAGATCGCATACCGCCGCGAGCTCGACAGGAACGAACTGGAACACCGGATAAATGTTCCTGAAAGAATGCGACCCACACCCTATGAATCCAGCCCGTATCGTCTTCACCTCCGACAACTTCCCATGGAAATCAATCTTCATATAATTCTCCCAATTGGCTTTGCCTTAATAAGTATGTCGGGTTTTAACCCGACGTTTATTTGGCGGTTGGAAACCGCCAACTGAATATATATATTGCCACTTCACCTGCCTGCCGCCTTCCCACAGTATTCCTTCAGAATTCGGACATAGGTCCGGTACGTTTCGAGGCTGACGTCCGGCGGTGTCTGGTGGTCTGTCGTAGGGATGTATCCTCCTGAGACGATTGCCGGAAGCAGTCGTTCAAACTCCCTGCGAATCGCCTCCTCGCCAAGATGCATGATGGTCTTGTCAAATCCCCCGATCATCTTCCACTTCGGGAAACGCCTTCTTATCCCCGCCACGTCAACTCCGGCCATCCGCTCCAGGGGCGAGCAGCCTTCTATTCCAGCCTCCTGCAGCCAGGGGATCATCTCTGTCATGTCACCGTCAGTGTCAACCAGCGTAATCGCTCCGGCATCCCTGGCCCTCGGTATGATCCTCCTGTAATACGGTGCGACAAACTCCTCGAACTGCACACGGCTGAGCATCGGTCCGTTGTTGTATGACATGTCTTCGGCGAACTGCAGCACATCCGGAACCGTTATTTCAAGCACCTGCTCCAGGCAGGAAAGATGATACCGGCAGAGATCCTCGTTCATGCGGCGCATCAGTTCCGGCTGGTCGAAGAATGCGAACAGATGCCGTTCCACCCCGAGGATCTCCCGCGGATACCAGAAGAAACCGTCAAGAGTCAGCTCGAATATCGCCTCTCCGCGCTTCTGCCTCTCCGCAATGCGTCTCACATTCTCAAGATCGACCTCTGGATTTGCACAGCATGGCAATACCAGCCTCTCGTAGTCGGCCTCTGTCTCGATGATCCCGTCGCTCCTCGGCTTTTCCGGCTGGCGCTTGACCTGAAACCTCGGGGAAAGCCAGATGCGCTCATGGACGTCCAGTCCGAAATGCCGCAAGGTGTCCTCCCTGCTTAATCCCACGGGCAGCCCCTCGGAACGCCAGCGCTCAATTGTCTTGTCCCACCAGCATATCCACTCCATCGCCGGCAGCATGTCGACTTTCCTGAAATCCATCACCGCCTTGAACCGTTCCCGTCCATTCATTGGAAACACCTTTTTAAGTTCATTTTGTGTTTTTAATCAGTTTGCAGTCAATGCCGCAAGGCATGTTTCTTCAGGTAAAGCAGACATTCCTGTCTGCTTCCACCAAACAGGCAGGAATGCCTGTTTTACCACAAGACAGCCCTTGCGGGCTTAACTACGAACGAATCTTAAACCAATACCCAATCATCAATAATCCTTCTTCTATATCTTCTCATACCCGATCTCAACCACTCTCCCCGTCTCTGCGGAGTTCTTTATCGCCTCGTAGAGCACCATGCTCTTGTAGCTCTCATAGATGTTCGAGCGGGTCGTGCGCTTCTCGCGGATCGCCGCCAGGAAATCTGCGAGTTCCGCAAGATGCCCGGTGTCGTTTCCGCTGTCGCCTGCGCTTGTGAACGTCGGCGGCTCCCTCCATTCCACCGGCTTCTCATTTTCAGTTATGCGGTACACGGACGAATTGTGTATCGTCATGAAATTCCCGCCCTTGACCGTAAGCTCCACTTCCTCAGTAGGGACATTGAACGATCTGCCATCGGTCAGGTTCAAAGATCCGACAGCTCCACTTGCGAACTGTATGCTGACGGCATACGCGTCCGGCCCCTTGGCGAAGGCGAACACCCTTGAGGCATCCCCGAACAGATACTGCGTCAGGTCAATAATGTGGATAGTGAAATCAAAGAGGAACAGGCGCCTGAGGCTGTTGTTCTCATACTGCTTCGAGGCGTAGTCGACCGACATGCTGTAGCGGTCGGACTCCGGGAACTTCGACAGCCATTCCTTCGCACGGTTGTAGGCCACATTGTATCTCTTCTTGAACGCATTGGTGCAGAGGACGCCGGTCTGTTTTGCGATCTTCGCAACTTCCAGGGCGGCCGCGGCAGTCTCCGCCGGCGGTTTCTCGGTATAAACTGGAATCCCCTTCTTCAACGCCAGCGGTGCGAGCCTCGCATGCATGTCCGCCGAAATACAGATGATGACGCCGTCGGGCTTCTCGGTGTCCAGCATCCTCTCCATGTCCGAATATACGTTCCCGCCCCACAGCGTGGCGTTCCTCTTCGCCTTTTCCGCATCCAGATCGCAGACGCCAACCAGTTGTGCGCCCGCCTGCCCCAGCAGCGGATATATCCTCCTCGTCGAAAGGTTCCCAGCCCCGACAATGCAAATTTTCTGGATACTCATCTCAATGCTCCTTCCTTCTGCAAATATTTTTTCGCGATGTCAAATGCCTGTTCCACAGGGACATTCTTCGATTCCTCGTCCACGATGAGCCACTTGGCGTATCCAATCTCGTCAAGAACCTTTATTACGGGGCCGAGATCCTGCGTCCCGGTTCCAAGCGCGCAGAAATTTCCGCCTGCATCAACGTCCTTCAGATGGACATTTACCAGATACTTTTTGAATCGTCTTATCATCGCGGGAATATCCTTGATCCCGCATTTCGCGCAATGTCCGGTATCGACCGTAAGCCCTGCAAATTCCGGATCGAGACATTCTGCGGTTTTCGCAATATCCTGTTCCGTCTCCCATATGCTCCCCTCATGGTTGTGCAGGGATATCTCTATGCCAAGCTTCTTCGCGGTCCTGCCAAGCTCCATCAGGATTTTTCCGGCGAGGCGGTGCTTGTCGTCCACGGCATCGTCCTTCCTCACACCTCCCGAGCAGATACAGACGTGTCCCGCTCCAATCCCGGCGGCGAAGTTGATCACCGGACCGACATGCTCAATCCATCTGTTGAGATCGCCCGGTGGATATGCGATAAGCCCTCCGGCTGCGAGTTTCGCAAAGTTTCCGGCCGACCCCATGAATTTTTCCACATCAAGCCCCTGTGCCCGATACTGGTTCTCCTTCAGCTGGACTCCTGCAAAACCGAATTTCGCGGCCGCTTCAAGCACCTGCCGCATCTCCTCCGGCCGCGAGAACCTCGATATTCCTATCTTCATATATTTCCCTTTTCATTTTATTAAGGCAGGGACGACTCGCCGAGTCGTCTGCGGCGGTTTCGGCGAAACCGCCCTACCTTGATTTAGCTGATACTTACATTCTTCCCGGTCTTCAGCGATTCCAGCGTCGCCTCGAGAAGCGCCATGCCCGGCAGTACGCTTTCAACAGACGATTCCGGCTTGTTTCCGCTCCGTATCGCCTCGACAAACGCCTGCAGTTCCGGTATGAATCCCATCTCGACCGAGGAATCGCACGATGCAAAACACCATTCAGGCTTGTACGCCGCTATCGGCTGTTCCTTCTTGAATGCGATCATCTCCGTGGAATTCTCCATGCGCGCAAAGACTCCGCCGCTTCCTGTAACAGTTATCTCCTCCCATATCCGCCGGTTGCTCAAGGTCGTCGGAAAGAGCATCGTGCCAACTGCACCATTTGCGAAACTCACAAGCACGGCCACGGATGTCGGTTCGCTGCGGATAGCCTGGACGCTTGACGCCGGACCGAAAAGCCAGGCGACGAGATCGAACATGTGGACCCCTGAATCAAGAATGTATGCGAGGCAGTCTTCAATCCCATTGCCACCCTTGTCGCGCGTCCTGAACACCGATATCGTCGACGGATTCCCGAAATCCGCGCTTTCAACCACCTGCTTCATCTTCACGCCCGCAGGCGCAAACCGCTTCTTGAATGCGGTCATGCAGATCTTCCCCGTGCGCTTCTGCGTTTCAATGACCTGCTGGCACTGCTTCAGGCTTACCGCCGGCGGCTTTTCCGTACAGACATGGAATCCAGCATCCATGAGCTCGATTGCGCATTCCGCATGGAAATTGGGTCCGACGCAGACAACTACGCCATCAGGCCTCTCCTTGTCCAGCATCTCATGGTAGTCGGCATAGCTCCTTGGAATACCGTTCTTCATTGCCACATCCTTGGCACGTCCCAGATTGAGATCCGCATTCGCGGAAACTTCTGTATTCTTCAATACCGGGAAACATGGATATATGTTCCGTGAAGAATGACCTCCCGCACCTATCATGCATATTTTCACCCTGTCGTTCATTTCATCTCCTTTATTATTTTCTCGCAAAGTTTCCTTGCATCCTCAAGGAGTTTTATCGTCTTTGCATAATCATCCCTGCAGACTTCCATCTCAACCACTAACTCGCCCGGATATTTATCGGCTTCAAGCTGCGCGAACAGCCCCTTGAAGTCGACCTCGCCTTCGCCGAATGGAACTCTTTCCTCGCCAATCTGATCCTTTATATGGACAAGGGCGATGCTCCCCTTGAGCAAATCATATCCTTCCTTCCATTTCACACCAACCGAATGGAACATCCCGACCTCGAGGAGTGTCTTCATCCTCTTGTCGTTTATCCCTTCGATAACCGCACGGTAGTCGTCAATGGTCGTTATCGGCGTACCCTTGTGGTTCTGGAGGACAGCCGTAACACCGGCGCCTTCAATACCGTCGAGAAACTTCTTCGCGCCAGAAATATAGAGCTCCCTGGTCTTCGCCTTGTAGATCACTGCCTTCACGCCAAGCTGTCCTGCGAACTTCGCAGCTTTTATGGCGCGCCCGACTCCGGCGTCCAGGTCTTCCGCTATCGCCGGCAGATGCATCGAGGTGAACTGCATCCCGTACTTCCTGCCAAGCTCCAGATACTGCGCGACCGGGCTGTCAATATCCACCCTAGATTCCGCCCACTCGGTGAAGAGCTCGAACTTGCGGTATCCTATTGCGGAAAAATCCTTGAGACACTGCTCCAGTCCGGTCTTCGGACAAGAACAAGGACTCGCTACCAGCTGTTCTATTCTCATTTCCTGTTCCTTTAAATTATTGCCCACAGATTACTCAGATAATCATGAATTTCCGGCTATATCCAAAACCAATTTCGAATTTCAAGCTGCCAGTTACGAGTTACTCTTTTCTTTCACCATCTCCCTGTCGGCCGAATCGAACGAGATATACATGATGGCATCGCAGGTTCCAATGTTCCGGGCCTTGTGCGGGATGTTTGGTGGAACAGAGATAGTGTCGCCGGCCTCCATCTCCACTTCCTTGCCGTCCTCGATGACATGCGATATCTTCCCTTCGATCACAGTCAATATCTCGGAACAGTTCGGATGGCTGTGCAGCGGATTCTCGCAGCCCGGCCTGATCACGCATTTGCCGATGGTCATCGACTCGGTGTTCCCAAGCTTCCTGCCGGCGTACCAGGTAAGCCCGCCCCAGTCTGTTTCAATTTTATCAGCATTCTTCAATTTCAATATTCTTGTCTTTTTCATATTTCCTCTTTAGTATGTCGGGTTTAAACCCGACGTTTATAGGCGGGTTTAAACACCGCTTTACTTACTTCTCCGAGAATACCCCCAGATACACGACCTTGGCGGTTACCGGCTTCAGCTCATGTTCCTCTATCGAATCGAAATACAGGCTGTCCCCTGGAGCGAGCGTATACTCGACCGCGCCAACCCGGTATTTCATGCTGCCTTCTAGGACATAGACGAACTCCTGTCCAGGATGTGAAAGCGGTTTGCCTTTGACCTTCCCCTTTTCCGCCACGAAGAGATATGGCTGCATGTTCTTTCCCCGCCGTTCAGAGGCGAAAGCAAAAAAACTGTATCCCTTATCGGTCACGGTCATTGATTTATGCGACAACTTGGCCGCAGGAGTGAACACGTTTCCATCATTGCCGCTGTCATCAAGGAGATTCGACACCTGCACGTCCAAGGCACCCGCTATCTTCGTCAGCGTAGATACAGGCGGCACCGTCTTGTCGGCCTCTATCTTGCAGAGGAGGCTCTTCGTGAAACCGCATACGCCGGCTATGTCCTGGAGGGTCCTGTCCTGCAGCCTCCTGATCTTCCTTATCCTCTTTCCTATCGTCCCCTGCATGTCCAGCTCCTTTGTTAATTGCATTGAATATTATTCAACTTTGTTGAATTTCAAGCGGAATGCATGCGATTTCCATGAAAATTATTGGGTTATGACCGACCTGCGTGGCTTGCAGTGGATCTACTGGCGCACAGTTTTCCAGTCCTGTGCAGGAATGTTATTGGACAAGGGTATGATTTCAATTGCTGGTAAAATTCGTTTGTAGTAGCGCATGCTTGCGCGTTAAGTAGGTACGTGCTTCAGCATGTACCATCTTGATTTCCAGGAATGGGACAGGCTAAAGCCCGTCCCTACTTTATGAAAGTTCGAACACGAGCTACCGCCTTCACAAAGATGCAACGGCACAGCTGAAATAATTCCCGTAGAAGAATCGTAGAAATCAGATCAAGTTTGTTTTTTTATATTTATTCGCAAGTGCTTTATAATCAAAAGTGGCATCCCCAACCGGATTATCGTTCCTCGGGGACTCGTCTCTACCGTGCTGTGCACGGTTTCTCGCTTCGCTCTCGAACCCAATGGTTCTCATCCGTTGCGTGTCCGCAATTTAAGCGGAGCTGAAATTTGCAGTGAAAACTGCCCTTGGTAATGGCATCCCCAACCGGATTCGAACCGGTGTTACCAGGATGAGAACCTGGTGTCCTAGGCCTCTAGACGATGAGGACGTAAAGAATTAAAGCGGGGGTAATATAACCGGATTTGCCCTATATCAAAATGCCGAAACCCCAAAATCGGCTTATTTTTTCTTCTGAGCCTCAACAAAACTCGAGAACGATCTGTCCCAGCCCTTTTCCACATCATCGGAAAATGCGCATGCCGGAAGTTCGTTGCTGGCGAGATGGTAGTGCAGGCATGCGTGCCTCTTGTTGGAGTTCACAGCTGTTAGCGTGTCTTAAAATTACTCCTCTTGATATGCTTAAGCTTTTCGATACATTATAAAACTAACTTTATAAAAAGGCAAAACAAATGGACAAAATATTCCTCGACAAGTGCATTGCGGAACTCGCAGCCGGAAAGGTTCCCGTCAAAGCCCCTTCATCCTTTAAAATCTCCCCAGGTGTTCCGGAAAAGCCGTCTTTCCTATGGTTCCGTCGGAACTGGACTAAAAACTATGTTCCCGTCCAGAAGACCATAGCCACCCTCTGGCTTGAAGGCAAGTTCCTCAATGTATTCGCCATGATGGAGGATTCCGACGTCTTCACATATGCAAAAGGCAGGAACGACCAGACATGGCTCAAGGGAGATGTGCTGGAATTCTTCTTCCAGCCTGCAGGAACGCAGAATTACTATGAGCTGCATGTCGCACCGAATCTTGCAACGCTCGAACTTTCCATACCCAATGCCAAAAAGCTCGTGGGCGAAAAATACGATTTCAAAAGCCTGTTCTACAAGTCAGACATGAAATGCGAGACAGGCACTTTCAAAGGCAAGGGGAAAACTGGCTGGTGGGGTCTCATGAAAATTCCAGCAGGTGGAATTGAACTTCCCGGCAAATCAGGCAGACTCGGACGCTTTGCCGTCTGCAGGTACAATTACAATAAGGACGGCGGTATCATCCTCCAGGAATCCGCCAGCGCCGCATTCCCGAAATTCCGCTTCCACGATCCCGACAACTGGCATGAATTGATCCTGCCTTAGTTACGCTTTATTCTTTTTAAGGGAGCGCCGGTCTCCAGGCCGGCTTCTTCAATGTCGCCCTAGATCTTTAACCTGCCCCGGACCCTGTAGTACTTAGGTATAAGCTCAAACGAGGCTATTTTTGTTTGTAGTAGCGCATGTTTGCGCGTTCTTCAGTCTTTTAATATTCTGTTAAGAGCTTAAGCGTTAAGCTGTGTTTTTAAGGCTGTTTGTCCTTGAAAGTATGTCGGGTTTTAACCCGACACTTTGTTGGCGGTTTGAAAACCGCCCTACTTATGAGGCAAAAACACCCAGTATGCAATTTCACTTCCCCTTCTGCTCATTCAATACTTTTCCGTCCTGGCCCCATGATGCTGGCGGTCAGGAAGAGAAATCCCTCCCCATTGATTATGATACGGTTCAGGATTAATTTCGCAAATTTACTTTATTCTTCTGAAATGCAATATACATTTTCCATTTGAGGACTTATAACCATCCATAAACGGAAATAATTACATATGCAGCCTCTGATTTCCATAAACGATTTCAAGCTGGTGGACATATCCGACAAGGATTATCTCCAGGATGTCTTTCTCCAGTTCACCCTCATTCCATGCGAATATGTGTTCACGAACCTTTTCATCTGGCGGAAGATATACGACATCAGATGGATGAAGTTCAGGAACTCCATACTGATCCATTCGGGACTTGACAAGACCCTCCTCATGCCGCTTGGCGATGTCTATACTCCGGAGGAACTCAAAAACCTCCTCTCATGCACATTCCCGGACGAGCCGGAGGCGTCGCTCATACAGGTTCCTGAGGACTATGTAAAACAGAATCCATCGGTCAACGATTTCTTTGAAGCCGAACTCGATGAGGATTTCGCGGACTACGTCTATTCCGCCGAGAAGCTTTTCCTGCTGCGTGGTGCGAAACTCGCAAAGAAGAAGAATCTCGTTTCACAGTTTGCACGGAACAATCCCGGCTATACAAGCGTCCCGCTTGAGGAATCACTGCTCCAGGAATGCTTCGCCCTCTCCGAAAAATGGCGTGAAAGCACGGAAAGCGATCCTTTTACACTTGGACAGGAGAGAGAGGCCATCCAGGAGGCTTTCACAAACTTCAAGGACCTGGACGTCGAAGGAGTCTGCATCATTGTCAACGGAAGGATCATCGCGTTCTCGGCGTACAGCTTCCAGAGCAGCGATGCCGCTGTCGTGCATTTCGAGAAGTACGACAAGGATTTCAAGGGTGCGGCACAGGCGATAAACTGGGAGACTGCAAAATCACTTCTTGGAAGGTGCAAGTTCATCAACCGGGAACAGGACATAGGTCTTCCCGGACTCAAAAAGGCCAAACTCTCATATGAACCTGACAAGATAATGGTCAACTGCACCTTGTCGCTGAAATAACTTCTTTGGCGCATTTCATGTGCGGTCGCTGCATTGTAAGCGTTAAGCTGGGCGTACCAGCCTTATTTAGAGCTTATCCTTAGAGGCATAAATAATTTAATGCAATCAAGTACTCCAAGAACATATGCTCGATTATCCGCAGTTAAAAGGCAGCTTAACGGTTACACTTTTGAGGCAATTTCAAAATTGCCTCTTTTGAGCTGATTTCAAAATTTGGAGTTCACGCTTCAGCGTATGTAACATTATGAATACCAAGACAAACTAAAGTTTGAACTCCAACGGGACTTGTTTCCGCAACAACCGTTTTCTGGAGTTTTGAAATCAGCTCTTTTGAGATTTGCCTGGAATTTGGATATTCCCGCCATTTTGCGAGAATCGCAAAATGGCGGAGAGGGAGGGATTCGAACCCTCGAGACCGGTTACCCGGTCTGACGGTTTAGCAAACCGTTACATTAGACCACTCTGCCACCTCTCCGGAAATGCATCTGCAAACAACTTACTGAGGGCGGGAGCTGTTTGTCAGAAAAATAATTTTTCAAAATAACCTCTAAAAATAGAGGCGATAGGATAATTTGCAAGCCTGCAGAGATAAAAAGAACGCTTAGCTTTATATTTATTGGACGGCAATATTAGATATCTTCATCAAGACTGAAGGCGAACATGGGCGTTCTGAAAGCGGAACGGCCGTCGTCTCAGCATTGCTACCTATGGTTCCCTTAAGGTCCCAGTGGAGACACCACGCCAGAATTGCCGCCGGCATATTGGGTGGCAGGCAAAGTCAAGAATCCAGCTTATCTCCCCATCCTCTCCACGTGCCTGAGGAACTTCAGCCTGTTCGCCTTGCTCATCTTGCCGTATAGGTCGAAGAGCCTTTTAAGATCCCGGCCCCTGTTCTTGCTCAGATATTCATTGATCCGGTCGAACTCGGGGTTTGCCACATAACTTGAAATTTCGATTCCACTGCTTCCTGCAAGCTTCAACAGTTCCGGGATGCTCTCTTCCTTAGGCCTCCGCATGCCGTTGAGCCAGTTCGAGATCGTCTGCTGGCTCACTTTCAGCTTTGCCGCCATTTCCTCCTGCGGCAGGAATGCCTCATCCATTATGTCCCTTACCATTGCCTGCCAGTTGTAGGCCTGCTTTTTCATAACCACCCCCGTTGTTTCTTTAAGCTGATGCAGCAGCCATGCGGCTGGTGATTTTGCCTGTCAGGACAAGGCATAGGCATCAGCCGCCTGAGCACATGCAAGTATAACATGCAGTGCCGAAAAGTCAAGGGTCCGGCTCGATACGGGCCGGAGGACACTAGTGTTCTGTAACATAAATACAAGGGTTAAAATCATGTCTATTTTTGATGCGGATTTGGCTTGGCCGGAATAAGGCGATACTCAAATATCATCGTTTGGATGATTGGATTGCTGGATGGTTGCCTATTAAAGACATAACAATAAAACAATCCTGATAAAAAATCCGAAATGCCTTTTTCTAGATATGTGTGCAATAAAGCATTCTTTGTTTCTTTTTGAGTTCAAACCCAGTCATCCAGTCATCCAACAATCCATCCATCCGTCATCCCGTGGGATGACACTGAAGAAGTTCCATGATCAATACTGGCAGCATTTATGCCGAGGGGAATTTGTGTTTGACTGCCATTAAAGTATCTTAAGGGAAAGACAAATAGTGTCGGGCCGAAGTCCAGCATCCTTATGATGAAAACCAATATTGCCGAATATTTCGATGAAGCCTCCCTTCAGAGGAAGGATAAGACCGCTGTGATTTCCACCGCGGAAGGCGACCGTTCCGTCACTTTCGGACAACTCAGGGAGATGTCGGACAAGCTCGCCTGCGAATTTCGCAATGTCGGAATTGCCAGAGGCGCGAAAGTTCTGATGATGCTCCGCCCCTGTCCCGAATTCATCGCCACCGTGTTCGCAGTATTCAAGATCGGCGCAATACCTGTCCTCATAGATCCCGGCATGGGACGTAAGAATCTCCTCAACTGCATAAGGAAGACATCTCCGGAAGCCATGATCGGCATTTCCAGGGCGCACTGGATCAAATACCTATTCCCATTTTTTTTCAGGACTGTCAGGTTATCAATAGCCCATGGAAACTTCGCACCTCCCTGGATCACCAGCCTTGAGTCGCTGCTGAAAAAAAATACAAAGGATGCGATTTTCAAATGCGAGGAGACGAAACTCGACGATACCGCGGCAATAGTTTTTACGACAGGCAGCACTGGACCGCCGAAGGGCGTTGTCTACACACACGGCATCTACATCACCCAGCTTGGCATCATCAGCAAAACCTATGGCGCGGGTCCGGATGAGATCGACATGCCGGCATTCCCTCTGTTCGGACTTTTCAGCGTCGCGCTTGGAATGCCCATCGTTATTCCCGACATGGATCCGTCGCGTCCGGCAAATGCCGACCCCGAAAAGATCGTTGCTGCATTGACCAGGAACAATGTCACATTCTCCTTCGGTTCCCCTGCCCTGTGGAAGGTAGTCTGCAAATACTGCATTGAAAAGAACATAAAGATCCCTAAACTTAAGAGAGTCCTCATGGCAGGCGCGCCTATCACAGCAGAACTCCATGCAATGCTGAAGAAGACAATATCCCCCGATGGCGTAACCCATGTGCCTTATGGTGCGACCGAGGCGCTTCCCATTGCGAACTTCACAGGCTCGGAGATGCTTGCGGAGACAGCCGCGAAAACTGCGGAAGGAGCCGGTTACTGCATCGGAAGGCCGATTGAAGGAATGGAAATAAAAGTCATCGGGGCAGTGAATGGGCCGATTGAGAGATGGTCTCCATCTCTTGAACTGCCCCAAGGGCTGAAGGGAGAGATCGTTGTCAAAGGCCCCGTGGTGACACCATGCTATTACAACGAACCGGCTCACACGAAAAATGCGAAGATCGCAGATGCCGACGGCAATATATGGCACAGGATGGGCGATGCAGGCTATTATGATGAGAAAGGACGTCTCTGGTTCTGCGGAAGGAAGGCGCACAGGGTCATGACAAAAGATGAAATATTGTATTCCGTCTGCTGCGAGGCGATCTTCAACCAGCATCCGGATGTTGCGAGATCCGCACTGGTCGGAATCGGACCGGAAGGCAATCAGGGAGCTGTCATCATCATCGAACCCCGGCCCGGAAAAATGCCCTGCTGCGATAAAGGCAAATCCGATTTCACAGATGAATTGAAGAAGCTCGGGGCAAAGAAGGACTTCACTTCGCGAATCTCGCAGTTCCTGTTCCATCCCTCATTCCCGGTCGACATCCGCCATAATGCCAAAATCTTCAGAGAACAACTCGCCGAATGGGCGGCAAGTAACTCGGGCATTCCTGCCCGAGATTAAGTTTTTTAATCCTGCCGATGCGTTGCCAGCTAAGAGAAATCAAGAATGGTACAGGCTGAAGCCCGTACCTACTTTGGGAAGGCGCGGCGGTAGGCGGAGATGATCTTGTCGTAAGTCCTGTCGGCTTCCTTGTCGATTGCGGAGCGGTCGAGAACCCGTTCGTGCCATCTTACAGCCTTCCTGACGCCTTCGGCCCATTTCACTTCGCATTTGAAGTCGGGGACGAATTCCCTGATCTTGGAATTGTCGAAGACAATGCTGTTTATCTTGTCACCGATCAGGCTTCCCGAAAGACGGGGGATGTATTCCGAAAGCAGATCCGTTGGGATGTGAACCAGTCTGGGTTCGACTCCAGCGGCCTTGCCGGCTTCTTTATAAATCTGGTTCCAGCAGAGAACTTCGTCGGATGTCATATGGAAGGCTTCGCCTATCGCCTTTTTATTTCCGAGGAGCCCTACGAGTCCTTTTGCGAAATCCGCATTCCATGTGACTGTCCAGAGCGAAGTGCCGTCGCCGGGAACAATCACCTGCTTCCCTTTTTTCATGCGGTTGATGACAGTATATGGATAGTTCCAGCTTCCTATGCAGAGTGGGATCTGCGAAAGTCCGTAGGTCAGGGATGGACGAATGATGGTGACGGGGAATCCTTTTCTCTTATACTCCTGCATAAGTCTTTTTTCGCAGGCGATCTTGTTCGTTGCATAATCGGAGAAAGGATTACCGAGCGGTGTATTTTCAGTGATGATATAATTCCGAGGAGGCTTCTGGTACACCGTGGCGGAGCTTATGAATACGAACTGCTTTGTTTTCCCGGTAAAGACTTTTATGTCCTGTTCTATGTTTTCGGGAGTGAATGCGACCCAGTCGACGACCGCATCGAAGGAGTTGTTCTCCAGGTAATCGGAAACCTTTTCCGGTTCCTTACGGATATCGGCATGGAACACGACTGCCTTTTTCGGGGCGTCGATCTTCTTTGAAAGGCCCCTGTTGAGGATATGGAGTTCGATTCCGCGCCTGACCGCAAGTTCGGAGCACGCCGAACTTATCACTCCCGTACCGCCGATGAATAAGATTTTCATAAATAATACTTATGCTCCTATTTTCCAGACACCTTTTTCGCGGAAGGCCTGGATTGTCTGCCTACGCGCGGCATTAAGGAGGGAATTGATTGATTTCTTATTGTTTTTTGCGAAATCAGCAAGAGTGATTATCTTGTCGCCACGAAGATATGCTATCCTTTTATGAAGGGATTCAATTATGGAAAGAGTCATAATCCTCTCCATCGTCCTGGTGATTTTCGAATTCTTGTAGTCGTCAAATGACTTGTAATAGCTCTTTTTCTCCTTATCCCTTATTATTACATTCGGGAATCCCATTCTTGACAACTGATAGTTTATGATCACCCTCCCTATTCTGCCATTCCCATCGCAAAACGGATGGATGGTTTCAAAATCCAGATGGAACTTGGAAATCTTGTCGGCAAAGTAGCTTGTGAGATCCGATGAATATTCCAGCATGATTTCTTCAATCATCCTCTCCACATGTTCCGGCGCAGGCGCAATGTGCGAGCCCACTCTCACATATTCTCCTGCAGTGCGGAACCTTCCGGCAATGGTGTCATTGATATTTTCAATGAGCATTCTATGTAGGAAGAGAATGAGATCAGTTGAAAGCTCGGCCTCCCCGGACTTGTTTCCTATATATTCCATTATCCTTGCAAGATTTTTCGCTTCAAAAACCTCGCGGACCGAGACAGTCCGGGATACTTCGAGCTCAAGCAATATGCGCTCGGTCTCTTTCAGGGTAAGTGTCGAATTTTCTATGGCATTTGAGTTGAACACGCTTTCAGACAGCTCTGCCTCATCAATAATCTTCAAAAGCGAATCCTTCCCCTTGCGGAGACGGTCATACTCCACCTTCAAAGCCCTGATATTTTCTTTTACTAAATTAAGCGTTGCCATACGTTTATTATAACACATTAACGCACACTTGTCTAATAGACGTTAATTTACATGTCAATCAGATAATATTAACGGTATCATTTCTTCAACCATGGCATTTTCCTATCCAATTGTTCTGTTTTTTCATAATACCATGAAAATAGTCCAGTGACAGGGAATATTCTCTGGTCAAGGCAGATATTTCTTCAAACATTCCACTTGCTCCAAGTATGTTTTTTTCAACTATCATCTATCTTTATCATACTGAAAATCAATACAGGAAGGTGGAGGCCTGCAGACAGTGGAGATGTTTGAAACAAAGAACAGGAATTTTCTTGACCGGGCGATAATCGTAGGGTTCTACGATCTCACGGTGACTCCGGCGGAAGCCTCGGAGCATCTGTCCGAGCTCCAGGAACTGATGAGGACTCTCGGGATCCCGGTGATCAAGGAGATAACCGTAGCTCTCAGGAATCCGAGCCCGAAGTTCCTCATGGGCAGCGGCAAGGCCGAGGAGATTGCGAACATCGCAAAGGAGCTCAAGGCCGACAGCATCATCTTCGACCATGATCTTTCCCCGTCGCAGCAGAGGAACTGGGAGAAGTTCACGAAGCTGTGCGTCATTGACCGCCAGGAGGTCATACTCGAGATATTTGCGGCACGCGCAACGACCCGGGAGTCGGTGATCCAGGTCGACCTTGCGCGGATGCAGTATTCGCTGCCGCGCCTGACACGGGCGTGGACGCATTTCTCGCGCCAGACGGGTGGAAAGTTCGTGAAGGGCGCCGGTGAACAGCAGATTGAAATAGACCGGCGGATCATCAAGGCCCAGATCTCACAGCTGCAGAAGGAGCTGAAGGACGTCAAGCAGCAGAGGATGACCCAGCGGAAGATGCGGGAGAGGACGGCGACCACGCACGCGGCGATAGTCGGCTATACCAATGCAGGGAAATCATCGCTACTCAACAAGCTTACAGGAGCGCACGTGCTTGTCGAGGACAAGCTCTTCGCGACGCTTGATCCCACGACCAGGCATTTCACTCTGCCGAACAATCAGAAGATACTGCTGACCGACACAGTCGGATTTGTCAGGAAGCTTCCGCACGCGCTTGTCGAGGCATTCAAGTCCACTCTTGAGGAGGCGGTGCTCGCGGATTTCATCATACATGTGCTCGACATAAACAGTCCATATGTCGATGAGCACTGGAAGACGACTCTTTCCGTACTCAGCGAACTCGGAGCCGGAGAGAAGGACATCATCACTGTCTTCAACAAATCCGACATTGCCGAGGATGATCTGCTCAGGGCGAAACTAAAGTCATTGCAGCCCGACGGGATATTCATGTCAGCAAAGACCGGTCTCGGGCTTGAGAAGCTCGTTTCAGAAATCACGCTCAGGACCAGGAACACGACCGAGATAGTGAAGATGAGGATTCCTCCTGCGCGCCACGACATGATCGCATCTGCGCACAAAAAAGGGAAGGTTCTTGATTCGAAATACGAGGATGACGGCACGGCCGAACTCATGGTGAGCATTCCAAAGTCATACAGGCGGCTCTTCGAGGATTTCATCTGCGGAAAGTAGGTACGGGCTTTCTGTCTGTCCACTATACGCATATTCTACCAGCTGCAATTTTCCATCATTTGGCTTTTCACATCCTTGATATCACTAATAATAGTGATATACCGCCCCATGAAGAACTCAGCAGATAGAATAATGGTCAGGAGTCTCCCGAAGAAAAGCGTGGCGAAACTTCCCTGCAGCCACAAGCACATGATCTCGACCCATGCGCTTCATGTCGCAGGCAGTTCCCCGGGCGTGAAGTTTGTCAGCGTAGCCGACCGCAAGTTCGACGACTATTTCCATTTCCTCGCCTTGAAGGGCAACGGCATGGACGCGGTAATCCGCAGCTGCGCCAGCAGGAATGTCCAAGTCATCAGACCCAGTTGGCTGCCAGAAGAAGACTTGACGGAAAGACAGTCGGGCTTCCGCCCCGCATTGCTCTTCCTCTCCTCGTCGCGCATGCTCTCAAGCTCATCGCGGAAGCTCTCCCAGTTCATTACTTCATTCAGCTTCGCCAGCGGGCATGTTTCCGTAACAACAGTTTTATGCATGCAGTCAGCTTCAATAAGCAAAAACCTGCGGCGGGAAATCTAAAAAGCCGCCTTCACGGATTTTCCGGCATTCCCGCCGGAAGGAAGTGCGACCTTGATGGATTTACCGTCGATATTGACGTCCATGGATTTCAACTTATGCGTAGGATCCGACAATGTGACAGTCCTGCCTTCCGCATCCAGCATCAATAGACATGGACTTCCAACTTCGACAAAACGCCCCTTTTCATACTCGAATTTTCCAGCTTCCCGGAAGGACGCAGCAACAGTACCTCCTGTCAGGCGGACAGCATGCAGGCTTGGTTTGTCCATGACAATATCCGAAGGGTCCATTTCCTTGCCCGAAGGAAGAATGACATAGAGATAATCGGCCGATTCCGGCTTCTTTCCATGGTCGATCCAGACTGAGAAGACTTCCTTGCTTATCTTGCCTTTCGGGGTCTGCGAATTCTTGAAGACCCGCGACCAGTTCCCGTCCTGGGAACCCGTGCTGATATTTACCGTACACGGTTTTGCAAAGGCATATCTCAGTCCGTCATGCTCAACCCATTCCACGTCAGCGTATGCCTTCTTCCCTTTCTGGAGGATCTGTTCCTTTCCATCTATCCTGGCTTTGACTTCGCCGCGCAGGAGACATTGATTGACAGCAGTTGCGGCTGGAGAATCCAGAGACGAGGATATGCCCGATCCGAAACAGAATATCTTGTCATCGGCGAAGAACCATGACTTGTTGAAGGAAACTCCGTCGCGTTCAAGATCCATGGCCGCGCATCCGAATACACCGTCGGAAACTCCGCCGACAAAATCATTGGTGTTCTTCCAATTCCTGCTGCGTTCAGGGTCGCCCGGAGTCTGCACGCAGGTGATTCCCGGAAGCTTCTTCCAGTCCCATACAGGGAAGATGTCCTTGTACTCGCCCCCGGCCCTGCTCACGTAAAGTGCGCCGTCGCCGAGATGCCAGCCGAGAAGGTTCTCATTGTTGATTGACTCCATTCCGATGATGCGTGACGAGCACATCTTGAGGGAGGTGAAAAAATCCTTACGGCGGTGGATCATATAGTCCGAGCACCAGAAATACTTGTTTCCGGCAAGATCATTTTCAGCGTCTTGCTGGTTGCGGTCGAGAAACGACTTGTATTCCGTGGAATTTGCAGGGTCAACCGTCATCATTCTCTTCATCAGGCCCATGGCCGACGAGGCCTTGGTTTCCGGAGACCGCGGCATAAGCTGGCGTCCGCACGAGCTTATGTCCATCGAGCCTCTCCACACGATCCAGTTTTGTCCGTCAAACACATATTTCCGGAATATGTCGAGCTTATCGGCGGGCATCGCCCATGGTGTTCCGGAAAGGATTATCGCCCACTTGGAAATGTCGTTCGCATATGCGAGGCCGTAGTTCCCGAACTGCAGCATGGCGCCATGCTGCTGGAAGCTGAAGTCAGGCTTGATCCCCTCCTTGTCCGAGATGCAGACTTCATCCCATATGATGTCCGATGCCTTTTTAATTGTTTGAACATCCCCCACGAGCACGGCGCGCATGATGGTGTTGCCGCAGAGCCAGACTTTGTTCTGGCCGGTCATCCCGATCGCCGCCCTGGGGAGCACGGTATTTACTATGTAGTCCTTTTCTTCGGCAGTGAGCGAATCGCCCATGATGATGGCAATCCGTCCAAACCTTTCAGGGGCTCCGATATTGTTGCACCACCAGTTGTCCGACTTGAAATCATGTTTCCGCCAGTAGGCGAGCGCGCGATGTATCGCATCTAGATTGCGCTGGTGCTCCTCCTTCACGGCATCAGAGTTGAATGTCGCCAATGTGATTTCATAGACACGGTCAACATGGCTCATAGGCTGCCAGCCGGAACGGTCTTTCGATGAGTAGTCTATATCCTTCCAGCTTCCGTCGTCGCGGCAGGAGGCGACATATTCAGGAACCTCCTTCTTAGCCGGAAAATCCAGGAAATATTTTCTGAAATTCATGATCATGGTCTCCAGCTCCTTGGATTTTCCAATGGGTTCAGCGGCGGAAGAAGAATACACGGAAAGCATCAAAGTAAAAAAGGCAACTACAAGGGCTCTGATCATTCAACGGCTCCCGTCTCTCCGACAATTTACAAAACAAAACTTGGAGAAACCTTAATCCAGAGGTTGTGATTTATCAAGTCGGAATTTGCACGCTCAGGCAGATGGTCTATGAACAGCTGACCAAGAACACGTCTTGCGACGTTAACTACAAACAAAATCACGCTCAATCGAGTTCATTTAATCTCGGGCATATTAAGCCCGCAAGAGCCGTTGTGATTAAGCATGGCGGTTTTGCCAAAACCGCCTCCCGAGCCAGTTTCGGCGAAACTGGCATACTTAAGAAGTCAAAAGCCGGAATCAATGTGAGCAGGCGAGTTGATGCCCCTTCATAAGCTCATCGAGCATTGCCTGCTGGTTCTTCGTGATGTCTTCGGGAAGTATTTTTGAAGTAGCCACGTGGCCGTCGGCATATACGATGTTGTAGCCGCCGGGATGGGCGGAAGGCGTCTTCTTTGAGACGCAGGTGAATTCAATCAGTATCCAGGTCTTTTCGGGATCCTTCACTGTGGACTTGCCGGCAAGCGTGTCATTGTATACCCATGTCAGCCCCTTGTCTTTCAGCGCATCAGGCATCGCCGGGCATATCCATATCTTGTCGCCTCCAAGTTCGTCGCCGAGTATGACCCTGATGCTGTTCTTGTCGGTCTTTGGTTTTTCCGGGAAAAACGCGGCCTTCGGATATTCACCGTTGCTTAGATGGAAGGCGACAATGGAAGTGCCTACCTGGCGCATGTTGTTGAGGCAGTCGATTTCAACGGCCTTCTGTTTCACCTTGAGATATGTTCCGGCTGGAATACTGGTGACAATCGCGGTCACGAGCAGAAGTTCGGTGAGTGTGAAATACCTGATCGTCATTCTCTTCAGATTACTTTTTGCCGTCATGTTCTTCCTCCTGTTTGATCCACACGAATATGCCTTTATTCTTCGTTGCTTCCGCAAGATATTCATTCTTCAATTTTCCGACTGCGGTGTTCTGCGCGAGCACCCAGTATCCAAGGCCCTTGAACACCGGCGGACACGAGGAGATGACTTCTTCCACGTTCGCGTTTTTCCCGCGGCCCAGCATTGCCTTGGACAACAGATTAATATAGCCAGCGGAGCTCCTGCTGTCAACACCAGCCTTGTTTTCACCTTTGCCTGTACTCAGTATTTCCTGCCAGAGCCGGAATGCATCCGTCTCATTGTTCTGGAGCCACAGGGCCGCTCCCGCCTCGAACAGCGCAAGCTGTCCATTCAATGTATTTTTTCCATTGACGCTGGCGATATCCTGGAATATTTTGGCGGCCTTGTCGTTTTCATCTTTTGCCATCGCTATTCTGGCGAGGCTGTTCCTGGATTCGAGAAGGATGCCGTTATGGCTGTTCTTCTCCGCCCATTCCACCGCTGACTTATATTGGGCTTCGGCATCATCGAGCCGTCCACCGGCAAGGAGCTCACGCCCTTTGAGCAGGAGGGCCGTACCTGCCGTAGCTTCATCTCCGGCGGGAGTGCCGGGATGCTTGAGCGCTGCGAGTTCCTCTTCCAGGCGTTCGGACTTGTGCCTGGCCGCAGTGGCGACGACATCCACCCACTGCTTGGCTTCACGGCTGTCCTTTGTCCATGGGATAACTGCAAAGTAGTAGAGCGCAACTCCGATACCGAGCGCAATCGCGATGGTGAGCGCCTGCGTACTGTGGCGGCGCACCCATTTCTCAAATCGTTCCGACAGGGAGAGGCGCCGCACCGAAACAGCTGTTCCCGCCTGGCATGCCTCGAGGTCGGCGCAGACCTGCGACATTTCCTTGTATCGCAGACTCGTCTCCTTCTCAAGCATCCTGAGGACGACCGCCTCGAGGTTGCGGCTGATGTCCTTCCGTAATCTGCGTGGAGGTACCGCTTCATGGTCGCGGATCAGCCTGAAGACTTCTGACAATTGCATGTCAGAGGTGATCGGATAAGGCGGAACCCCTGTGAGAAGCTCATATATCATGAATCCGAAAGAATATATGTCCGACTGGTTCGTGACTTCTCCGTCGCCCATGCCGCATTGCTCCGGAGACATATACTTGGGGGTTCCCACGATGTTTCCGGTCAGTGTGAGCTGCTGCGAGTTCTCCGTCTTCGCCAGTCCGAAATCGGCAAGGAGCGGCTGGTTGAACTCATTGATGAGGATGTTCGCCGGCTTGAGATCGCGGTGCAGTATCCCCTGCTTGTGCGCGAAAGTAAGCGCCTGCGCCACGGGAACCGCATAGTCCAGGACTTCCTTCACGGACAATTTATTCCCCACGATGTCATGGAGGGTCCTCCCTCCGGGAACAAGCTCCATGGATATGTAATAGTCCTGTCCATCCTGTCCGGTGTCGTAGACCGTGATGATATTGGGATGGCTCCTGAGGAGCTTTGATGTCTCGGCCTCGCGGGTGAAACGCCTGATCTCCGACTGCGGCACGAACGGAGTTGCAGTAATGACCTTGATTGCGACCTCGGCATTGTCGGAATCTACAGCGCGATATACTATTCCGGCACCGCCTCTTCCGAGAAATTCGATGATCTTGTAAGGCCCGATCTTGCCCATTTCGAGCTTCTGCTGGGAGGCAGGGTCGCGCGCAATTGTCTCTTCTAAATCGGCCATATGGATTTTCACCCGTTCTTTTGCTCAAAGATAATCCGGAATTGAGGAAGAATCAAGGGATGGACTGAGTATGGCGTCCCGAGCGCATAAATCGCCTCGGGACGCCTCCCGAGCCAGTTTCGGCGAAACTGGCATACTTAATCCCAAGAACAAATCACGGGGACTTTTCTCGACTCCCAAGTATGGCGGTTTTGCCAAAACCGCCTCAGAGCCAGTTTCGGCGAAACTGGCATACTTAATCCCAAGAACAAATCACGGGGACTTTTCTCGACTCCCAAGTATGGCGGTTTTGCCAAAACCGCCTCCCGTGCCAGTTTCGGCGAAACTGGCATACTTAATTCCTGGAACAAACCACCGGAACTTTTCTCGACTGCTCAGTACTCTACTTCAGCGCCAGCCGCTTGTAGTGCTTGCGGCGATGCAGGAGATGTTCGGAGTCGGCGGCTAGCATCTTCTCCTCGTAGGCCTGGAAGTTGCCCTCGAACCATTTGAGCTTGCCGTCACCTTCGAAAATCAGGAGATGCGTGCATATCCTGTCAAGGAAGAAACGGTCATGGCTGATGACCATCGCGCATCCGGGGAACTCGATGAGCGCCTCCTCGAGGACGCGCATGGTGTTGACATCGAGATCGTTTGTAGGCTCGTCGAGCAGGAGCATGTTGCCGCCGGTGCGCAGGAGCTTGGCGAGATGTACGCGGTTGCGTTCGCCGCCTGAAAGCTGTCCAACCTTCTTCTGCTGCTGCGTTCCCCGGAAGTTGAAGCGCGAACAGTATGCGCGGCCGTTGATGGAGCGGTTACCGAGCGAGATCTCGTCAAGACCGCCGGTGATCTCCTCGTAGATCGATTTCTCGCCATCGAGCGAGTCGCGGTGCTGGTCGACATATGCAAGCTTTACCGTATCCCCGATTTGCAAAGTGCCTGAATCCGGTTTCTCCTGCCCGACTATCATGCGGAAGAGCGTGGTCTTGCCGGCGCCGTTGGGTCCGACTATGCCGACAATGCCGCCTGGGGGGAGGTTGAAATCCACATTGTCAAGAAGGGTTACACCGTCGTATCCCTTGGTCAGTGAATTCGCAATTACCACCCTGTTCCCCAGATGCGGTCCTGGAGGAATCTGGATGACGCAGTCGTCTTTCTGCACCTCGAACTGCTGGCTGGAAAGTTCTTCGTAACGGCTGATTCGGGCCTGCTGTTTCTTTATGCGGCCGAGCGGGCTGCTGCTGATCCAGTCGAGTTCGTTCTTGAGTATCTTCTGGCGGTTGCTCTCGGACTTTTCGCGCACACGGAGGATCTCTGATTTCTGCTTGAGCCAGGAAGAGTAGTTGCCCTCGAATGGAATACCGCGCGTGTTTTCAAGCTCCAGTATCCACTTGGTGATGTTGTCGAGGAAGTAGCGGTCATGCGTGACAATGATTACAGTACCGGGATATTCGCGCAAGGCCTGTTCGAGCCAGGCGACTGTTTCGGCATCAAGATGGTTTGTAGGCTCGTCGAGAAGCAGAAGATCGGGTTTCTCCAAAAGCGCCTTGCAGAGCGCCACGCGGCGGCCTTCACCACCGGAGAGCTTTGTGACATCGGCATCATCAGGCGGAAGCAGTAGCGCATCTGACGCCATGTCGAGCATGCGGTCGAGTTCCCAGCCGTTGACATTGTCGATCTCCGTCTGCAGGCGGTCCATCTCGTTTCCTAGCTTGGTCATTTCCGCCTCAGTCAGCTTTTCGCCAAGTTTTGCGCAGACCACGTCGTAGCGGGTGATGAGATCCTGGATGGGTTTGACGGACTCCTCGAGGTTGCCGCGGACAGTCTTTTCCGGATTGAGATGAGGTTCCTGCGGGACGTAGCAGACGCGCATGTTCTTGGAGATCTGGGCGGTGCCCATGATATCGGTGTCAACTCCCGCCATTATGCGCAGCAGCGTTGATTTTCCGGAGCCGTTTTCGCCGACGATGCCGATCTTGGCGCCGTAGTAGAACGACAGGCTGATATCCTGGAGGATGGGCTTCTCATTGTAGAACTTCGAGACGTTCATCATCTGGAACACAAAATGCGGAGGCATACGTATAAATCTCCTAAAATCAAATTGATGGATTATTGGATAAATGGATGACTGGGCGTGGAAAATAATCCGAGTGTAAGATAAATCAAGGGAACCTGCAAACATCTAACATGGAAATAGCCCTGGCAAGTAATGCGTCGGTCTTGCCGGAGGCGGGCTCGCCGCCAAGTTGGCGGCTCCAGGAGCCAGCAAGGGTGCTGGCAAGCGTTAAGCTGGGTGAAGTGAGGCTGTTTTTCCAAGAAAGTATGTCGGGTTTTAACCCGACAATTAGTTGGCGGTTTAAAAACCGCCCTACGTGTGGGGCTAAAAGACCAACTTAACGGTTACAACTTAACGGTTACGGGTGCTGGCGTTCCAAGTTCAAGAAAGACTGACGCGTTTCCTCTGGCAAATATGGCGTCCCGTGCCAGTTTCGGTCCCGAGCTTCATCGGGATAAACATCCACTGGCATACTAAATTCCAATAAATAGCCTCGGGACGCCTCCCGTGCCAGTTTCAGCGAAACTGGCATACTTAAGGAAACCATTATTTCTCCGGTGGCGGAACAGTTGAGAATATCAGTCCTGCAAGATCCTCCGGCTTATCCGCACTGAGATCAATCGAGAACTGCCATTGCCACTGGCAGTGGCTCGCCTTGAAGGCCAGGCAGTTCAAACCCTTTTTCAGGACGACATCCTTAACCACCTTCTTGCCTGTAACCGCTCCTGAATAGACCTGCTCGCCGTTCAGCGCCAGGACAAGTCCCATCGATCCGGCGAATGTCTGGTTGCCGATTGTGATCTTGACCGGAAGATCCTTGTCGCTCGTGATCCAGCGGACTCCGAACGCGCCTTCAAAAGTCGCTGAATAACTGACGGCGAACATGCTTATGCTGCCAGGGGTGTTCCCGCCCGTATGGTCGACGCTGGCTAAATACTTGGTCCACTTGATCGGATTGCCTTTCCAGCCTTCCGGTGTCTTTCCAAAACCAACCCCCTTCAGGAATTGCTCTTCACCGGGCAGAACACCTTTCTCCGGAGCATATGTCCAGCTTGGCGCCTGCCATGCCTGCTGGTTGATGAAACCTGATCCAATCAGCCACGGAGCCGGGATCTTGATCTCAGTATCCTTGGACGATGCCGAGTCCTTTACACTCAGCTTCACGACGTTCACAAGATGATCGAGTTTACCGGTGACCTTGAAAGTTCCGGTCAATCCGGAAAACTCAGCAGGTTCGCTTTTCCATCCCGCAGGCACGGACAGCGTCGCCTTCGTCACGTTCTTGTCGGAGGCCGACGGCGTCCAGAAATATGCAATGTCAAACGACGCCTGATCGGAATCCAGAGGCATTGCCGTTGGCATGATCGTGTATGACAGCGCTGGAAGCGCGCCCCGGGCGCCACTGTAGAATTTTTCATAGTACTTCGAGACCAGCTTTGCCGCAGCATCATTCTCGCCTAGTCCTTTCAGCATGCCGACGGCGATTGCCACGTGCCCGAAATGGCCGGGATGCACAAAGTCGCCGGCGACATGGAAATCCGGCTTGCATGTCCGACCTTTCTGAAGCACTTCAACGACACTTTCCCCTGAGGGCAGGACAACGCAGTCGAGTTCCCTGGCGATGACAGCAAGTTTCTTGTTCAGTTCTGCAATCAGTAAATTCTTTGGTGATTTCGGATCCTCGGTGTTCGGAGTGATCGTACCGAGAGCTGTCACGCGCGGCTTGCAGCGTTCGCGCAGCGCTCCGATAAGGTCGCTATATCTTTTCGCCCAATCGTCAATGCTTTTCTGGTCCTGTCCGATGTACGGGGAAAGAGTGTCATTCATGCCTAGCATTATGACAAGAATATTCGCGGGCTTATCGAGATTTTCCTTGACGTTTACATTCTTCACATCGAGAAAAGTCTCCTTCTCGCGGCTCTGCTTCTCAACATTTGACCAGGAGCCAACCCCCTGCCCGCTGCCACCGAGTGGGACGACCGTGACATTGCTGCCAGGTCTTGCGGCATCGAGCCCTTCCTTGAACAAGCCGATGAATCCGTTGGGGCCGAAGTTGCCTCCATGTCCGGTTATGCTGTCTCCGACGAACACGATGCGGTCGCCATCCTTCACCAACGAGTCGGCCGCCATGATACTGGAAGCGAATCCAGTCATCGCAATAATGGCACAAAGAAGATTTCTCATTTTACGCATATTCCATCCTTATACATGGTTTAGAATTTACAATCCGGTAAATCCTGTCAATAAGATCCCTTAACAAATAATGGTACAGCCTTCCGTCTTCGTCCTCCGCAGGAGGGCTACGCCGGACGCAGAAAGGCCGTAGCTACTTCAATACCAGCTTCATGACGCGTTCGTTGTCGGCGTCGATTAATGCTGCCTTTGAACCTCTGCTGCTTATGCCTGTCGGTCTGGAAAGCTCATCAAGTCCGGTGCCCGGCTTGTCGGTCTTCCCGAACTGTCCGACAAAAGCATTTCCATCCTTCTTGAAACAGAGCACGCGATGCCGTTCGGTGTCGGAAACCCAGAGAAGATTGTTATGAAGAGAAATGTAGAGAGTCTTCCCGAACTTCTGGTCCGGCTTGTCGCCCCAGCTGTTCCAGCGCTTCACTTCCTTCCAGTTGTCACCGTCGGCGATAAATTCAATTATGTTTCCATCGGCTGATGCTATCAGGCTTGAGTTGTCAGGCATCGCAAGGTTGTTCCAGTCCATGGTCGTCTGCGCGGTCGCGAGCTTTACAGGCTTATCTTCCATCGGAGTCCATTTCCCGTCGACATAATACAGGATGCCCTCGCCTTTCCTGTCGATTGTCAGGACACATCTTTTCTTGTCCTTCGACAAATAAACCGCCGTTCCGCTCATTTCCTTGCGCAACGTAACCTTCTCGATCCAACGCTGCTGCACACCGCCTACATCATCCATCCGCCCCCTCACCCAGGCGATTGCGGAATCGTACACAAGCCCCGGACCTACTATATTTTTATCCGGAGTCATGGAAAGCTGTCCGTTGATCCTGAATGAAGTCGTCTCATAGAACGGTGAGTCGGGCCTGTCGTTCCAGTGCCAGCGTCCGTTGCGCACGAGGATGTCGCCCTCGTCGTCCATGATTATCCCGTCCTTGTGCCAGCTGAGCGCGCCGATCCTGCGGACTTCGCTGAACTGCTTCTTCTCCTCATTCCATTCGAGGATGAAGACGACGTCGCCAATTCCCGAGGTGACAAAGAGATTCGGCCCGATCTTCCAGAGCGATTTCCCACTCGACAGTTCCTCGTTGCAGCGCACTTTCCCGATGAAGGAGCCGCTGGCGCCGCCATAGACGACGCCCGGCGTGCTCTCGAAGTCCTTCTGGAACTTCTTGATTGTGCCATGCCAGACATGCCCGTACCAGAATCCATCGATATACTGCGGCCTGCTCCCTGGCGCCGGAGGACCTTTCTTCTCATTCATGATCTTACCGTTCTCAAACGCGTACATTTTGCCGTCCATGTTCAGGAATATCTTCCCGTCAGGCGTCATTTCCACACCATTACAGCGCCCCTCGCCTGTCGGACCAAGCTGTTTGCTTTCACCGGACTTCACATCAAGCTGGAAAAGATTGCTGTCCGCCGTGACATATGCGATCTTCCCGTCCTTTGATCCGAAGCTGATCTCATCGACATTCTTTATGTTCATCGGAACCGGACTGGAGCCTGGTTCGGCATTGACATCGAGCTTGTACAGCTTGCAATCGCGGTCGGCCATGATCACTATCGTATCATTTACGATCGTCATCATGCTCCTGTTGTTTGCCGCAGGCGCCTTGAAGCTTGCGAGTAGCCGTCCATCGAGGCTGTAGCGGTTGATCCTGCCGGAACCGGCAGAGGCCCAGATCGTACCTGCACGGTCGAGTACCGAGCCAAAAGTGTCGCGCGGATTTCCAGTCTTGGAAGTCGTAACCAAAGAGTCTCCCTTCTCGCCTGAATTTCCGAGGATGCCGTCGAAGACGATCCCTTCGGCAGCTTCTGAGGAATTCGCAAGTAATAGTATGATTCCGAACGCCATGCCGATCCACAAAATAAAGGTAGGGCGCTCTCGCCGAGAGCGCCGCGGACGGTTCGGCGAACCGTCCCTACCCAAAATACGTGAACACATGGATGACCTCGCTAGCAATTCCGCGGGTTGGAAAACCCGCGCTCCGTTGAAGAGGAAATTCATCGAGACCATTACGAGATGAACAGCAATATTTTTCATGGTCATTTCTCCCCTTCGAATTTTATGCTGCCCCACATGTCCGGGCTCAGCATGATCTCGCCGGGCACGTCGTTCACCAGGCCTGTCGCCTTGTTGCTCCAGTACGAACGCATCAGATTTATGGTGCCTTCGTCGTCTCCGAAGATGACACCGACATCGGCCATATAGTTCTCAGGCTTAGGCTTCATCCCGAGATCCGCGAGCGGGATCGCCACCTCCACCGTGTAGTCACCTTCATTGCGCTGGACTGCGATCTTCGCACTTTCAAGGAGCCTGACATCTTCAACCGTCTCGCTGCGCCACGGGCTGGTGAACTTGACCGGATTGCCTTTTTCGCCATTCTTCAGCCGGTGCCTGTAGAGGACAGCCACATTCCCTTCGCCATACGGCGAGATGAGCAGGCGGATATCTCCGGACACGGGTCCCTTTCGCCTGGTATCGGCTGCAGGGTCAGTAGCAATCTGCAGATCTATCGAATCACCTGTCTTGAATAGGCTCTGCCAGTCCTTGCCGGTGTTCACCCACGGCGACTCGTCCTTTACTTTGTAGCAGAGATAGAGGTTTTCGCTGTCCCAGCAGATCCTGGCGTCAGGCTTGAACACGCCTGCATCCCATTTAAGGCTGTTGGTCTTCGGCCAGTCATTGTCCTTGCCGTCGATGTTCGGCTTCTTGTCCATGCGCAGGGCAATGCCGACAACGTCCTCGGCCTTTTCGCTGCGGCGCGCCTTGAACTTCCTGTCGCATGAGATGAGCTGTTCCTGGGTGACTGAAACTTCACCGCTGCTTCTTTTTATCTTGTCCAGCCCTTCGATCTGGTAGATGCGGTATCCGCTGCTGCCAGTTATCAGATAATATTTTCCATCCTTGTCGGATTTTCCAAAGAAACCTCCGAACGCCTCACCGCCGATCAGCATGTCGTCGCGGGCTCCACCCATGCGCACATCCCTGAACATCTCATCAAGATAGAACCCGTCGTTGGTAAGGATGAAATATCGCCCATGGTTTCCGTTGAGCATGAACGCGTCGGTCTTGTCGTCAATTCCTGCATCGCCCAGGAAGAACAGGTTGCCCTGCATCTGGCCGGAGACAGGCAGCGGCGCATTATGCGAGCCATGCACGCCGACCCAGTTGTTCTTGAAGAACCACAGCTTCTTCCCTTCAGGAGAAAATGCGACCATGTTGGGAGTGCTGTTCAGGATCAGGTTGCCGGACCTGTCGGTCTGGCTTTCGGCGCGGATGCTGGCGAACTGACCGAGGCTTTCAGTCTTGGACACAGTGACTGCCTTCGAAATCGCCTGCTCCATGGTCGGATAATTGGGAACGCCGTTCTTGTCGAAACCATCCGGCTTCATGACGATGAAACCGTCCTTGCCGCCGATCGTAGCGGGGATGCGGTATGTGATCCCATCGCTCATATGCCCCCATCGCGTTCCCGCGAGCAGAGCCTCTTTTCCAGTGAACTCGAATTCATCCTCCTGGCAGAGTCCGTCGCCGTTCCTGTCACGCCAGAAGACGCCCAGGTTCGTGGTGAAGTTCTTGGCGTTCTTACCTTCGGGATCCACGATCTTCAGATGTTTCTCCAGCACTTTTTCAAAACTCTCCGGCGGATTCCAGTTGCAGCCGTAGCGGAATGAACCAACGGTAGATTGGGCTGCGAGATCCTTCAGGCTTCCGTCGGGCATGAGTTCGGACACTGTATTAATGAAACCCGCGCCGACGAGGAAATTGCGGCCTGCCTCATGATGGAAGGAATACCTGTATGCCCAATTATAAGCGCCGAAATGTTTCGCATCCTTCTGGAACACGCTTGCGAATTCCGCAGTTTTCGCCGCGACATCCACCTTCCAGAGACCCTGCAATCCAACAAAAGAGCTGATGTCGGCATGATCAAATCCGGCGGCGGAACCTCCATACGGCGGATTGCCGAAGAGCTGGACCGCCACCTTGTCGGACTTCAAGTCCCAGGCAAGCGCGCGCTTCGGGTTGACACGGTTCTCCGTGACCCACAGCCTTCCATTGAACACCACGAGCCCGGTGGGATTCACCATGCGCTCCGGAACAAACTTGCCCTGATATGCGCCTCCAGGAACTCCAATGCTCTTCACCTTGTCGGAGCCTTTGAAGACATCTACTGTGTTCGTCGCGGAATTCGAGACATAAAGCAGTCCCTGGGCCTCATCGAAGAACATTCCTTTGGCACTGATGTTCTTCAGGACGACCGTGCTCGCCTGAGTCTTCGGATCGATGCTGCAGATGTTTTCGCCGGACTGGACCAGTATCATTTTTCCTGAAAGGGCCATCGCTCCCGGCTCGTTGACGGGGATGAGGCCTTTCTGCTCCGCCTTCTCCGGATCAATTATCAGGATCCCCTTGCTGTAATAGCTGCTGATGTAGAGGAGCCCGTCCAGAAGCACCATTCCCTGCAGGCCTTGCTTCTTCTCCTTCTTGAGGCGTTCATAGCTGTTCAGCCATTTGAATGATTCCCTGCCGTACGGAACAGGCTTCTGTTCCTGGAGATCATATCTTGTAAGACTGATCCCGTATTCAAACTCAGGATTTTCCTTCGAGCCTTTTTTTACTTTCGTATCCTGATCCGGCAGCGTCCCCTCGTGTGCCGCATAGAAATATTTGGAATCCACCGCAACCGCCACTCCGTTGTATCCACTGCCATGGATCTGGTCGAACCCCTTGATCCATCTGCCTTCCCCGTCAACTGCGATCAGCGCCCATCCGCCCTCGGTTATCGGAGCTGCGAGATAGACATAGTCCTTGTCGGCGACAGCCTGCACGAAATGCCCATGGTTGCTTCCGAAGCTCCTCCACTTGTCATTCTTCCCGTCCGCATATCTCATCAGGTATTTCGGAGTTATCCCCTGATGACTTAGTACTTTCCAGGTGTATTTTCCTGGCTTGACGAGATTCTGGTTGTCGTCAAGACCGTCCCATTCGGCGCTGACCTTGCCGGCCTTCGTCTTCTCACCGCTGATGAGATTGCGTATCCTGTCGCCATTTGAATCGTTTATCACGACTGTCGACTTCCCTTCAAAAGGCTGTTCATACTCGAAGCGCATGACATTCCGCGCGTCCTCGATCTTCTGACGGTACTCTTTGAAATCCACAAGCTGCCAGCTCATCTTGTTTTCCGGTAGCGGATCATGCGTTGCCGAGGAATCGTCGACCATGTAATGCTCGCGTCTCAGCGCCTTGCCGTACGGTCCGCCAGCCCATTCCGCGGAGAACGACATGTTCAGCTTCTCCATGTAGGCGCTCTTGCCGGGAACCGTGAAGACATAATGGTGAAGCTTGTTCTTTTCAAAGTAGCGTGCCTGCGCTGAAGGGATCCTTAGGAGTTTCCCATTGCTGAACGCAAGCTGGACATTCGGCTTGCTGGCTGCTCCCGGCGTTCCGCCGATCCGTATCACGACCTGCAGTGCATCTCCCGCCTCACTAAACGCATAGGATGCGTCCGGCTGGGCCGGAGACGATACCTTCACATAGCAGTCCTCGGTCAGGGTTTCCGGCGTGAGCGCCTTCGGATCGGCGGCGGGGCAAACATATGACAAGCAAAACCCAAATGCCAGAATAAACAAATTAAGACCACGCATTAAGCCTCCTTATATTGAAACCCTGTTTCTGTTTGTAGTAGCGCATGTTTGCGCGTTCTATTCTTGCAGGAGCGCCGGTCTCCAGACCGGCTTCTTGCCGACCTGGAGGTCGGCGTTCCATTAAGAACGCTCGAACAAAAGCTACTACAAGCAACATGCCTCACGGCATTGACTACAAACGAACACAAGACATGAACATCAAATCCTCATTTGGAGGAAACTTCCATCTTTATCTTAAAACACCTCTTACTTTATAAAATTTTCCTGTCACCAGGAAAATTTTATTTGTCCAGCTCTATCGTGCCCCACAGCTTGCTGTCGAGGCGCGCCTCGCTCGGGACATCGGAGACAAGACCAGTCTTCTTGTTGTGCCAGTACAGGCGCATTGCGCGGTTCGTTCCGGACGGATCGGAATATATGACGCCGACCACTCCGGTTATTTTTGTACCGAGCGCCTTGTCGAGGCCGATGTCCTTGAGAGGTATCGTCAGGAGCACGGTATAGGTGTTGATGCCTGCGTCGACTGCGACCTTCGCAGAATCCAGACGCTTCACCACGTCAAACACGGTTGCATTCGCGGCATTGTTGCCGACCATGTACGTCATGGGATTGTCCTTCTGGCCGGATTTGCTCTGCCAGTAGGAAACAGTGTTCTTGCCACCGACGCTGGCGGCGAGGATGCGGATCGGGCCGCGTCCGGGGACGTCAAGCTGGAGATCCACGCAGTCACCTCCTATGAAAGCATGCGTGAACTGCCCCTGCCCGTTCTTCCACGGGCTGTTGTCAGAGACCTGGTACATCACCGCAAGCTCCTTGTTGTTGTGCGCAAGGGCCGCACGGAACCAGATTCCGGGGTTGCCGGGTTCTCCAACCTTGAAGTCGACAGATCCGTCGATCAGCGGACGGTTCATCGGCTGAAGCACCGGCGCCGGTTCCGTAGGCAGCTTGTTCACCTTGGCGACGCGGAGGGTCTCAGGTTCAGGCATGTCCTGCTGCTGGCGCTTCTTCGCGATCTCAACGCCTTCGGCAATGTCCTTCTCTCCAACATTCAAGGTCTTGACTTCCTTGGCGCAGGTCTCGAGATTCTTCACTTCCATCAGGCGGTATGAGGCGCCGCCCAGCTGGACATATACCTTCTTCGACGCCGTGTCGCGCCAGATGAATCCGCCGAAACTTTCCTGTCCGATGAAAGTCTCGTCAAGCGTAATATTGCTCTTCGAATCCTGGCAGATGCTGGAAAGATAAATCCCGTCCATCGACATCAGGAACCATTCTCCGCGGTCGCCACCGAGCGCCGTCATGCTGCCGACATTCGGAATGTCCTCGACAACTCCGTTCGTGCGGAACGGCGCGATCAGCACGCCCCTGCGGGCCGCAGGCGCGTCATGGCGTCCATAGAGATTCGGGTATGAACCCGTGCGTCCGTCGACCGTGCTGTACGTAATTCCATCGGACACATTGCCTGCCATGTCCATGATCGGACTTCCGCAGGAACCCTGGTTGGAGGAAGCCTTGACCCAGTTCTTTATAGGTTCAGGCTTTGCGAAATCATAGAGAGGAACACCTTCAGGGGTCACTCCCTTGAGATCAAACCGCATGCCGTTGGTGCTCATGATCGTGAGGTCCGGCCTGACCCACCCATTCGACCAGTATATGCTCTGGAAGTCGACGTTCTCCGTTACTTCCCCGGCATCTTCGGCATGGTTGTCGTTCTTGTCAATCCATGCGCGTCCGCCTACCGGCTTGCCTTTCACCATCTTCGAGAAATTGATCCTGACAACCTTGCGGAAAACACCGTCCTTGCCTCTCTTGAACATGCTGAGATCATCAGGCTTGTTGAATCCCGGCACGCCGCATGCGTATTCGTGGCCCTTGAAATCATAGATGAATCCGCGCTCGTTTGCGAGTTCAGGATGGTACACGAGGGGCTGCTCATTGGTCTTGCGCTTCCACGGATCGGGATTAGGGTCAAGCTTGAATTCTACGCCGTGCGCGACAAAGCGGGTCGGATCGAAGACCAGCGGGAAGCCCGACATCGCGCCGTAGTCCGCCTGTCCCCAGTACTGGTCGATCATCTTGTACTGTTCGTCCCAGCATGTGACGCGCTTGCAGGTTTTGACGCTCTCTGTGATCCACAGCCTGCCGAGATGGTCGAAGTCCGCGCCAAGGGGGCGCACAAGATCGTTCATGATGAATTTGCCTGCAGGACGGTCATCGCCCTTCCAGACGCTTCCGACCGCGTTCAACTTCTTGCCTTCAGGACTGAATATGACCACCTGGTTGAGCCCGGTGTCGCTTATCGCGAAACGCCTGCCGTCATGGCTGATACCGAGGCGAACCGGCTTCTCAAGGCCTTCAGCCTTGAATACGCCAGTCGGTTTTGCAGCCGCATCCAGCGTCGCTACCTTCCCATCGGAATAAAGCCCGTAGAGTTTGGCATCACGGTCGGTGACGGCAAGAAGATTTCCAACATCGATTGTCTGTTCAACTGCACCGGTCGAAGGATTCACCTTCTGCAAAGCGCGCCCGGGGAAACAGACCCACAGGCTGCCGTGCGCCAGGGCGATGCTGCTGCTGTTTGAAATGTCCATGTCAGGCAGCAATGTTGAAGTCGGGGACTTGTCTGCATCGTCGAACACGACCAGCTGTCCATCCTTCAGCTTGAACTTGAAGAGGAGCGTCTTCTTCTGCCAGCCCGAGCGCGAGAGTCCATAGGCGAATTTATCGTCCATCGTCCCGTCGACGAACTCATTGCCGTCGGTCCACTGTATGATCGCATCGTCGTTTATGAGCTGGATACCGGCGCCTCCCTCGGTTCCTGTGAAAAGTAGAATGGTGTTCTTGCCGTTTGTCGCGACAGAGGTCGGATGCCCGTGGTTCGAGCCCCACAGCTTCTTGCCGGCATCAGTCACCCACGGGGGCGTCGCCGAGCTGTAGCAGCTGTTATAGAACTTGAGGGCTATCGGAAGATGATGTACGACGGTCGCCTTGTATTTTCCGGGCTTCACCGCATTGCCGTTGTCGTCGAGGCAGTCCCATTTGTCCGTGATCTTTCCCGCATCGCGCGGAAATTGTCCGAAAAGATTCCTGACGCGCTTCCCCTGTTCATCGTCGATGGCAATGGTCACATCGCGCTTTTCAGGAAGCTCATAGCTGATCTGCACGCTGCCATAGGAGTCGTAGTCCTCGAAGTTCTTGAGCCTGGCCTTCTGGAGCGCGATCTGCTGTTCGGTGATCTGCAGTTTGCCTTTGCCGCTGATGGCCGCCTTGCCCCAGCCTGTCCTGGCGCGGAACATGAAGATGCGGTTCACGTTGTCGTCCTTTATGCCGTCGGCAAGCCTCTGTGACAGCATGGTCCCATCGATGTTGCCCCACATGGCTTCGATGCCGAACACGAATGCGTCTCCGGGTTTCATGGCTTCGCCGCCGGTCCTGCAGTATTTCCAGGGCCAGAAGGTCTCCATGTTGTAGCCTTTCCCGTCGGGCCACACCGCAAACGCGATGCTGCCGCCGGCATTCGCCATCGTCGGCCCCCACTTCTCGAGCTGGTCCGGACGGTCCGGACCTGTCGCGTCATAGGGTTCCTTGGCCTTGAATCCGCCGTGCTTGACGATCATGTACGGCTTGTCGTCGAAGGAGGAATAATACATGTTCACATGCATGATGTGCTCATCCTTCGCGCGGTCGTCGAAGATTACACGGGCCTGGTAGCAGTCGGCGCGCCAGCTCTGCTGGAAATCCTTTCCGGAGGCTGCGTTCTTCATAGGGTTGGGATCATTGTAGCGCGCCAGAAGGTAGACACCCTTGTCGTCCCACATCAGATGGGTCCACAGGCTGTACTGGCCCACCAGGGTGGGATCGTTATAGCTCCAGACGCCCGCTGACAGATCCCAGTCGTCGGTCTTCCCGTCGATGACCATCGGGCCTGGCGCGGGCAGGACCTGGATTTCGGTGTTCAACGACATCGATCGGTCGTCGGCATTTACAGCAAAGGCGCATGCCATCAGTCCCAGGGCGCAAAGAATCTTCTTCATAATGCTTGTCCTTTTTATTTATATGTAATTTTGGTGTTTCGTTTAGTTCAAACTCAACTATCCGTCTTCCTTTTCATGGTACAGTTCTAGTGAACGGGCCGAAGATTATTTCGTTTAAATGAGCAGGTCCAACGGTATTGTTTCCGTCAGAATCGCAGAACGGCTGGACGTTCGAAGCGGGATTCACCACAGGGTTGCCAAGGCTGCCGGACTGCTTGTAGCACCATGAACCTGCGGACCAGGATCCGATGATCACAGGTTTGAAACTGTACATCTCGACATGCCCGTCCACATGTACGACATTTGAATTGTCGAGCCATGCATTGGCTTCGGCATGCGAACTGATCTCAGCGGGCGCACCATTCTTCTTGTGGTTGGCAGTTGAATAGCGGTTGTTATCCTCGCCAGGGTATCCATTATCTGAGGTATCCCCGAATATTGCCGCAATACCTCCAAGACCGCGTCCTGTCACACTTTCGAAATTCTTCAGCATCTCCTGTGATTTGGAAGCGCTGATCTTCCTGTCATAGGCACTGCCATTGTAATAGGCATAGCCCATTCCTTGCGTATTCGTTTTCCTTCCGTTGGCGGCATCTCCGGCATTTGCAGGGGCGGCAGGCCGGAAAGGGCAGTTTACCACGTCCGAAGATTGGAAACGGAGGGCGAGACCATATCGGGCCGGTTCTGAACTGGAGGCATATGCAGTATCCACCTTTGCATTGCGGGCGCCTAGATAATCCTGGGTCAGGACACCAAAGGACACCTTAATCGGATCATAGGAGTTCACATATCCCTTACGGGCTACGTTGTAGTTGCCGACGGGCATGAGCATCTGGTAGTCCATATCATACCCAAGCGCGCCAACACCTATCTGCTTGAGATTGCCCTTGCATACTGTATCCTTTGCAGTGCGCTTGGCCTGCTGGAGCGCAGGCAGAAGAAGAGCTGCGAGTATTGCGATGATCGCAACCACCACGAGCAGTTCGATCAATGTGAATTTCCTCCTGTAAAACACGATTCCTCCTTCTTACATGTATCGTTCCGCCAGCATATCAGTTATAATATGGACGGCAATAGTTGTTCGAGCCTCCGTCCTTCCTCCATATCTTGCCATCCTCCCATTCCGCATGCCCATCTCCAAAGACGACATTGCCACCACCCTGGACATATCCTACTTTTCCCGGAGAGTGCAGACGGATATAACCTGAGCCATTTTCCTGCATGAAGTCCGAGGCCATGGGAATGCTGGAAGTTGAAGCACCTGAAACAGATTTCCGGCTGGAGCCGAATATGACTCCGACACTTGCTCCAAAATAAGCACTTTTGTTTAGCTTGTCGAACACGAAATCATATCCGCCCTCATTTTTTGAGTCCCAGGGATCTGCGTCATACATGTATCCCTGCTTCCCCCTGGTATGCCAGGTCTTATTCGGAGCATCGCCAGTCGGGAGAGCTGGATTGGCTACAGCTGCACTATTTCCAAAAATGTTCGGGCAGAAGAAAATGTCAGGAGAAGGCGTATAGGTCGGAGTATCGCCCGGATTATTATCGCAAAAGGGAGCGGGACGACATAGAAAACCCAGATTCATCACCCATTTGAAATTACCTACGGTGCCGGACATCGCCAGTCCTGAAGCCGTAAAATTGTTTCCGCCGCGGCACCCTGGAGGGAACCAGCCGTCATAGTCGGAATCGTAGAGGAAGCACATCGAGCCGATCTGCTTCAGGTTGGACGTGCAGGAAATCCTCCGCGCGGTCTCCTTAGCGTTCTGGAGCGCGGGCAGGAGAAGCGCCGCGAGGATTGCGATGATCGCAATTACGACGAGCAATTCGATCAATGTAAATCTTAATTTTGAAAACACATCACTCCTAAAATAATAGTAATCTGCTGAAATATTCAGTAGTAGTAAGGCCGGTAGTATTCATTGAAGCCGCCTGAAGTCCTCCAGCCTTTTCCGTCAACCCAGCTGACATGGCCATCCCCGAAAGTGACATTGCCTCCACCCTGGATGTTTCCGATTTTTCCCGGAGAGTGCAGACGGATATAGGAATCATCGCCATTTTCCTGCATGAGATCCGAGACCAGCGGGATGATCGACGTTGACGAAGCATTGTTCTGCCTGCGCATCGATCCGTATATATATCCGGAGAGAAAACCAGGGGCTCCCGTATATAGAGACACGTAATCCAGTTTTCCGGCACCACTAGCGCCGACCCATGGATCTCCGTGGTAGAAATAACCCTGCTTTGCATTTTCATGCCATATTGCAGTCGGAGTCTTGTTTGCCAAATAAACGTTATTGGGCGCCGCAGTCCGGTTACCAAGGATATTCGGGCAGTAGAAAACATCCGCAGAGGTGACATAGGCGGGACTGTCTGAAGGCCAAAGCTCATTGGGGTTATCGAAGTTCGGACGATATAGATAACCAAGAGCATTGATATGGAATGGTCTTCCATTATAGACACATACTGTTGACGTGACAAAATTCCCATTGCGGGACTGGGGCGGGAACCACCCGTTGTAGTCGGAATCGTAGAGGAAGCACAACGTGCCCACCTGCTTGAGGTTGGATGAGCAGGTTATCCTCCTGGCGGTCTCCTTGGCCTGCTGCAGGGCTGGCAG
This sequence comes from Lentisphaerae bacterium GWF2_50_93, assembly GCA_001804815.1. GTDB lineage: Bacteria > Verrucomicrobiota > Lentisphaeria > Victivallales > GWF2-50-93 > GWF2-50-93. The sequence continues at coordinate 78,292 of MHBI01000025.1, forward strand.
CAGCAGCGCGGCGAGAATCGAGATGATGGCGACCACTACGAGTAATTCGATGAGGGTGAAGAAGGATACTGGATGCTGGATCATCGATGTTGAATTATTGAAACTGACGGCTGGCGACCGACGACCCGGCTTCGCTGAGAAGCTTCGCCGAGGCAGGCTGACGACCGACGACTGATTCTTACGTCTGGCATAGTGGCTCCAGGATCTGGAATCAGATATTTGACAATGGAACGCTGTATCCATTTTCACCCCAGCAATAAGAGTTAGAATCCTGTCAAGCCGCCACCACGGCATATTACTTTATTATATATATCATACATTATAAAGCATACAAATTCAAGCCTCTTGTTCAATAATATCAGAAAACGATCCATAAATCAACAGATGACCTGGAGATTTCACCTGTTTAAACCAATCGTGTCATTTATGCGCTGCGTCGCCGCTGCCGGCATGCTGGAGATGCACCGACACATACCCGCACGCTACTGTTTTTCTCCAGTTGTTGACGTGTATCATGTAATTGAGGCAATTTCTAAATTGCCTATCATGAGCTGACTGTCCATGTTGGTGTGCGCGCTTCAGCGTGTGTATCATCTTAAATACCAAGACAAGCTAAAGTTCACCCGCCTCTGGAGCCTGTCGGACTTAAGGTTTTTCGCTTGTAGGCGTACAACTTCAGTTGTGTCTTTACTATGCGCCATTCTGGTCCGCATTCCTTTGCTTAAGAACTCAATTCTACTTCGAGCTGAACTCCCAGATCCCCCAGAGTCCTGGCGTCAGCGCGGCCTCTGAAGGCACATCGGATATTATCGATGTGGCCTTGTTGCTCCAATAGGTCCGCGCCAGAGTCTCCGAACCGTTTCCACGGAGGATTCCGATATCTCCCTTTATCCTCATGCCCGGTTTAGGCATCAGACCAAGCACTTCCAAAGGAACAGAAATCTCATAGCTGCCTTTGCCGTCAGTTGCAAGCTGCACCTTGTCGCTCACATCATCCACGCTGTCGAAATATATCGTCCTCCACGGTGAACTGAACGGCACCTTGTCCGTCTTAGTCCCCGGAACCACAGGCCTGTAGAGGATCGCAAAAGTCTTGACCGCCAGCCCCTTCTTGTCCGAGGGATCCTTCAACTGGGTCACTGTCAACCGGATATCGCCTGCAACCGGCTCGCCTCGCTTCGGATCTGCTGCGGAATTCGCACTGATCATCAGTTCCAGCGTACCACCGGTCTTGAACGGCGCTATCGGCATCTCGCCGGAATTCCTGAGCAGTTTTGCATCGCCTGTCTGCCAGGCCGCATACAGCTTCCCGTTCGCAACGAGGACCGAACCCTTTATGTCGTAAGGTCTCGAGTTTGCATTGAACCACGCGGACGACCCGCTCTTGTCAATGTCAACCCAGCCGGTGCTGGGCCAGTCGTCCACCTTGCCGTCGAGTGCAGGCTCAGGCGCATTTACGGAGACAAACATGAGTCCGCTCCCCTGCTCGAGCTTCCTCTGCGCCTCAACTTCCATCATATGCTTCTGCGCCTTCTCGAGATCCTTGGCTGTCACATCGATCGTCATCTGCGGTATCCTCCTGATCGTCTCGAGCCCTTCGATCCTCTCGAAGATCGAGTGGTTCCCATTGACGAGATATATCCTGCCGTCCTCTGTCTGCGCGATCATCGGCCAGAAATTCTCACCTCCGAGCGACAGTCCGTCAAGGCTCATGTTGCGCTTTGTCACAGGACTCCTGATGCTTTCCGAAATCCTGTTGTCCACGAAGGGCGTAGCGATGAAGAGCCCGTCGGAAGTGAAGAAATACATCGCCCCCATGCTGGTGTTAAGCGCAAAGACCGGTCCCGCATCAGACCCTTTTGGATTGATGAAGCTGCCCATCAGCCTGGTCGTGCCGATCAGCTCTCCGGGAAATTTCGGTTTTGGCGCCTCATGGGACGCATGGAGGCCGGGCCACATGCTCGGATAGCTCCAGGTAGCTGAACCGGGCTTCCCGCCGCTTATCGAATGCTGGGGGAACGGGGCTATGCCAAGTGTCGCAACTACGTTTCCTGCATCATCAACCAGCACCTGGTCGCCTCCAGATGATGCCGGCCCCTGGACGTTTTCAGCCAGAACCTGCGCTTTGGAAAAATCATATTTCGGGATTCCCTTTTCAGTGAATTCCAGCGGCGCAAGCTTCAGAGACTTCTTGGGTTCCTTGTCCAGGCCGAACCGCGCCAGGCAGAACGAGAAGTCCGGCAGGACAGTCACTCCTCCACTTGATCCAAGGCGCATATCCAGTTCCGACGCCTGCACTTTCCCATCCGCATCCAGGTCGGACCACATGAAGAAGAACGTATTCTTGAATTCCCCCTTGGCATTAATCACACCCTCGGGGATGAGCCCGATGAATTCATCAGCCTTCAGCATCTCCTTCCAATCCGAACCGCGGCCCATGCCTGCAACAGGACGGAGCACATTGTTTTCTTCCATAAAAATGAACGCGGTGCCATGGCCGCCGGTCGGATTCGAATTGTAGCAGTTAGTGAAATACCTGAGCTTCCTCCCGCCGACATCGCGGTACATGACCGTTTCCGGCGCGGCACTGCGGAAAGGCAGTTTCTGGTCGTCGGGATCCCTGCGGCTGAGCACGTTGAGAAGCTGCGAAGTCCCCTTGTCCCAGTCAAGCTTGAACTCCATCGTCCCCCTGCCTTCTTCGGCATAGTAGAAACTGGTCCTGTCAACAGGATCAATCGATCCGCCGCCGCCGTATTTTGACGGACCATAGAATGCATTGACCAGTTTTCCGTCGAGGGTCCACACGCTGACGCGCTTCGGCATGAAATCGTCCTCTGCGACCCACAGGTGTCTGTTCGGATCGATCGCAAGTCCGCGCGGATTGTTCATATGAAGTGGATCATACGGTCCTTCCTTTGGAGTGCCGGCCTTTCCGATGGCGCGGAGGAACTTGCCCTGCGGCGAAAAGACCTTCACCTGATGGCTGTTCCCGCGATCGCTTATGTAGATGTTGCCATCGGCGTCGAGAGTTATGCCTGCAGGATCTTCCAGCCCCTCGGAGATGATCACCCTGTGCTCCTCCACCTCGGCGGAACGTTCAACTTCAACCACCTTTTTTCCGGAAATCACAAGCAGGCGGCCCTTCGGATCAAACACAAGCCCCCTCGGAGAATCGACCTTGACAGATCCAATCGTCCTGCCGGGCTTCTTGTCAGCAGTATCAAGTGCGCTTACATACAGAAGCTGGTTTGTCCCAGTAAGACTGCAGACCAGGATACCGTCATACGCCGCAAGCCCGCCAATTTCATCGCCTACGTTTGTCTTTCCGTCGGGCATCATCTCCAGTTCTTCTTTGAGTATAGGCCTGTCGCTGCCGGATGTCAGCGCGGTAATGCGAAGTTCAGGAATGGGATTGTTCTTCTTTTTCCTCTTGTCGGTCTCGCCGGATTCCGCCCTGCCCATGGATGCGACATATAGATACACTCCGGGATCAGCTTTCGGCCCCCAGTCATATGCGATATATGGCGCCGTGGTCCAGTTGCCGCCGATCCATCCCTTGCCACCGCGCTTCTTTCCATCGAGATCCACCCAGGCAAGCCCGTCGGGGCCTTCGGTAAGATAACAGCCGAGGAACATCGCAGGCTGCTTGGTCGGTGATTTCTCCGCAGGGACATAGGCCGCCGCCATCGGGGCGCAGTGGTTGGACAGCCATCCGCCGGTATGATCGGCCACGCTCCATGGAGGCGTACCGGGATTGTATACTCCGAACTCGTAGTAGGAATGAATCTCCTTCCGCCAGAGACCGCGGACACGGTATTCCCCCGGGGCGACGAACTGTGCGGGAATATGGTAGAGTCCATGTTTTGCCGCCTCAATGTCGCGTCCAAGATCGTCGGTGCCATCCCAGTACGTCACGTTTTCGCCTTTAGGGAATGGAGTTTCAGATATGAGGTTGCGGATGCGTTTCCCGTCCTTGTCCTCGATGACAAGCGTTACAAACCCGTCTTCCGGAAGAGTGAATTTCACAGGGATAAGGAGATCCTGGGAGACTTTTTTCCCGGTCGTCACAGGCAATGCTGTTGCAAGAGCATCGGTACCAAGTGCGCGCAAAGCCATGAATTCACCGAGCCATATCCTTTTTCCGCCCATGATCTTGTTTTTTATGTGCGGATGCTGCTCCTTATCAACCAGCGGTTCCGTGACCTTCAGGCGGATCGCCCGTGTCGTCACAACTTTTCCAAAATCGAAGAACCATACGGGAAGAGGCATTGAATACAGGCATTTCAGGTCATTGAGATCCATCAGCTTCTCCCAGTCCTTGTCGGCGGAATCCCTAGGATGGGTGGCTTCAGCTCCCTTATATATGTATAGTTCGGCTGCCTTGAATCCCGGAAACTCCAGGGAGACCCCGCGCAGCGGAACCGGCCGCTGCCAGACCAGCATCATCCATTCAGGATCCTCGTTGATTAGTTTCGGACGGGAGCCCTCGCTGTTCATGTTCTCCCAGGCACCCCAGAAGCCGTCGGTGTTCTGGTTGATCAGCCTGCCAGCCTTTTCAGATGAGCTCCGCGATATCGCCTGCGCCTGCGGTGCGATGTTCGCAAACCGTTCGGACAGGACATAGACTCCGCCGACATTTCCGTTGTATGTCTTGTCCGATTCCTGTGCCTCATGGGTAAAACGCAAAGCCCTTGTCTTCGTTCCAGCCGGCAGGTTCCATATGAAAAGGTTGCCATCCTTGTCAGGTTCCTCCGCAGTGATCTTGTCCCTGGTCATCCTTTCCGCGGGTATCCATTGCGAGTCGTCGGCGAGATTTCCGGGATATGCGGCTCCGGGCTTCAACACGCTTACCCTGGCATCTCCTGACACCATTAACGAACCGACCGGTTTCTCCTCGACGAACCCAATCCTGAGATGGCGGAATCCGGGCTTTTTAGACTCTCCGAACTTCCTTCCGCTGTGGCCGCCTCCATCAGCCTGAGTCCATATCAGCCACTGCGGATTCGCGCTTTTGTCCCTGGCATCGGAAGGCTCAATCTTCTTCTCCTGTCCATCGACATATTCCGCGAAACCCGCAGGATCAAGATCAGCGGCAGTTATCGGTGTCTGGAAAATACCGCGGGCGGCATATGGATCCGCGGGTTTGGCGTGCATTGATGCAGTGGCGAGAATTAAGGCAAGACAAAGAATCGTTTTACGGATCTTCATAAGATCTCCTTCAAATATTTTTCAAGGAAATTTTAATTTTCACTTTGATAAATATATAACATATTATAAAGTGTTCAAGCGATTATATTGCTGAAACAATATTATTTCTAATCAGGAAGGATCGCAATAAAAGAGGCGGATGAATGGATGGGTGGATTGATGGATGAATGGATTTGAAATTAATCGAGGAACAAGTTAATTCCATTTCTGTTCTGTTTTCTAAATCCATCCAATCATCCGGTCATCCAGCCATCCCAAACAGTGGTTAATATGGGGAAAAGTCAGGAAACATGCCAAAGCTAATCGTATCCATGGTGATTTTCATGGCCTGCCTCTGCCTGTATTCCGCCGACGAACCCAGGGTCGACGTGAAGATATCAAAGTTCTACGATCCGAACAGGCCGGATGATCCCACCACTAAAAGCCTCATCGAACTCATGGATGCCGATCCGGGAGTCGTCGTATCGCAGTGGGGTTCGATACAGCTTCCCGGCGGCGGATCCAGGGCGCCAATCCTGATGGCAATCGCCGGAAAGACGGCTCCGGACGTGATGGAGTCGTGGTTCCATATAATCAGCAATGACATCAAACAGGGCTTCCTCTATCCGCTCAACGAATGGATCGGCGAGGACAAGAACGGCAACGGGCAGATAGACGATGCGGAGGCCAAATGGCCGGGATGGAAGAACATTCCGCTGCTGTGGCGCCAGGTCGCGACGTCCGGAGGAAAAGTCTACGGAATACCGCAGTGCTCGAAGAACTACATGGGAATAGTGTTCAGGATCGACATGGTGCGCGAGGCCGGACTCGATCCCGACAAGACGCCCGAGACCTGGGACGAACTCATCTACTGGTGCCAGAAGCTCACAAAGCCGAACATGGAGATCCCCGGAGCGGTGTTCAAGCGCGGACAGCGCGGAATCTGCCTGCAGCCCAACGGATTCCTCTGGCTCCCCTGGATGCAGTCCGCCGGAGGCAATCCGATCATACAGCTGAGGAAGAGCCCAAGGGACGGAAATGAATTCGAGTTCCCGATGGATGCGACTTCATTCATCACACCGACCGGAGAAGATTTATTCATGTCCCCGCCTGTCTGGCGTGCGAACTTCGCAAGTCCTGCGGGAATTGCAGCCGCCGGATTATACCACAGGCTCCGCTGGATGAAATGGATCTCCGATCCCGAAACAAATGAACCCGTAAACCTTTCTGAAGACGATCTGAAGAACGGGTTCGCGACTGTCAACGGCAGAAAAATACCCTTCAAGGCAAGCGACATAATCACAGGCGTGGCGCGCGGCCAGACCGGGCAGCGCGGGACCGGCGCATACGACATGCTCTCACGCGGCGAAATAGCGATGCTGTCAGGATCGGTCGAGGGAATCACCGGCATAGGCGGCGTAACGGGGATCGATCCGAATTATCTGAGCTGGTTCCCGTTCCCCGCCAAGTCGAAGACCGAGGGCAGGAAGGTCCTCCAGGTGCAGCAGCATTACGCGGTGATGGTCGAAGGTGTCGGCAGACGCGACAAACCGGCCCGGGACAAGGTCTGGGAGGTCATGAACGCAATCACCAGCCAGAATGTCAAGGACGACCATGTCAGGAACATGGTGCTGGAGGGGCTTGCTAAATTCGTCAACCCCACCGATCTGACCAGGCTTGATTTCACGGACTATCTCAAGGACATATCGCCCAGGGTGCAGAACTACTATAAGGAAATGCAGAACGGGACGATCGGACTCTACACGGAACCGTTCATGGGTTTCTGGCTCACGATGGACGATTCGATGAACCGCAGCATACTGAGCCTCGTGATCGCGGAGACCGGCGAGAACTTCGATTACGCCGCCGCCCTGAAGAAAGTCGAACACGAAGCAAACAGCGGACTGATGTTCGGAAGGACGGAAAAGGAACTCGACCAATACCGTCCGACGGCGAGGATAATATTCGCGGTGATCGTGATTTTCATTGTCTTCATCTCGTTCATGATGATCCGTTCGTTCGTCCAGATGAAGGACAAGGCGCCGTCGACGAAGAATATCCAGAGCAAGTCGATGCCGTGGCTGATGATGATACCGGCGCTGGTGCTTATCGGCCTATGGTCGTACTATCCCCTGATACGGGGCATGGTCATGGCCTTCCAGGACTACCATATTGTAGGGGACAGCAAATTCACCGGGCTGGACAATTTCATTTCGCTCGCACTTGATTCAAGCTTCTGGGTCAGCCTGGGCAGGACCTGCCAGTTCGTGTTCCTCAACATGCTCCTGGCGTTCACCGCCCCGATTCTGCTCGCGATACTGCTGTCGGAGATTCCGAAGGGGAAATATTTCTACAGGACCATATTCTTCCTGCCGCACGTGACAAGCGGACTCGTGATAACCCTGATGTGGAAATTGATGTATGAACCGACGCCAGAAGGCTTCTTCAACCAGATGATAGCATACCTCAACTGCATTCCGTTCGTCCACATCGACTCCCAGACCTGGCTGCAGGACCCGAAGATCGCAATGGTCTGCTGTATAATCCCGACGGTCTGGGCGAGCATGGGCGTCTCGAACCTGATATATCTCGCGGCGCTCAAGGGCGTGCCGGAGGAGATCTACGAGGCCGCGGACCTCGACGGCGCGGGAGTCTGGACGAAGCTGACAAAGATCACGCTCCCAACGCTGTTCCCTCTCATAATAATAAATTTCGTCGGAGCGTTCATAGGTACATTCCAGAACATGGGGAACATCTTCCTCCTGACCTTCGGCGGTCCCGGCGATGCGACAATGGTCGTGGGGATGAAGATATGGATAGAGGCCTACAACAACCTGCGCTTCAGCATGGCTACATCGATCGCGTGGGTCGTAGGCGCGCTGCTCATCGGGTTCACGTACATGCAGGTGCAGATACTGAAGAAAGTGGAATTCAAGAAAGCGGAGTGGAGCTGACATGCCAGTAATCGCGACAGTAGGAAGAAAGAAACCGACGGCAAGACTGCTGATCTTCGTCATGTATCTGATGCTTACAGCAATGGGCATCACCATGGTGGTCCCGTTCCTGATCACGGTCTCCGGTTCATTCTGCAACGAGTTCGACTACCAGCGCTACTATCCGATACCAAAATTCCTTTTCTCGAAGCAGGACCGTTATGTGAAGGACATCGCGTTCTTCTTCTCGAAGAGTCCGAAGGCCTTCGACCAGATGGGCGCCTATTTCAAGGACATGCCGGCATACTGGGTCTCATGGGGCGAGGTGGGCAAGGACTCCACTGGAGTCTCCGCGTTCGCCAGACGGCATCTGGAATCCATGAGGAACGGCGACATGGAAAAGACAATGGCGGCGGCCGCCGACTATTCACGCTTCGTGGACGGATATCCGATCGACGATCTCGTCTGCCCGGTCTCGAACATCGAATCGACAAGCTACCTGGAGAAGAAACTGGGCGCTGAATGGCGCGCGAAAAACCCCGGCGACAAGTCATTCTTCGGCTCGACCGCCTCTGAGAAAGGCGCACTGGACATCCTCAACAAGAGATGGGAGACGCATCTGACAAGCTTCTATTCCCTGGACTTCGAGAAGACCATGAACAACCAGCCGCTGTGGAACCAGGGCTGGCTCCCGCCCTCCTCGCAGAAATATGATGACTACAGGAATATCAAGGAGCTCTACAGGAGCCAGTACTTCACGCCAGGCGTCAGGAGCAAATGGAGGAAATGGATGGATGGAAAAAGCCTCAGCCGGCAGGAAGCGGATATTCCGGCGGAAAAGGAATGGCAGGAGTTTAAGGCGGAAAATTATCCAGCCTCCCCGGCAGTGCCGTTCGCCACAAGGGCCCTCTGGAAGAATTTCCTCGAAAGCGATACGACAAGGATGGAACTGGGGATCTCAGGCTCCGGCAAGTTCGACATCGCGGCCTACAACCGCATCGCCGGCACGAAATATGGATCGCTCAGGGAAATCCCCTTCCCAATCCCAGCCGGTTCATGCGCGACCTTGAAGAAGCTATGGAACATTTTTGTCGACACAAGATATCCAATCCGCCTGATGAGCTTCGATGTCTCCCCCGAAATGCAGCTGGACTTCGAATCCTTCCTCAAGGAAAGATTCAAGAACGTCGAATATGCGAACAGGATACTGAAGACCTCCTCCAAGGACTGGAATGATTTCAAGCTCCAGCCGTCGGCGCCTTCCGGACCCGGATCCGAATCAATCAAGAAGGTATGGGTCGAGTTCGTGAAGAAACTCCCCAGGGATGTGAAGAAGCTGAGATCCTCCGAGAAGGCTTATCAGGAGTTCGTCCTCGCAAAATACGGATCCATCGAAAATATCAACAAGGCCTATGGCTGGAATCTGAACATGATCGAGGAGGCGTTCCCGCCGTTCGAAGCCGCATACGGGATAACTTTCCGGAACAACGACTGGTCGTTCGTGACAAAATCCGTCACGGGAAACTACATATACGTGGTAACATTCCTGATGAAACGCGGACAGGCAATACTGGTCACCTTCCTTCTTGTCGGATTCACGATACTCTCCGTCCTTACGGTAAATCCCCTCTGCGCCTATGCCCTCTCCCGTTTCAGCATCAGGGGCAAGGACAAGATAATCCTGTATCTCCTCGCTGTGACGGCGTTCCCCGCGATGGTCAGCGCGATACCCGCATACCTGCTCATGCGCGACCTGGGACTCCTCAACACCTTCTTCGCGCTCATCCTCCCCCATGCCGCCGGAGGAATGGCGATATTCATGCTGAAGGGTTTCTTCGACAGCCTCCCTCCCGAACTCTATGAGGCCGCAACAATCGACGGGGCGAACGAATTCCAGAACTTCATCTATGTCACGCTCCCGCTCATGAAGCCCATCCTCGCAGTCAAGGTGCTCGGAGCTTTCATCGGCGCGTATGCCTCATGGGAATGGGCGATAATAATCTGCCAGAACCAGGAGATGTGGACGATCTCCGTCTGGATGTACCAGGCAAGCCAGTGGTGGGCGAGCACCCCATGGGTCGTGTCCGCAGGATTCGTCATCGTCTCCATCCCGATACTGATAGTGTTCCTGTCATGCCAGAAGATCATCCTCGAAGGGATAATCCTGCCGCAGATGAAGTAAAGACAGGAAGAGTGGATGATTGGATTAATGGATTATTGGATAGATGGATAGCAAAAACACATGTCACCTGTCAGCTGTTTTTTGCGTAAAGTAGGTACGTGCTTTAGCATGTACCATCTTGAGTAGGTACGTGCTTTAGCATGTACCATCTTGAGTAGGTACGTGCTTCAGCATGTACCATCTTAATTCCCAGGAATGGGACAGGCTTCCGACTTCGCCCAAGGGCTACGCCGGACACAGAAAGCCCGTCCCTACTTAAACATAAGGTAAATATCATGGACAGATTATTTAGAATGTTTTCACTGGCTCTTTTCGCGCTCATTGCGGGCGGCTGCGGACAAAACTGCATCAAGGAACTGAATGTCACCTACGGCAAGGCCGACGGACAGGAACTGAAGCTGGATGTCTTCAGCCCGGTCACCAAGTCGGAAAAACCGCGTCCAGCCGCAATCATCGTCCATGGCGGCGCATGGAGCGCAGGCGACAGGAGAGATGGACACGAGATGGCGCCATATCTGGCGAAAGAGGGCATTGTGGTATTCTGCATCGGCTACCGCCTGGTCAATGATACAGGGAACCGCTGGCCTGCGCAGCTCGACGACAACCAGAGGGCTATGCGATGGGTCCGGGCACATGCATCGCAATATGGCATAGATCCCAACCGCATAGCTGCTATGGGAGGTTCGGCAGGTGGACACATCGTCGCATGCATGGGCACGAGCGACACCCGAGACAATTCCGATCCCGAACGCGCAGCCTATTCCAGCCGTCCGAACTGCGTAGTCATGATGTGCGGGCCCACAGATCTTACTGAGGATTTTTCCAAGAAGGTCAAGCAGGGCGAATGGTGCAACGAGCAGATCAGGCGGCTGCTTGGAGGAAAACCCGAAGAGGTGCCGGAACTCGCCAACAGCGCTTCGCCACTGTTCCATGTCGACGTGAAAACTCCGCCGACGCTGATCTGCCAGGGGAGGACCGACGAGCTGGTCCCCTTCGATCATGCGGAACGCTTTGACGCGGCACTGCGCAAGGCCGGAGTCGAGAGCGTCCTGTTCATGCACAAGGGAGGACACGGATTCGACGAGGACGGGAAGGAGTTCATGGAGTTCATAAAGGTGATGGACGCCTTCCTGAAAAAGCACCTTAAGCCGCAGCCCTGACGGACAATCGAATAATGTGGTACAGACTCCCAGCATTGCATCAACGCAGGCGAGATACCGCGCTGAGCCATGAACCGGAGTGCGTAATCCAGTCCTCGTCGGTAAATGTGTACGGGCCATCCGATTCGACACTCGGTTCGATGTCATACTTGAACTGCTCGCCGGTGCTGAACCCGTTGCATATCGAACCGCGTATGTTCATGTAGCTTCCCGCGAAATGCCTGCCAATTCCATGGATCATGCTGACAGGCTGTGCAGCTCCTTCGGGAACATCTGCGCTGAACATGTGCGCCGCCTTGACCCCTTCAGCCGTCAGCCCCGCATTCAGTCCGGCAATCCACTGAAGGTTCCCGGCTGTTATCTCCCTGAACGCCGGATCTCCGAAATGTTTTTCGAACTCCTGTGCAAGAACCGCTGCAAGCAGGTATGCCCCGTTCATCCCATGCCAGAGACCGCTGAACCAGAGCAGGCCGGTTCCCTTGAAATATCCGAGAGGAAGAAGATAGAATGGATTTGCCTTGCACGCTGGAAGGAAATAGCCGTATGCGAAATCCTCGACCGTACGTTTCCAGGATTGCGCATCTGGATGCTCAGGCCATGTCTCAATCATTCGGAGCAAGGGTATCAAGTAATAAGGATAATGCCCTCCGGCATCCATGCCAAGTTCATTCTTGTCCACGTTGTGAACCCATGCTTTTTCCGTGAGATCCGAAGTGTCGAAAGTGTAGAAATGCCCGAAAAGCCCGTCCTCAGCACGAGTACGAGGAACTTGACGGCGCATGATCTTTGACGCCAAAGCAACCGCATCGGCACGGTATTCTTCATGGCCGCAGAGTGTAAGTTCAAAAGCCGCCCAGCACATCATCATCAGGTCGCGCGTCGTCCATTCATCCGGAACAACGAAATCTTTTGGAGCGCCATGATTGATGTGCGAAAACCCGATTCTTATCGGCCGTGCCGTCTTCAGCCATTTGAATGCTTTTTCAGACCGGCCGAGATACTCCTGCCTTTTTGCCGCATGCGTCTCAGACAGCATCCGCGAAGCCCTCGCCCAGACCATGACAGCCTTCGAAACATCTCCAGGCAGAACGACCTCCTCATATCTCGGTTTCTGATGCGAAAGCGCTCCTTCACCCAGCCCAAGTTTTGTGGCATGGTCCTGGAGGAGTGAAAGATAATCGCAACCGTTGACTATCTGCGCTTCAAGCCGTTTCAAATCGCCGGAAGGAATCCTGTCTTTCGAATATTCCAGGAGATCGCAGAATCCGTCGATTAGTGCGGTATGGCTGTTCGCCTCCTGCCAGGAGGCTCCGCAGTCCTGCCAGCCGACACGGTTCATCGCGAGATGGGAACGCCGCTCATTCTGATCAATCGCGACCATCTTCCATGTCTTCCTCCAAAGTATCCCCTTCCCTATTTCAAAAGGTTCGCTACGGAACTTCTCCTGTCCGCGATCCCTGATGAGAATGATGAATGAGCCTTCTCCCTGAAACGCCGAGAAATCCGCAATCCACCAGCAACTCCCCCATTTCCCACCCCAGTTCGATAAAGGACCTTCAAGAACAACTACGCCGCTTGTCTGCTCAAGTATCTGGAACGTAGCCGCCTTTGAAAGCAGACTTGCATCAGGTCCGCGCACAATCGCCTTCATCGGCCAGCCCAGCTCGTATCCGACCTGGGAATAAAGAAGTCCTGTATAAGCGTTTTTCATATGCTATTACCTCTAGAAATTTAAGAACAGCCCTTGCGGGCTTCCCCCTTTTGAAACTCAACCACAGAGAATAGACTCTGCTAACTCTGTGGTTAACGATTAATTCTCGTTTTACTAATAGTCTCGATACAAAACTGACATTATGCCAATTGAAAATTGGCAGGTAGGGACGGCTCTCCGAGCCGTCCGCGGCGCTCTCGGAGAGATCGCCCTACCTTTTTCGTCAATACAATTTTGTTCTATTATTAACTATCTTATCCATTCATCCTAATGAATTCTTCAATCTCGCCGCGAACAGGGATCGATGGCTGCGCACCCATCCTGGTCACGCTGATCGCCGAGGCCGCCGAGGCAAATTCAACAGCCTTGTAAAGCTCCATCCCCTCGACGATGCCGACAGCCAACGCTCCGCAGAAAGTGTCTCCGGCGGCGGTCGTGTCAACAGGCTTCACCTTGAATGCGGGAACCTGTCTTATCCCGTCTTCAGAAGCAATGACCGCCCCCTTCGATCCAAGCGTGATGATTACAAATGAAGATCCTTTCTTCAGCAGTGACTCGGCAGCCTTTCCTTCCTTACCATCAGCCACCTTCTTAATTCCGAGAAGAGCCGCAGCTTCAACTTCATTGACAACAAGCCCTGACATTTTTCCTGTCACCTTGATCGACGCATCCCTGATCGGCGCGTAGTTGTAAAGCACGGGGACACCATGCCGCGATGCAATGTCAAGGACCTTCAAATTGCTTTCGAGCGGTATTTCCATCTGAAGAAGGATCATTGCGCTTTCGGATATTATCTTCTCGCATGCACTGACAATCTTCGGGGTCAGCTTGTAGTTCGAGCCTGGAGATACAGTAAGATAGTTTTCGCCGGAACCGTCGAACATGACAAGCGCCGAACCGGTATTCACATCCTTGAACTTCCGGATTCTTGAAACATCTATACCGTCTTTTCTCAGGCTCTTCATCAGTATTGGCGCATAGAGATCTTCACCGAGGCAGGTGACAAAAGTCACGTCGCCCCCCGCCCTCGCCGCTGCGACCGCCTGGTTGGCGCCCTTGCCCCCGAAGGTCTGCTGGAAGACGCAGTCCGTAACCGTCTCTCCTACCTGCGGCAGATGCGGGGCCTTCATTATGAAATCGACGTTCGAACTTCCGATGACTGTGATTTTATTTTTCAATTCAATATATCCTTTGCTATTTCAATTAAGGTAGGGACGCCTCGCCGAGGCGTCCATTCCTTTTCGGCGCTTTCGGCGAAAGCGCCCTACCTTCAATACGCATCCGAACCTGCAGCCTTTCCTCCATAGCAGATCGCGGCGACAGAACTGAAATTCACTCCGAGCCTGTGGCATCCCATATCGATTAAATTTTTAGCCCTGGCGAAATCCCGGATTCCGCCGGACGGCTTCACCTTTATTCTTCCTGATGACGCCTCAAGCATCGCCTTGACAGCCTCGTCCGTCGCGCCACCTGTGCCAAAGCCGGTGGAGGTCTTTATGAAATCAGCGTCTGCGGAAATAGCAGCTTTTGTGCATAGGCGGATTTCGTCCACGGAAAGATAGCATGTCTCGAAAATCACCTTGAGGACGACTCCGGCTTTTTTCGTCACAGATGAAACCGCCCTGATATCTTCCTCGTACAGCTTCCATTCTGCGGATTTCGCAAGTGCGAAGTTCGCGACCATGTCGATCTCCGCGACGCCTTTCTTCGCGTAGATCTCCGCTTCCGCCTGTTTCGCATCGCTCGAATCGTTGCCGTGCGGGAAGTTCAGGACGCAGCAGACGAGTGTATCCGTCCCCCTGCACATGGATTTCGCAAGTTCAATGTCGCATGGGCGGACACAGGTTGTCATGGTCTTATATTTCAGGCATTCATTAATTGCGGCTATTGTTTCCTTGCGCGTTGTCTCAGGCTTGAGAATAGCGGCATCGAGGTATCTGTTTATCTTCAACATTTCCATCCCTTTCGTAATTTGATTCCTTAATGTAGCAATCCAAACAGATAACTCCATCTGTTTTTCGATAACGTCCCTTGCCAGCTGGCAATACCGATCCGCAAATCACGCAAACATCAGAAAGAGTTGCGGAATCTTCCGCATGGCAGGAAATATTTATAGAGATTTCCTGCTGCATATTACTTCCTCAACTTTCCAATTATAGTCGAAACTCCAAATGCCGGAATCTCCAAGGCTCCTGTACCATCCTTGAATTCCAAGTCCGATGGCTTCCATAATTCATCGGCACAGGACGTAAACACCTCAGCCTTGGCATCAAGCCCTGGCAAATCTGGTTTTGCAAGCTTGACCTGCATCTTGTCCTTTGATGCATTGATGATGACCCAGACAAGAGTCTGCTCCTTCTTGTTGAGATAAGCGCTTGCCTTTAATTTCTTCGTGCCGTCAACAGCCACATCGACACGGCGAGCTCCGGGCCGGACATATTTGGAAAAATGCTTGAATGCGACAAGCTTTGGGGAGCCGGCTCCGGTTTTCCTGTTGCACAGTGCCTGGTCGGAGTATTGATCATCCGGCTTGAACTGATCGGTGAGCTGCCAGTAAATCCATGCGGTTACGTTGCCCATGGTCAGAGCCTGATGCATCTTGATGGCGATGCTGAATGCGCCTTTGCTCGGAAAGCCGGCTGCAGGATAAAGCCATTCCGAATTCTCCCCGGATGTCTCCGTCATCCAGCATTTCTTCCCGTAGCTTTCATAACCTTTTATATTTGGCGGAACCTGAGGATTTGGTGAGTCCTTCCAGCCACGAGCCGACCATTCCCATACAAGAGGTTCTGCGCCTGCAGATGTGATTCCGTCGACAGCATATCCATGGACACAGTAGAATGCCAGGGCCTTCGATGCCACCGGGTCTGCCTCGATGTCCCTCATGAACTGGAGGAGCTTATGCTGTTTGAAGCCGTTGTTCTCCCAGTACCAGAGATAAGTCGATTCTGAACCTATAGTATCCTCGGGTCCAATAAGCCTTATATCCTTCAAATCCGGATATTTGTCAAACTCTTCGCGCGCAACCTTGAGAGCCTTGATGAATTCCCCTGATGTCCGGAAGAGACAACTGTCATAGAACACCTCGAGATGCGGTTCATTCTGCAGGCTGATGACGTCGAACTTGAAGCCGAACTTGTTTTGGTAGGCGCGCACCCAGGCCGCAAAGCTTCTGGCATACTGTGTCAGGGCGCTTGTGGGGCCTTTGCCACCAGGCAGACCGGAATCATCAAACTCCTTGCGAGGTTCGCCGGAAGTATCCAGGACTCCGCCCGCGAAATTATCGAACCATATGAAAGGCCATGGAGTCCCATTCCTGGGCATAGGATCCTTCTGTCCTGATATCTTATTGCCTGAACTCAATTTCAACCATGGCGCCGGCGACCATACCGAAGCGAAAACCTTGCGCTCTCCGGACTTGGAACTTGCCATCCTTGCGATAGTTCCGCCCCCGGCGAGTCTTCCGGAATCAAGGTCGAAATACCTTTTTATATTGTCATCTATGTCTGGCCCCATCACAGCTATCTGCGCCTTCCTGGCCGCGAATTCGCGGGTATAGTCGGCAGCTCCCGTGTATGTCCTGACATTGTTCCCCTCTGGGCCGGGCATAGCCGGATCCCCGTGGAACCAAGGCGAGTTATAGGTATGGTCCGACCAGGGGCTCTTGAACCTTGGAACAAGGTAAACGCGGACTATTGAACAGTCGAGCTCGTCGAAATAAAGCTTCTGGTACCAGTCTTCTGTCCCTTTGTCATTTATGCATGTTCCGAAACCGTCTATTGTCTGATGCAGCCCTTTCTCAGTCGTGTCCAAGGTCACCGTCTGAGACAGAACAGAGGGAGAGAACCCCAGCACCGCGACAGCTGCAAGAAATATACACTTGAAAGAAATCATCATATCTCCTTTGCTTGAATAACTGCCGGCAGGATGCCAGCGCTCCAGAATTTATTTCTTTGCGTCAACGGCCCCGAAGGAAACCGACTTTATCCTGATCGACCAAGGATTGTTCCCCGCCTTGGCACCGGTGAAAAACATGACGTTGCCTATGGATGTCAGGACAACTCCATCACCTTTCTTTTCAGCAGGTTCACCAAGTGCTGTCTTTGCCTGTATGACCGAAAACTCATCCTTCCTGATCTTCGAGAGATCAAAAATCCATGCGGAACTCCTGCTCCAGTCCGGACTGAACAGCATAATTTTCAGGAAAGGCTCCTGATCGGCAATTTCGCCTGATATTTCGATCTTCAGGAAATCGCCCGGTTTCGCGTCTGTAAGATCGGCGGCGAGCCCGTTGAACTGCCATCTGCAGGACCAGAAGTTGGGACCGTCCATCTTCATGAAATCCTTATCAAATGTAATCTTCGCCTGCGAGCCTGCTGTCGCATCGGCCTTGGCAAGCCTTCCCTTGTCCGTGCCAAACTGGATTACCTCTTCGGCGCTTGAGACGAGTCCACACACCATCACAACGACCAGCATCATTCTCCTGAACATAACAACCTCCTGTGTTAATATTTTTTTTCCTGTAATATCTTACCTTTTTCATTTCGTCAGCGACGCTGATTACCACGGGGCAAGTGCAGAATTCTTATGCCAGCTCCAAAGCCCCTGCGCGTAAGGAGAAACGTCGGCTACTCCCTTGCCATAAGTATCTCTAAGCTTGATGGAATGAGCGCTGCCATCGGTCATCAAGAAGTTATACAGTTGAAAGCTGCCATGGATGTCGTAGATGAATCTACTGCGGTCATAGGGGCGGGTACGGAAACCGTCGGTATAACTACCCCACATACGGTCGGTATACCCTACATTCCCGCCCCAGGAGCACCCCAGGGCTTCCTGAGCTTCAGGATAGTCGACTACCATTATCAATCTGCTCGGATTCCTTATTAAGGTCAATTTTGTTTGATTAGCATGGGGACCTGGAGTCGCACAGTCGGCCCGGTACAGGCTGGGAAATTCATCACCCTCGCACGTCATGCCACGCCATATCCCCCATTGTTGCGCGCCCCTATTCATTGCATAACCTCTCATTTGGCCCGACCCCCACCCGGAAACGTAGTACTCAATCGTGTTGGCAGGACACATAAAGATCTGGAGATTGCCATTGAGGTAGAGATTCCCAAGGGCTTCATCCCAAACTAAATCTACAGTGCCCCCCGTACCTAGCCCCTTGCAGTTATTCATTGCAACAACATAGTTGTCGAAATCAGTTGTGTAGAACATCTGGGCATTTCCAATCTGTTTCTGGTTGCTTAGACAGACTATTTTTTTCGCAGTCGCCTTTGCATTCTTAAGCGCCGGCAGAAGCAGCGCCGCCAAAATTGAAATTATAGAAATGACGACAAGGAGCTCAATCAAAGTGAATTTCAACTTCCTTTTCATATGCTTAACACCTCATTTAAATGCCTGCTTCGCATAATGCCTTTGACTTTTCATGGACACATTATAATGTATTTATAAGTAAACTTCTCACTAAATACGGTCATGTTTTATGCAAAAGCAGTCATTTTTGCCGGTCATAGCCGAAGAGCACTTCCAGAAGCTGCCTGACAGCTTTCCCATCGGCTTCCTTGAAGCCATCCTCAAGGAATCAACAGTCAACTCTCTCCATCTGCACAATTTCCTGGAAATAGGACTTTGCCTGGAAGGTTCAGGCATATTCATGTTCCGTGACAGAATTGTACCGTTCTCAAAGGGGGATGTCACTGTTTTCCCTCCTGGAATACCGCATTCAGCGTGCAGCGGTCCTGGCGTAAAAAGCAGATGGATTTTCATCTTCTTCGATCCTGCAGGGCTTCTCTCAGGCGTCTGCGACAGACCGGAAATCCTCTCTACCGCAAGAATGACCGATGAAAAATTCCCCTGTGTCTTCAAGGCCAGGAAATTTCCGGACATAACCCACCTTATAAAGAAGATCGTAAAACTCAATGATGACAAGAAGGAATGGTTTGAAACGGAAACCAAGGCCATACTCCTCCAGATTTTCATCGAAATCAGCAGATTGTCAGGACACGGCAGGAAAAAAAACGAGGCAGAAGAAAAACTGGACTTCTCGGTGATTGAAAGGATCTCCCCGGCATTGAACCATATAGCAGGCAACTACAAGAGCCGGCTCAAGATCCGCAGCATCGCCAAGCTGTGCGGGGTCAGCATCGAGACGTTGAGAAGGCTTTTCAGGAAGGCCGTCGGCAGGTCTCCGGAAAGCTATGTGCAGCACATGCGGATACAGATTGCGGCATCCCTGCTGGAAAACACAACTGGTCCAATCGGGGAGATATCGGCGCGGACAGGCTACCAGACGGTGTCGTGCTTCAACCGGCAGTTCCGGAAGCTGATGGGCATGAGTCCAAGGCAGTGGCGGATGAAGAACAGCTGATGCGTGAATCGTGCCGCCAACCTGCGGGGGCTTGTAATATTTTAGATTGAGGTAATTTCAAAACTACGGACGCGGCAAGCGCGTCCCTCCATTTTCTACGCCCGTTTCGGGCGTGGAGGGTCATGCTTGCCATGACCGATTCTTGAGCTTTGAAATTGCCTCAGATTATTATTCATCCCAACGCTTACCCGCATTAGCTAGGCTCTGCTCGAAATGAGGTAGCACAGACATTCCTGTCTGTGACGAAAAATGAAACTTTAACACACAGACAGGAATGTCTGTGCTACTTTTAGACAAATTATTTTTTGCTTCATTCAGCATCCGTATGTTCATATGAAAAGCGTAGTTCCGTTACTGTTTCGGAGCATTTTCGGACACCTCGGAAAAACGCCTCGCGGTAAACATATCCAGACCCGGAGCATCCCGTTTTTGAGTTCAAAAAGGCATTCTTCCATATCCTTTCTTTTTTATATTTATTTTCAAACAGCCGGTTGACTGCCCGACCGCAGGATATATCTTATCCCGTGAGCGGTTACAATAAAAACTGGGGAATGCTCCGATGAATGTCAGGATTTCCATAGACGACATTGCGAAGATCGCAGGTGTTTCGAGGGGCACCGTGTCACGCGCATTCAATGAGCGCAGCGACATCAATGCGAAGACCCGCGAGAAGGTCCTCAGGATATCCAAGAAGCTGAACTACTTCCCAAATCCGAGCGCCCGAGGGCTCGCAAAAGGCAGGAGCGAATGCATAGGCATCGTGGTTCCGGACCTCAAGAACCCATTCCTCCCTGAAATGGTCTCATCGATAGGCAAGTCCGCCGAGAAGTACGGAATGTCATCCCTCCTCTCAATCACTGACAACAATATCATGATGCAGGAGAAGATCCTGGTCAAGATGTCATCCGGACAGGTTGACGGGCTGCTGATCACGCCGTGTGAAAGCCCCGAGAGCATCGCCATGCTCAACACGATGAATTCGAAGCTCCCCATAATCTCGCTGAAGCATTTTGAACGTCTGCAGTGCAGTTCGGTGATGTTCGACGACATGCTGGGCGCGAAACTTATAATTGAGCACCTCGCGGAACTCGGGCACAAGAAGATCGCATTCCTTTCTCCGACATCTCCGGAGTGGTCGATTAAACAGAGGCTGGTCGCATGCAATGACGCCCTCCAGTCGTTCAACATCGGCTACAGGAAGCATTACAAGCTGCAGAACAGCGGAAGCTCCCACAACCTCTGGGAGGAAATAAAGGAACTGGTATTTTCAGGGGCTGAAAAGAATCCACCGACTGCGATATTCGCATATGACGACATAATAGCCCTGCATGCGCTGAAGGCCGCAGAATCATGCGGATTGAAAGTTCCGGATGATATTTCAATAGCGGGATTCGACAATATCTCATTCTCTGAAATGGCGGGCGTTCCTCTGACGACTGTCGCCGTCAACAGCGAACGGCTCGGGGAGACAGCGATAGATCTCCTCATGAGGATACTCAAGTCAGCCAACAGGCACGAGGAAATCCATCATATAATGCTCAAGCCCGAACTTATCGTCAGGAAGTCGACGTCCTCACCAGTTATAAAATAAACCATCAAACTGCAACGAGTTTGATGGTTTATTTTATGATCCGTGAACGTTTACAATAAATAAAGATACTATACAATTATTTAAGGAGATAAATCATGAGAAAGTTCTCAAAGGCGGCAATGTCCATCCTGGTCCTTTTTGTCGCGGCAACGCTCTCGGCGCAGAACGTGAAAAGGGTCTACAACGACTTCGAACAGTATCCCTGCAGGCTCAACGAGTGGAACAAGGCTTCCGGCTCGATGAAGAACAGCAGCGACGTCCCGGAAGGCGCATCCTCAAAGAGCTCCATGGAGATGACCGCCAATTTTTCAGGAAAAGGTTTCGAGAATTTCACTATCACCCCTCTCAACGGAAATGTCCCCGGAACTTTCAAGTCAATCTCGCTCTGGGTGAAGAATGTGGACGGCAAATACGGATGGTTCATGGCTTTCAAGGACAGCGGCACCTACGAAAAAGGCAAGGAACCGAAAAGGGAGTTCAACTTCAAATGCGAACCCGGCAAATGGACAAAGCTCAACTTCACGATTCCCGCCGACTGGCCGCAGCCGGTCGCAATTACCGGATTCATCACCCACAACTGGGGCAATGACAATGTCAAGGCCGACAATACTCTCAGGGTCTGTGGAATGGAAATTGTATCCGACACCACGACCGTGAAGGATCCGAACGCGCTCTTCACTCTTTCATGTTCGACCGGCGTCGAAGCCAACGTCTTCAATGAAGGCGACCCGATGAAGTTCAGCCTTGATTTCGACAGCTGGCGCGGCAAGGAGGTCAAAGGTTCGCTCTCATATGAGATCAACGACTCGACGGGCGGCAATATCGCGAAAGAGACAAAACCTCTTTCAATAAATGGTTCACTCCATTATGAGATCGTCCCGCAGCCGAAGAAATACGGCGTGTACGAAATCAAGATCACCGTGAAGGCCGATGGGATGCCCGACTTCCAGAAGACCGCGCATTTCGCGTATCTTCCAAAAGTCCAGACCTATACTGAAGCGGAGAAAATGGTCTCCCCTTTCGCGCTTGTGATACACGGAGGAATGACGGATGTCACCTACAACGCATATGCGAAAATGGGATTCACATGGGTGCGGGACTACGCATACACTTTCAACTGGATGACGCGCGCCAAGGGAGACAACGGTAAATATGAAGGCTGGCCGTGGTACAACAAGATGGACCAGAAGCTGAAGGAATCAGGACTCATGCTCCTCCCCACCCTCATGGGGACCATCAGTGAAGGCGTCAAGGCTGGAAACCTGAAGATGACAAAGGAAGTCAAGGCCGAGATCATCAGCATCATGGGTGCGTTCCCCCAGTACAAGTGCTGGGAACTCGACAATGAATACGACTATGGACAAGGCAAGGAGGAGGCCGCCAGGAACTGGTCGGCATACCAGGCATACCACAAGACATTCGGCGACACGGTGAAGTTCATCGATGAGAACGTCTTCGCAGTCGAGAACGGCACCGCAGGAATCTATCCTGAACGCACAAGGGACTTCATAAAGGCCGGGAACTTCAACAACATCGACGTGATCAACGCGCACTTCTACTGTGGAACCGACGCTCCGGAACTCAACAAGATGAACTACAACGTCGGCGGCAACCTTGTGGCCCCGCGTTCAATTTATGACACGCTCAGGGAATATGTTGCAGTCGCAAGCTGCGATGGGAAGAAACGCCAGACATGGATCACCGAATTCGGCTGGGACACCCTTGCCGGACATATTGTCAACGAATACGAACAGGCCGCATATCTCCAGCGCGGATATATGCTCGGGATACAGGCCGGAATCGACAAGATGTTCTGGTACTGGAACATGGACACAAAGGGCAAGCCCACGGTATTCTTCGACGGATGCGGAATCCTTGATCCGAAGGTCGAGCCCAAGCCTGCTGTCGGTGCAATCGCCGCAATGGTCCATTTCATGAAGCTTCCAAAACCTGTCGGCACCTGCGACCTCGGCGAGAACGCCATGGGATATGTCTTCACTGACTCCGGAAAGATCGTTGCCGCAGTCTTCAAGACAGACGGTTCACTTCCCGACAAGGAAGTCGAGATAAAAGGCGGGAAGCTCTTCGACATGTTCGCGAACCCGCTTCCGTCAAACAAGGTGAAACTTGCCATAGGCCCGACATGGATCACGGGGCTTGACGAATCGAGCACGATATACAAGCAGACCGCGTACGACCTGAAATCCAACTACTATAACAGGATGACCGCAGGCGACACATTCACGATCGAGCTGCGTGCAAAGGGCAACCGCAAGGAAGCCATATCCGCGAAGTTCGCACTCCAGCTGCCCAAAGGCTGGACAGCGGACAAGGCGACCGGCGATATCGCTGTAAAATCCGGGGAGACGACGATTGTCCCGATAGTGATCACTGCCGATCCCAAGGAGCAGTCGCTCTACCAGAAAGTTCCTCTGAAGATCACCGAGAGCGGACTTGAGAAGACGCTGACGACCGAGTTCAACATCGTAACGGCCGGAATGCTGAAGGCCACGCCTCTCGCGGGACTCCCCGGCGAATGCAAGACAACGGTCACGATTGGAAACAACTCAAGTCTTCCGAAATCCTTCATCATAAAGACTGAAGTTCCGAAGAGCTGGAAGATAAGTCCTACCGAGATGGAGATCAAGGACATGGCGGGATCAAAGGTCGAGACCAGGGAGTTCACTGTCACCTGGAACACCGGCTGGACAAAGGATGAGAAGGCGAAGATATACCTCCAGCTTCCCGACGGCAGGGTCATAGCTGAGACCAACATCATTCCTCCGGCAATGGCGCTTGCCGAGATAACTAAGCCGGTACAGTTCAACGGCGATCTGAAGAACTGGCCTGCCGAAGCCAGGCTGCCAGAGTGGATGCTCGGTGCGACCGCATCGAATCCCGGCACCGAAGTGTATGCTGGTTATTCCAAAGATGGCATTTACATGGCGATAAATGTAAAGGATTCCAAGGTCGCCGAAGAGGATCCGAGATCCTTCTGGGCCCAGGACTGCATCGAACTCTTCATAGATTCCGCGTATGACAGGAAAGAACGCAAGGAATACAAGGAAACCGACCACCAGTTCTGGATATCGCCTCAGACGAAGAACAATGGCATCTACGCCGGACGCTGGAAACGCAACAACGAGATTCCTGCGATCATGTACGACATCAAGGAAGTGAAGGGCTACAGCAAGAAGACTGAAAACGGGTACATACTGGAGTTCCTCATCCCCGCGTCCCTGATCAAGGGCTTCAAGGCCGAGAAGGGCACGAAGATCGGATTGAACTTCAATATAAGCGTCACCCATGCGAAGAGGGACAAGTTCGAAGTCTTCTGGGCCACGGAGAAGGCCGACAAGACTACTGAAAGACCTTACATTTGGGGTACAGTCGAATTGAAATGACGGAGCTAATTGCATAGTTCCTGACGCGGCAAGCGCGTCCCTCCATCTTATCCCGAGGCGCTTCGCGCTCGGGATGGAGGGTCATGCTTGCCATGACCTCTTCTTGAGTTTTGAAATCAGCTCCACGATTTGAAAAACTGGCATTAGGCTATTTCTTATTGGTTGTCAGGCATTGTCTGGATCAGTGCCTGGCAGCCAATATTTTTTACTGGAGATGCCCATGGTTTTCAACTCGATCTTCATATTCATCTTTATCGCCGTCACCGCGGTAATCGTCTCCTTTACAATGTTCTTGATGAAGCCCCGCAAAAAAGCTCCAGTGAAAAGACAGGAGCATTCCGGGCCTGCAAACGAATTCGAGACAAAACTGCTTATCGCCGGCAGCACGCCAATAACCCTGGAGGAACTCTCAAGTCTCCTTCTGAAGACAAAACTGCTTGTCCTGGGGACAATAAGCGAAAACAAGAAGATAGCGTTGAAGCACTGGGAGCTGGACGGAAAACCTGTCATTCCAGCCTTCACGTCTGTCGAAAGACTGCGCGAGTCTATAAGCCACCAGGAACATTACATTGAAATGGATGCATGCACCTTCCTGAAATCCATACCCGGGAATTCCGATGTCATCCTGAATCCCAACTCCCAGTATGCCCTGTCGCTGAAGCATGGTGACATTGGGAAGATCACCGGGGGATCCGACATGGTGCGCCACCAGACGGCTCCTTAATCCAAAGGCAAGTTGTTTTTTTGTGAAATGAAGTTTAATGTATGACATACATAACCCCAGGAGATAAAATGAAAAAGCTGATATTGCTTCTTTCCTCGATGCTCATACTCTCGTCCGCTTATCCGCAGACGCCTGGACTTGTCAAAGACGGCCCCGGCCTGCGGAGCACTCTCAGCACGGAGACGTCCGGGCTCTTCAATTCAGGCGACTATAAGAAGCTCGAGGAGCTGGCCTCCCAGCTCAGGGGCAATCAGGAGAGATGGCCTGACGGGTTCTGGAAGCTCGAAAGCTTCTACAAAGGGCTGCGGTCGTCATACACCGTAAAGAACAAGAAGAGCGACGATGACTGGCTTGATATTAAAATGAAGCTGGATGACTGGATCTCGGCGTATCCGAATTCAATCACCCCGAGAGTCGTACTGGGTTATTTCATGGTTGATTTCGCCTGGCACGCCCGTGGCGGCGGCTGGGCCAATACGGTGACAGAAGAAGGCTGGAATAAATTCAGGGACCGCCTTGCCGAAGGAAAGACGGCCCTCAACGAGGCCAGGACGGATATAAAGACAGACTGTCCGGGATGGCATGATGCAATGCTGGTCATCGCGCTCGGACAGGGATGGGACAGGAAGGAATATGACAAGTTCTTCGACAACGCAGTCTCCATCTATCCCACGTACTACTCTCTTTATTTCAAGAAGGCGTACCACCTCCAGCGCAAATGGTATGGCAGGACGGACAATGAATGGGTCGCAATTGCCGAGAACGCCGTAGAAAAGACTAGTAAGGACGAAGGCGACACCATGTACGCCAGGATATGCTGGAATGAAATAACCATGAAAGGCTATGATTCAGTTTTCGAGGATGACAGCTTCAGCTGGGAAAAGATGAGGAAAGGATTCCTTGACATCGAAAAGAAATATCCGCGTTCATCCTGGAACCTGAACAACTTCTGCCTTTTCGCATGCGTAGCAAAAGACAGGGATACAGCCAGGGAGCTTTTCAAGAGGATAGGAGACGATCCGAATATCAAAACCTGGACCAGCAAGGATACTTTCAACAATTGGAAAAAATGGGCGGAAAAACCAACTCCCCCGGCAGCACCGGCGCCTGCAACACCTGCCCAGGATGATGCAGTCAAATAAAAAGCCATGCCCTATGAAGTAAAGCAGACATTCCTGTCTGCTTATCCCAAAAAATGAACTACCCCGACGCAAGCATCGAGGTATAAAAAATAAAATTCGAATCTAAGAAAAGAAGATGTGATTTCGAAACTACGGACGCGGCAAGCGCGTCCCTCCATTTATTATCCGCCTAGGCGAATGGAGGGTCATGCTTGCCATGACCAATTCCTGTGTTTGAAATTCCATCAAGAAAATCAAAGCCGACCCAAGGGTCGGGGAATTGACCCAACAAAGATTAAACAGACAAGAATGACTGTTCTACCTAAGAACACGTCTTGCGACGTTAACTACAAACGGATACAAAGCAATTCCACTGCCGTCCCATGGATGATTGGATGACTGGATTGATGGATGGCTGGGTATCAAAGGGATAAGACCAAAAACAGCCTGGATAAATTATCCGAAATGCCTTTCTAGAAAATCCCATGTATCTCCATGACTTCTGTGTTATCTTGAACTCAAACCCAATCATCCATTCATCCAACAATCCATTCATCTGTCATCCTGAGGGATGACTCTGAAGCAATTCAAGATTCGTCCGTAGTCAAGCCCGCGAGGGCTGTTCCTGATATTCTGCCGGCAGGATGCCAGCGCTCCAATATATTTTCCGCTGTTTGGCGAAAATATTCTAGTACCTGTAATGCTCGGGCTTGTACGGGCCTTCGACCGGGACGCCGATATAGTCGGCCTGGTCCTTTGAAAGCTTCGTGAGCTTGACGCCGATCTTCTCGAGATGCAGGCGGGCCACTTCCTCGTCAAGCTTCTTCGGCAGGCGGTATACGCCGGGCTTCAGGGACTTGTTGGTGGCAAGCTCGATCTGGGCGAGAGTCTGGTTGGTGAAGGAGTTGCTCATCACGAAGCTCGGATGGCCGGTGGCGCAGCCGAGGTTCACGAGGCGTCCTTCAGCGAGGATGTAGATGCAATGGCCGTCGGGGAAGACGTACTTGTCGACCTGGGGCTTGATGTTGATCCTCTTGACGCCGGGACATTTCTCAAGCTTGTCCATCTGGATCTCGTTGTCGAAATGGCCGATGTTGCAGACGATCGCCTGGTCCTTCATCTTCTTCATGTGCTCGAGGGTGATGATGTCCTTGTTGCCGGTCGTAGTGACGTAGATATCGGCTGTTCCAAGAGTGTCTTCGACGGGGGCGACCTGGTATCCGGCCATCGCGGCCTGGAGCGCGCAGATGGGATCGATCTCAGTGACGATGACCCTTGCGCCGAAATTGCTCATCGACTGGGCTGAACCTTTTCCGACGTCGCCGAATCCGCAGACGCAGCAGACTTTTCCGGCGATCATCACGTCGGTGGCGCGCTTGATGCCGTCGGCAAGCGATTCGCGGCAGCCGTAAAGGTTGTCGAATTTGGATTTTGTAACTGAGTCATTGACGTTGATAGACGGGATGAGAAGTTTCTTCTGCTCGTGCATCTGGTAGAGGCGGTGGACGCCGGTGGTGGTCTCTTCCGATACGCCTTCCCATTCCTTGACGACCTTCTGCCATCTTTTCGGCTCTTCCTTGAGGATCTTCCTGAGGATGATGTTCAGCTGCCTTTCATCTTCGCCGTGTGTCTTTGCATCGAGGACCTTAGGATTTTTCTCGGCTTCAAAGCCGCGGTGGATCATGAGGGTTGAATCTCCGCCGTCGTCGACGATGAGGTTGGGGCCTTTTCCTCCGGGGAACGAAAGGGCCTTCTCGGTGCACCACCAGTATTCCTCAAGGGTTTCACCCTTCCAGGCATACACGGGAATTCCGGCCTTGGCGATGGCGGCGGCGGCATCATCCTGCGTGGAGAATATGTTGCACGAGCACCAGCGGACATCCGCGCCGAGGGCGACAAGCGTCTCAATGAGGACGGCCGTCTCGATGGTCATGTGGAGGCTGCCCATGATGCGCTTGCCCTTCAGGGGCTTCTTCCTGCTGTATTTTTCGCGGGTGGACATGAGACCCGGCATTTCGTGTTCTGCGATCTGGATGCGCTTCCTGCCGAGTTCCGCGAGTGAGATGTCTGCTACCTTGTAATCCATTTTCAACCTCTTCTATGTTAAGTTATAATTACCTTCGCCTGGATGATTGGATGAATGGATTTATTCGCCTGTGGCGAATTGATGGATGAATGGACAAAAAGAAATAAATCCTCTTCTCCAAATAGCCAAATCATCCAATCAACAAGTCTCCATATCACCCAATGAATAAAGGGCGTGTAATCTAACATGGCCTGCCGCTTTTCTCAAACCATGTAGTGGAAATAGCTTAAAATCGGATGCCATGAGGCCCCTCTTCCTAGGCAGCTAGCGGTTTCATGAGGACTTGAAACCATTTTCATATTTATTGCATTCTGCCAGGGAATGCAATATTTTATGGAAAAAGGAGTCTCCATGCGCGAAGTTTTATTCGATGTCGACCAAGTCGCATATTGCGGCCTGTACTGCGGCGCGTGCGCCAAGTATCTCAATGAAAAATGCAATGGGTGTCATACAAACGAAAAGGCAACCTGGTGCAAGGTGAGGTCGTGCTGCATTGAAAAGAAGCTGGCATCCTGCGCCGGCTGTGATGAATTCAAAGATCCAAGACAGTGCAGCAAATTCAACAATATCTTCTCAAAGCTGTTCGGTTTGGTCTTCGGGTCTGACAGGCCTGCCTGCATAGAATGCATCCGCGACATCGGCTCTGAAGCCTATGCAAGAAAGATGGCCGCACTCAAGCTCCATGCGATCAAAAGATGACTGAAATGATTTCAGAGTCTGATAATTTACCCAGAATGTTATTGCTCTTATGTCTTTAATAACCAACCATCCAGCAATCCAGTAATCCAGTAATCCAATCATCCATGGAACGGCTGTGATCCGTTTCCCATGCTATATTCTGGATTGCCCCGTAAAAAGCACCATCTATTCATCGGCAAAAAAAACGGGGCGGTTAAAACCGCCCCGTTTAAAGTTGAACCTATCGAATCATCTACTTCGAGAATGAACCGACGTAGATGCCAATATCAGCCGCCCCTCCGGAGATTTCCGATGACAGCGTCTGAACTATCGTATCGGTACCGAGTTTCTCTGGAGTATCCAGGTTGGTCAGTCCGGTATTGCCTGCGATGTTCGCAAGAACCTCAATCTGCTCCTTGGCCAGCAGCAATCCGCTTTTCTTCCCGGCGATGTTGATCGCAGAGACAACGACGACGCCTATTCCACCATCATTGACACGCTGTACAAAGACGTTGTCGACAAGTCCCTGATCCAGGAGGTTGGCGATCACGTCATCCTGGTTTACACCAGGAGCTACGTGGACGAGAAGCGGTGTAGCTGTAAGGTTGAATCCCTTGTCAACTGCATTTCCGGCTGCGGCACCCTCGAAGCCATAGAGGAGGAAATAGAGTCCGGAATCAAGCCTGTCGGTTATCTTCGTGTCCGAAGAGGCGGCAGAGATGGTATCCTCATACCATTTTGCCTCAATGCCATCATCGACCACGCCAGCCTCATTGAAACCCCTCCTGATGTTGAGATACGTCTGCATCCCATCGAGATTGGCGGCATCGCCTAGGTCTACAACCGTGCCGGAGAGATATTCAGCCATGTCGAAGAACTTGTTCTCCTCCATGCTGCTCTTCCTGGTCTTCACTGTCCAGCTGGCGCTTCCGCTTTCAGGGAACGATGTGACGAAGAAGTCGAACGTATGCTCTCCCTCGCAGGTGATATTTGCAGTATAGGTCCAGATTCCATTCACATCGGTCTTGGTCGTCAAGTATGCTGTAGTCTTTTTGATCGGATCCCTCACCTGGACGACTACATCCTTGATTCCCTTGTTGTCCTGGTCAACCACTTTTCCTTTGAATACAGGCTTGAAAGGAGCAACCATATTGTCGACAGGTGTCTGCGTCAGCACGACATCGGTCCGCGAATACAGCCTGATGGAGATGTCCACATCTGCGAAAGGCTTGACAGCCTGGAACAATACATACCAGGTGCCCGGCATAGGATTGGCCACGACCAGCAGGTCCTTCGTAATTCCACCGGCAATTGTTTCAACGCCCTTGGCATTGAATACCGTTGTCGTCGGGAATGTATTGAACTTGGCGAATATGTCGCAGTCACCGTCACCAGTCGCCTGGTTCTCAGCAGTTGCAACAAGCCTCGTCGTGCCTACCGGAACATTAGTTATCTTGAACATAGTGGAGTCTGTCAAGGTATCAGTATAGGCAACTGTAAACATATCATCGGTAATTGCGTCAAGGTCGGTCGTTGTCGCCATGCCGGCATAGCCCGACATCGCAGCACTGGGAAGGCTGACCTTTCCGGCTGTGCCATTGTTCGCCTTCACGCGATATGAATAGCTCGTGCCAGGAACAAGTGCTCCATCGCTGTCGACATAGAACAGATCCGTGACATTCGATGCGATTGGCAATCCATAATCCAAATCCAGAGGGCCTTTCCTGTAGATCATATAATCCTCGGCAAGCGGCACTTCAGCCCAGGTTATCCTTATGAATGAATATTCTCCCTTGCTGGCTGTCTTCATGACAGGAGCTGCAAGAGTCGCCGGAATAGTAGTCGCAGCATAGCCGCTGTTCGCGAGGCTCAGTTTCGACTGGTAGACGTTATTGTAGTCCGCATCGACCCAGTAGAAGTATTTCGTTCCATCCACCATTGTGTCATCATAGGCGAATGTTGAAGTCGTATTTGCTACAAGCGCTACAGGCTTCGGATCAGGCAGCGTAGCATCATCCGTCCTGTATACATTGTAGGATGTCGCGCCAGGCACTGCGGCCCAGGTAATCTTGACCTTCATGTAGAAGGTTCCATCGCTTGCCGTGACTGTTGCAGGCGCGACGTTCTTCAGTTTTCCTGAGTCATACTTGCTGAACAACACGCTTGCTCCATTGTCATTCTGTGACTTCACCCAGTAATAGTAGATGCTGGCCAAGTCGAGATCGTCGCCCATGTCCTCATACTTGTAAGTTATCGTCGTACTTACTGCATCTATTGTTTCAATCAGCGTGGCGTTCAGTGGATCAGTGTCATCCTGTCCCCTGTAAAGAAGGTAAGACGTGGCACCAAGCACTTTCGGCCAGGTGACGACAATCTTGTCGAAGAAGGTGGCATCAGAGGCCGTTATGGCAGTAGGTGCAACAGGAACCCTTGAGACATATCCGCTGTTGTTAGCGCTGAACAGGCTTGGTCCCAGAGTGGAGTTCTTCGCCCTCACCCAGTAGTAATAGGTCTTGATATCATCAAGAGGGGAATTGTCCACGAAACTGCTGTCAGGCGTCTCTGCGATCTTGGTGGCAGTCGTTGCAATATTGGCAATGACTGTGATCTTGGCGTCATGCCTCCATACTTCATACATCGAAGCCGCCTCAACATCCTTCCATGTCACGATTATTTTGTCAGGATAAGTTCCATCCGAAGCCGTGACCAAGGTAGGTACAACCGGCGCCTTCGTGTAGAGCTTGGCAACCAGGGACACGCCGGTGTAGGCGCTCTTGCCTATCACTGAGATTATGTACGTCGCACCATCTGTCGGAGGATCATACCTCACAAGTTCAGCATTGCCCGGATTGCGGCTGTATTTCAACTCGGTCGTGGTTTCACGCAGAACTTCGAGGTCGCAGTCGCCAGTCCCCTTCGATGTCCTGATATCGAGAAGAACGCTCAGCGGCACGGTCGCCGATGACGCAGGAACAGTTATCTTATATTTCCTTATGCTTCCCGCTACGCCTGAAAGTGTAACAGCAGTACCGCTCTTGATGACGGTCTCGGTCGAAGCAACCGTGTTGCTGCCCTCTTTCGACTCGCTGAACGCGCTGTAAAGCGGCGGATCGTCGTTGGTCATCGCCTTTACCCAGTAGTAGTACTGGCAATAGGTAACGGCCGGGAAAATATCCGGATACTGGTATGTCGTCGCCACTGTCTTCAGAACAGGCGCACCTACGGGTAAAGCCAGCTCAGGTGAATTGACCGTTGACCTGTAGACCTGATACGCGAAAGCGCCGTCCCCGGCATCAATAGTCCATTCAACATTCACCCTGTCCGTCTGGTCATCGGATGCAGTCAACGTCAGAGGCTTCATAGGAACACTTGCACTGCTACATTCGATGTTCAGATTGACATTCGCATAGGCGTCATATCCATACACCAGGATGTACCAGTCGCCTGCTATCGGACTGGTGACCTCTATGAGTTCCTCCCAGCCTACTCTCGTCGATTTCGCGTAATAGTCAGTTGTCGACGGTATTTCTCCCGGCTTGACGTAGATGTCGCAGTCGTCATCTACCGTGGCGCCACCCGCGTCCGTAGTCCATACCTTCATATATGTGGTACCTACAGGAACATTGACTATCCTGTACACGGTGGAGGATTCAGCCGCACCAGCAATGCCCACCGAATCCGCAGGCGGGGTCAGATCGTTGCTTGAATCGTAGAAATTGGCCGTGACCGTCGCATCGCCCATGAGTGTGACAGTATTTGCGTTTGTAGTCGCAGCGGCACCGAGTGTCGCATTTCCGGTGACAGTCCAGTTCGTGAAGACTCCTGCAACCCCATCGGCCGCAGATATATTGACTGCCGTGGCGGTATCGACGACCGACGCGCCTGCAACAGGTGTTGTCGTGCCGTCGCCATTCGCAACCATGGTCAGGTTCGCCTGGTCATGCGCGAAGTTGGCGCTCAGAGTCACACTTGAGGCGTGCAGGCCGTCCAAGGTCACTGTGGTCGCAGCCGAATTGGCATCAGCTATGGTCGCAAGGCCTGCATCCAACGTCCAGTTCACGAAATGGTAGTTCTCGTCGGCAATCGCCGTGATTGGAACCGCCGTTGCGGTATTCAATGGATTGGCACCGGTGAATTCGGCATTTCCATTCACAGGCGGATTAATTGTGAGCGTAGCGGTATCTCTCGCGAAGGTCGCAGTGACAGTTGCAGGGCCAGTTAGTGTTGCAGTTGTCGTAGCATCATTGACGTCAGGAATCACGACATTTGCAGGATTAACCGTCTTCGTCCAATTGACGAAGTGATGGTTTGCATCAGGCGTCGCCGTAATATCCACGTTGTCTGTCATATTCACAGTATTTGCACCAACGGCAGGAGTTACACCGCCGTTTCCGCTCTTCGCCATCGTCAGTGTCGTTGTGTTCAGTGCGAAGTTCGCAGTTATTGTAACTGCGGAACCGTGTGCGCCTGTCAGTTTTACCGTAGTTGACGCGGTTGTCAGGCTTGTGACTGTCGCTGATCCGGTCACGGTCCAGTTGACAAAGTGGTTGTACTGGTCGGCTACAGCCACGATCGGGATCAGTGTCTGCGTATTGACCGGATTTGCGCCGGTGAACGTGGCATCTCCATTTCCAGTCTCAGCCATGGTCAGGGTGCCGGTATCCCTTGCGAAGTTCGCAGTCACGTTCGTTATCGCGGTGATTCCGGTAAGCGTAAGCGGATTCTCCACTCCGACATGGTCGCCTGTCCATCCCGTGAAATGGTAGTTTGCCGCAGGAACAGCCGTCACCGCCGTGCAGTCCGCATTGTGGTTGATGATCTGCGCCTTGGTTCCAGTAATCGAGCCGTTCGCACCCGCTGTGAACGTGACGGCATATGTGTTTATTGCGAAGTTCGCAACAAGATCCGCTGCTGCGGTAACATTCGTGACCGTCAGTGCGGCATCGGTACTGAAGATTGTCGTACCCTTCTTCCAGTTGACAAAGTGATAGCCTGCAGCAGGAGTCGCGGTCACAAGTGTGCAATCGCTTCCATGGTTCACGGTCTGGGGCGATGTTCCTGCAAGTGTACCATTCGCACCCGCTGTAAATGTCACATCGTATGTATTGATTTCGAAGAGAGCCTGTATGGTCGAGCTCTCATACATGGTCAAGGTGGTTGTAGGATCAGAAGTATCCACAATGTCCGCTGAACCCGCTATTACTTCCCATTCGACGAAATGGTAGCCGGTAGCCGGCGTCGCCGTTATCGCAATCGCCGTGGCGCCCTTCTTGGCAATGTCGCCGACCACAGGAGATGTAGTGCCTTGTCCAACCTTGGCCATGGTAAGGATGATATCCTTCTTTGCGAAGTTCGCAGTGACTGTCGAATCTGCAGTAAGAGTGGCTGTTGTCACTGATGCATTTACATTTGTCACCGCCGCGTATGTCGACTTCGTCCAGTTGACGAAGTCATATCCAGGCACCCCTTCCGCTGAAATGTTGATAGGCTCGCCTTTCAGTACGGTCACATTTCCTGCAGGTGGAGTAACAGTTCCGGTGCTTACGGGCAATACCGCCATAGTCATGACTGCACTTCCAGACCCTGCAATCCTAGCAATGAAGGTGTCGGAATCCGTCGATATGAAGTTTTCAACATCGAGGTTGACGTTGTCAATCCCGATGCGTCCCGCCATGAACAGGTTTCCGCCTGCATCGACGTCGATGCCGAAATTGCGCGGATCTGCGGAATTGTAGGAGAGCACCTTCTTCGCATACGAACAGACACCGCTAGCATTGAATTTCGCGATGAATAGGCCATTTGATATATCGTAGAGCTTGATGGCTCCGAAATCTGCGCCTGAGGCCGAATCGAAATATGCACAGACATATGCATTCCCAGCAGCATCGACTGCAATCGAAATACTATCAATCCCGTCCGCCACTGAAAGCTGCTTAATCCACTGCGTATTCCAATCACTTCCGAGCTTACCGAGATGGAACTTCTCAATTCCGCTCATGTCGTCCGGCAGATCGAATCCCCCCAGGCTCATGCCTCCATAATTGACGCCAGCAAAGTATAGGTTGCCAACATTGTCATACTTCATTGACATGATGTAGCTCCCCGACAGTGCTTCGCCAGATGCTCCTATTGCGTCCAGGCAATTTCCAGATGCATCATATTCAGCGATGAAGCTGCTATAGTCCCTTGTGTTTGAGACCGGATGGTCGCCAAAGTCAACGGTACCGAGATTCATTATGTAACCGCCAATCGACACTCCACCAAGCGGATTGACCGCCACCGAAGTTACATAGGCGTTAATGGGCATGACGTCATCCGACGAACCTGCCCCCTGCAGCCATTGGCAGACGCCGGAGGAATCGAGTTTCGCAAGGAAGACATTGGTGCCGATTCCGACCTGGTTGACGGACTTTGACTCAATTGTCAGGGGTCCTATCCAGAACATTCCGGTGATGTAGACATTGCCGGAACTGTCGACCGCAAGGCTCCCGGAGTTGATGCCGGCATCATTGACCTGCCGGACCCACTGGACGGTGCCGGATGAGTTAATCTTGGTTATGAAGATGGAGCCTCCGGGGGTGCTGACCAGGGCCGGCAGGGCGCCGAACGTCGCGGTGCCAGAGAAGTCACCGGCGACATAGATGTTGCCCGATGAATCAACTGCCATGGTCCTGGCGGATATCGTCGTATCACTGCTGGCCGGATTTGCCGCCATCGTACAACTACCGCCTGGAGAATATGTTGCAAGATAAATGTCCTGTCCAGGGCCGACGAAAGTGAGATCCTTCATTCCGAAAGACACATTAGAGGACATCACACCTGTAACTATGGCGCTGCCGGACGAGTCGGTCTTGATGCCGCGCGGCTCATTGTTTGCATCGCCAGCCGTGCGTTTCGCCCACTGGAACGAAGGTGCGAATATCGCATTGACAGATGCTTCATCGGTAAAGTCGTCAAGCATTATATTGGCTGATGGGCTCGCGATGTCCATAGGAGCCATAATTTGCAAATTATCCCAGTTCTGGAACACATACCCCGCGCCGAATGTCGCTGTAAGTCCTACAGGCTCATTTCTGTTGACCAGCACTATTCCTGCCGCAGGATCAGTCGTGCCGCCAGCGGATGGCAGAACTCCAAGATGCAGAGTCGCCTGCGTGTACCTGAAGTGGGCGGTGACTGACGCGTTGTCGCTGATAGTGACATCAGTGCTCGCCATCATATCATCCGATATTGCCGCAGGTCCGGACCAGGTCCATCCAATGAACTCATATCCGCTGTTGGCCGTCGCTACGATTGGAGTTGGAATTGTAAAAGGCGGATTATCAATATCAATGACCTGGGTGGCTCCGGGAGAGACAGTTCCGGCACCTGCCGGTTCCGTGAACATCGTCAATGTCGCCTGACTGGAGAACGTGGCATTAATCGTGGCATTTCCAGTTATATAGGCGGTCGTATTTGCGGAATTGAGATCATCAATCGCCGCATCCCCCAACATGATCGTCCAGTACAGGAACCTGTTTCCTGGATCAGGCATTGCGTTGATAAAAATAGGTTCGCCCTTGTTGAATGTCATCGGGGGATCCAGGGGCATGACAGGCATTGTCGTACCGTATCCTGCGACAGTCATCGTGAGGTCGGCAGTTCCGATTGCTGCGAAGTTCGCAGTGACAGTCGCATCTCCGGTCAGAACAACGCTTGTATTTGCAAGCCCGGCATTAGCGACAGTTGCATTCCCGGAAACCGTCCAGCCTGCGAAATAAGTTGTCAATATATCTGTCGGCACCGCAGTTATCTGCTGTGACTCACCGACGGACAGAGCATTGCGTCCGGTTGGCGTGACACTACCTAGGCCTGACACGGCCGTTGTCAGGAAGACGGTCTGGTTGGGTGCGAAGTTCGCGGTAACAGTCGAGTCGCCTGTAAGTCTGACGTAGGTTGGTGACACGTAGGCATCGGTGAACGTCGCGTTCTCCACCGCAGTCCAGCCGGTGAAGTGATACCCGGCAGCGGCAGTCGCGCTGATCTGGCATGGTTCGCCTGATGCAAGAGTTATAATGCCGCCTTCCACAGTTCCGCCATATGACGGGCTTGCGACCTGTGAAAGCCTGCAATACACTGCGGAATTCTCAGCGAAGTTCGCTGTGATTGTCGCGTTGCCGGTAAGAGTCGCATATGTGACCGGCGAGTTGGCATCCACGATTGTCCCAGCTGTCTTGGTCCAGTTCACGAAGTGATATCCTGCTCCGGCCTCCGCCAATATGAGCGTTGGCTCACCGCTGGTCACAAGCACCGGATGCGCCGGTTCAGTGGATCCGGAGCCGGTGACTGCAGGAGTGAGGGTGAATGAGGCACCGTCGGCATCAAAGATCGCAGTAACGGTCGCATTGGAGGTAAGCTTGACGCGTGTCTCAGGAGAGTTGGCACTGCCCAGTGTGGCGCCTGCCGTCTTTGTCCAGTTCACGAAATGGAAACCTGGCTGGGCGGTCGCGGAAATATCTGTCCACTCGTCCGAATAAACCTGCACTATGCCTGATGGAGAAGATGTACCGCTGCCGGAAACTGCCATAGTAAGATCATAGAAGGTGGCTGTGTTCAGCGCTGCGTTCAGTGTGACAGTCGCATCACCCGTGAGGGTAACTGTCGTCTCCAGAGCAGTGGAATCCTCCAGTATCGCCAGTGAACTGCTCTTCGTCCAGTTCACGAAATGGTAGCCTGTGCTGATCTCCGCCGATATATTGAACGGCTCGCCTTTAAGGACTGCCATTGTTCCGACCATCGGCTTGACGTCCGCGCTGTCGGCTGTTCCAAGAGCAAGCGTCAGGTTCGCATAGCTGGCCGCACCGGGCAGCTTGGCGATGAATACATCGCTGTCGGACGTGAAAACATCCACATCCAGATCCACAGGGTCAGGATTAGTTATCCTGCCTGTCATAAGCAGGTTTCCGCTTGCATCGATGTCTATCCCGAAGGCGCGGTCAAACCCTGAAATGGAACTGGTGGACACTACCTTCTTCGCGAACAGGCATCCGCCCGTTGCGTCATACTTCGCAACATAGAGTCCCGAATCCATGTCAAAGAGGGTTATTTCACCGAAAGCGGTCCCTTCCGGAGCAGCATCGAATGCCGATGATACGAAGACATCTCCCGAACCGTCCACGGCGAGTGACACATTGTCGCTTAAGCTCTGAAGCTGCTGCATCCAGGCAACATTCCCAGAAGAACTGATTTTCCCAATATTCGCTTCACTTACCCAGCGCCAGTCGTCTGGAAGTTCAACTCCTCCAAGACTGATGTTTCCTTCGTTCTTTCCGGCGAAGTACAGGTTGCCGTCCACATCGAAATCCAACGCTACTGCGGATGCATTGCCTCCAGTCGAATTCATCGCACTCAGGCAGGTTCCGGATGCATCATAAGTGGCGATGAACATCCTAAATTTAGTCATGTCTCCTTCAAGGTCAAAATCTCCGAAGCTCACCTCGTCGATGCCCGGCGATAATGTTCCGCCTATCGCAGTATTGCCGTCCGCATCGACCGCGACAGCCAGGCTTAGCACATCTACGTCGATGCTGCCGCCAGCCGTCTTGATCCACGTACAGTTGCCATCAGTGTCCAGCTTGGCCAGGAATGAGTTGGATTTCATACCGATCCGGTTGACAGTCACGTCTGAGATGGTCAGCGTTGGCATGCTGAGAGTACCTGTCAGATAAACGTTACCTGCCGTATCCGCAACAAGCCATTCGGAAGTGGTCGTAATCTCGTCAATCTGCTCCACCCACTGCAGCACTCCGGAGGAATTGAATTTGGCGACGAAATGCGAATTATGAATGTCAGTCAGCGGTGTAGCTCCGAACATCACATCTCCAGTAAAGCTGCCGCCGACATAGATGTTGCCCGTTGAATCGACTGCCAGACCGGTGGGTGATATGTCCGACATGCTGGACGCGGGATTGAACGCCATAGTACAGGCTCCGGCGGAATCGTATTTCGCAATGAACAAGTCCTGTCCGCTCACCCAGGTAAGATTGAAACTCCCGAAGCTGGTATTGCCAGCCATGGTACCGGCGACAAACACATTGCCGGCTGCATCAGTCTTGACACTGCGCGGTACGCTCATTCCGCCGTCCGAACGTTTCGCCCATTTGAATGAAGGCGCAAAGAATGCAGTGACAAAAGCCTCGTCATCGTCGATATCAAGATTTATGATTGTGTTTGCGCTTGTAAGATCCCAAATTCCGCCAATACATTCAGGTCTTGCCCAGTTCTGGAATGTGTATCCGGCAATCGGAGTCGCGGAAATTGGAACGTCTTCCATCCTGTTAATTGTGCTCGTCCCAGCCGGAGGATTTGTCGTACCCCCAACCGTGGGAAGCGATGCCATGTGCAAGGTCGCCTGCGTATATCTGAAGTTGGCGGTGACGGATGCGTTGTCCATGATAACGACATCAGTGCTTGCCAGCATATCATCCGATATTGTCGCAGGTCCGGACCATGTCCATCCAATGAATTCATATCCGCTGTTAGGCATAGCGTTGATTGGAGTTGGGATTGGGTCATTAATAGTAAGCGACTGCGGCGAGGCAGGAGTAACTGTTCCGGCACCTGCCGGTTCTGATAATACCGTCAACGTCGCCGTGTTCGTGAAATTGGCAGTTATTGAGGCATTGCTGGTCATATATGCTGTCGTGAATGCGGAATTTCCGTCGGCTATCGACACATTTCCGGAATTTATTGACCAGTTGAGGAACTTGAAACCGGCCTCAGGATAGGCCTCCAGGTTTATTACCTCTCCCTTGTCGTACGTCATCGGCACACCCTCGGCAGGATTCGTCGTCCCGCTCAGCGCAGGCACAACCGCAACCGTAAGATCAGCCATGCCGCCCGCCGCGAAGTACGCAGTGACGGTCGAATCTCCGTACAGCACGACGTTCGTCTGCGGGAGCCCGGTGTTTTCAAATATAGCATTGCCGGACATTGACCAGTTCACGAAACAAGTAGTGATCGGATCCGTTGGTATCGCAGTGATCTGCTGGGATTCACCGACAGACAGGGCTGTCCGCGAAGAAGGCGTGACGGTACCCGCGCCGGAAGCGGCCATCGTCAGGAACACCGTCTGGTTGGTTGCGAAGTTTGCAGTAACTGTCGCGTCGCCTGAGAGCCTGACGTACGTGGTCGGCAGGTTCGCATCTACAAATGTGGTATTTGCAGGCGACGTCCAGCCAGTGAAGTGGTAACCTTCGGCGGCCGTCGCGCTGATCTGGCAAGGTTCACCGGAAGCGACAGCCACGGTGGTCTCCATGGTGGTTCCGCCAAAAGTCGGACTGGATACAATAGTAAGATTATAGTACGCGGTATTCGGTGAGAAGTTTGCGGTGATGGTGGCGCTTGCCGTCAGGGTCGCATATGTCTCAGGGGAACTTGCGTCAACTATGGTCGAGCCCGCACCCGCAGTCCAGTTCACGAAATGGTAGCCGGCACCGGCTTCGGCAGTTATGGGCATAGGCTCACCGCTGCTCACAAGAACTGGATGTGAAGGCTGAGTGGAGCCGGATCCTGAAATCGCCGGAGTCAGCGTGTATGACGCACCGTCAAATGCGAATTCCGCAGTGACTGTCGCATCGGCGGTCAGTTTGACGCTGGTCATTGGCGAGTTAGCACTGCCAAAAGTGGCGCCGCCTACATTCGTCCAGCCCACGAAATGCGAACCTGCAGAAGCAGTTGCGGAGATCTCTTTCCACTCATCAGAATAGACAACACATGACGGAGAAACGGAGCCGCTGCCCGTCAGATCCATTGAAAGATTATAGAATGTGCCGGTGTTCAGGTCGGCTTTGAGAGTCACGGTCGCATCGCCAGTAAGCGTCACTGTCGTGTCCAGTGCGCTGGCATCAGCAATTGCGGGGGAGCCGGACGTAGAAGTCCAGTTGACAAGATGGTAGCCCTTTGCAACTTCGGCGGAAATGTTGAACGGTTCGCCTTTCAGGACGGACATTGTCCCGATCATCGGACTGACTTCCGCGCTGTCGGCTGTTCCGAGGGCAAGCGTCAGGTACGCATAGCTGTCCGCTCCGGGCAGCTTGGCGAGGAAGGTGTCTGAACCAATGGAAATGAAAGTTTCTGCATCAAGATAGAGATTGTCGACAGTTATCCATCCGGCCATGTACAGGTTCCCGCCGGCATCCACGTCTATGCCATAATTGCGCGGATTTCCTGGCGCCGTTGCGCTCGAAGAGTAGGTCATGATCTTCTTCGCAAAGAGGCATACGCCGTCCGTATTATACTTCGCAAGGCATATCCCGATGTCGGGAGAATATATTCTTATATTCCCTAAATCAACGGAACCTGTGCTGAACGCCGCCGACAAATAGGCATTTCCTGAACTGTCGACTGCAAGATCCATGTTCGAATTGGGATCATCTGCAGACATCTTCTGGATCCACTGGACCACGCCGGCGGAACTTATCTTCCCGATATTCGTCCTGACCATCGGAGACGAGATATCATCAAGTT
The DNA here is from genome assembly GCA_001804815.1 of Lentisphaerae bacterium GWF2_50_93. Taxonomy (GTDB): domain Bacteria; phylum Verrucomicrobiota; class Lentisphaeria; order Victivallales; family GWF2-50-93; genus GWF2-50-93. The sequence goes on from MHBI01000025.1 coordinate 119,949, forward strand.
CAACATCTCCGAGGATGAAGCCTTTCATGTACGTGCCTGTAAAGTACAAGTTGCCCGAGGCATCAAAGTTTAGCGCCCTTGCAGAAACACCCTCTCCTCCGATCGAATTGATCGCCATCAGGCAGCTTCCATCCGAATCATACGCGGCAACGAACATATTCCATTGCATATCGCCCTGCAGGGTGATGTCGCCAAAGCTTATCTGTCCAAGTCCACTCAAGGCACCACCTATTGCAGCCTTGCCATCTGGAGCTACTGCAACAGCCAGACCGTACGCCATGATTGTATCTGCTCCAACGCCCTTTAACCACTGGCATGAACCATCAGCACCGTCTATCTTGGCAAGGAACACATTTGCCGACGCTCCAACAGGATTGACAGTCTCAGGCACGATGGCAAGAGGAGTCGTCATGAAAAATCCGGTCAGGTAGGCGTGCCCTGAATTGTCGACTGCAAGACATTCCGAGGTTAATTCAGCATTTTCGAACTGTATTGCCCATTGTACCGCGCCTGACGGGTCGAACTTCGCGACAAAACTTGAGTCGACGATACTGTCGAGAGGTGGTTCAGCCCCGAAAGTTAACCTGCCGGTGAAATCTCCAGCCATATAGATGTTGCCGGAGGAGTCGAGTGCCATGCTCCTGAGGATGAAGCCATTAAGAGTATCGCAGCTGGCCGGATTGACAGCCATCGTGCAGGTGCCGGAGGAATTGTATTTCGCTATGTAGATGTCCTGCGCCCCTACGAGAGCGAGTGAAGTTGTTCCAAAAGTGGCGTTTAAGGACATCACGCCTGCGACTATGGCATTGCCGTCAGGGTCCGTCTTGATGCTGCGCGGTTCATTGCTTGAATCGCCGGTTGTGCGTTCCGCCCACTGGAATGCAGGCGCGAAGAAGGCGGTGACGTCCGCTTCATCCTCCATAGGACCAAGGGTTACACTGGTTTCTGGGCTGAGCAGATCGGCTATTGCCGTTCCACCGGTCACAACGTTGTCCCAGTTCTGGAAGACCCATCCCCCAACCGGGATGGCGCTGATCGGGATGTCCACCATGCCCCTGGTGAACAATGCTGGACCAGTACCGGGATCAGTCGTGCCTCCGAATGCCGGCAATGAAGCCATGTTCAGGGTCACGGCAGAATATTTAAAGACGGCGGTGATTGTCGCGGGTTTGCCGATGCTGACAGTGGTGCTTGGAAACTGACCGGCGAGTTGGATGTCTGTATCATTGGTGTCGTACCGCCACTCGACGAACTCATAGCCGCTGAGAGGTGTCGCCGTGATCGGAGTCCAGGTGCCGATGCCGGGGGTGACTTCCTGCGGTGTCGCAGGGGTCACTGTCCCGGCCCCTTTGGGCTCAGTGGTGACAGTCAAAGTAGTCAAACTCGAGAAAAAGGCCCTGTATTCCATATCAGTGCCGGCAAGATAGACTGTCGTGCTTTGAGCGTACAAATCAGATATTGTTCCTCCAGTTCCGGATATGCTTCCCCAGCTTGCAAACCTGTATCCTGGATGCGGAGTGGCGGCTATGCTGATAGCATCGCCCTTGCTGTACGGCGTAGGTGTATTTTCCGCAGGCGCAGTCGAACCATTTCCATCTGTTGTCAATGTCAGGTTTAGCATGCCGGTTGGTGCGAAGTTCGCAGTAACGGTATCGTCACCATAAACAGTAATAGTTGTCTGGGGCAGTCCCGCATTCGCAAATGTCACCCTTCCGTCCGTACTGGTCCAATTCACGAAATAGCTGATCGCAGGAACCGAAGTTGCCGTGATCTGTACTGTCTCGCCGGCCGAGAAGGCGGTCCGCCCTGTCGGCGTAACGGTACCGTCACCGGATGCGGCCATCGTAATGAACGCCGTCTGGCTGGTTGCGAAGTGCACAGTGACCGTCGCGTCGCCGGTAAGCCTGACGTATGTGGTGGACATATACTGGTCCGTGAACGTCGCGTTCGCGGGCGATGTCCAGCTGACAAAGTGGTATCCGTCATTTGCGGTAGCGCTGATCTTGTAAGGTTCGCCAGCCGCAACAGCCACAGTGGTCGCGTTTGTCATCCCGCCAAAAACGGGGTCTGATACAATAGTAAGATTATAGTATGTGGTGTTAGGTGTGAAATTCGCAGTGATAGCCGAGTTCTCCGTCAATGTGGCATATGTCTCAGGCGAAGCGCTGTCTGCAAATGTCGCAGCTCCGGATGTGACCGTCCAGTTGACGAAATGATATCCGTTTCCGGCTTCCGCCGTTATGAACCACGGCTCTCCTACACTTACAAGGACAGGATGCTCAGGCGTTGTGGTTCCGGATCCGGAGACGGCAGGCGTCAGCGTATATGCCGCACCGTCAGCCGCAAAAGTCGCTTCAACATTCACATTATCGGCTGTAAGCCTCATGCGTGTCTCAGGAAGGTTGGCTTTGCCAAACGTAGCTCCTGCGCCATCGGGAATCCATTCCACGAAATGATAACCTGGGTTGGCGGTCGCAGAGATCTCCTTCCACTCATCGGAATATACTTGAACCGGCCCGTTCGGGTACACGCTCCCCTGCCCGTTGGTGTAGACATATGCATTATAGAAAGTGCCGGTATTCAGAGAAGCGTTCAATGTGACGGTCGCGTCATCGGAGAGCGTGACCGTTGTCTCAACCAGAGCGGCATCGCCGATTACAGGAGCGCCTGACGTAGGATCCCAGTTCACGAAATGGTAGCCCTTGCTGATGTCGGCGGATATGGTGAACGGTTCGCCTTTAAGCACCGACATTGTTCCGACCATCGGACTTATCTGCGCACTATCGGCGGTTCCGAGGACAAGCGTCAGGTTCGCATAGTTGTCTGCAGCTGGCAGCCTGGCAATGAAGACGTCGTTGGAAGATATGAAGGTGTCAACGTCAAGGTTCACCCCGTCGCCATTAATCATCCCTGCCATATACATGTTGCCGCTGGCGTCGTTGTCTATCCCGTAGTCGCGGTCAGTACCGGAATATACAGTTGTCACCTTCTTTGCAAGCATGCATTCGCCGTTTGCATCATACTTCGCAAGATAAAGTCCGCCATGGCTGTCGAAGAGTGTATATTCACCGAATCTCGCTCCCTCCGGCAAGCTGAAATTGAACAACGATGTCACATATGCATTCCCAACACCGTCAACAGCAAGTGATACGGTTGGAGCCATCGAGTCAAGCATAGGCAGCTGCTTCATCCACATGCCTGTACCGTCCGGCGCGATCTTTCCGATGTTCACCTCATCAGATGCCGACAAGTCATCTGGCAGGGCAATTCCAGCAAGACTGATGGCGCCCATGTTGACGCCTGCGAAGTATGTGTTACCGTAGGCATCGATGTCCAAGGCCATCAGCGATGCCGCTCCGCTCGTAGTGGATTCTGAATTCATCGCGTTCACGCAGGTTCCGGAAGCGTCATACACCGCCAGGAACATCCTGGATTCATTGACACTGGTTATGTTATGCGCCTCGAAGGCGACCAATCCTGGATTCGCAACATATCCACCTATTACGGAGTTGCTGCCGTCAGGAGTGACCGCGACCGCCAGACTGTGTACTTCTATCCCGTCAGTTCCGGCCGTTCTGATCCATGCGCAGTTTCCGTCTGTGTCGAGCTTGGCGAGGAACGAATTCCACAATGCACCTGTCGGATTTGCCGTCTCCGAGTTCAAGCCGATCGTCAGGATGGTCGGCGACATGAAGGAGCCGGTCAGATACACGTTGCCTTCAGTATCCGACACAAGCCATTCGGAACTGGTCGAGATTTCATTGATCTGCATCTTCCACTGGAGGACTCCGGCGGAATTGAACTTCGCCACGAAATGGGACTCCGATCCGGCGGGAAGCGTCCCGTCCGCAAACGTCAAATCGCTTGTGTAGGTGCCGCCGACATAGATATTGCCAAGCGAATCCACCGCAAGGCCTTTGGGATTTATGTTGTCCGAGGTGCTGCTGGCAGGATTTATCGCCATCGTGCAGGTTCCGGAGGAATTATATCTCGCTATGAACATGTCCTGCGAACCCGCCCTCGTAAGAGTGAATGATCCGAAAGTCGTATTGTCGCCCATCCTGCCTGCGACAAGCACATTTCCAGCCGCATCGGCCTTCATGCTGCGCAGTTCGCTGTAATCACCGGTCGATCGCTTCGCCCATTGGAACGATGGCGCAAAGAGCGCATTTGCAAAGACATCTTCATTCCAAGCCGCAAGTTCTATCGAGGTCGATGAGGCAGTAACATCGTTTATCCCGGGGACTGGGTTCATAAAAGTCGCCCAGTTCTGGAACACATATCCAGGAATCGGTGCCGCAGATATCGGAATGGGCACACCAGTGTTCACAAACGTCACGCCCAGGGACGGACTTGTAAAACCGCCGACAGCAGGCAATGAGGACATATGCAGCGCCGCCTGCGATGTCCTGAAATGCGCAGTCACAGTACCGTTGCCGGTGACAGCCGTTATGAAAGTCACAGGTATTCCAGGTGCATCAACTACGACTCCACCAGTGGATTCCCAATAGTCAAAGACATATCCCGCCCCTGCCGTCGCCGTGATATCCTGCGGAGTACCTATGGTGACTGACATGAGACCGCCTGGTTCCAGCGTACCAGCCCCATAAGGCTCGGTTCCGGCAAATACGTCCGCGGTTGTCGACGTTACTGCTGTCAGCGTAGCATCACCATTGATGACTGCCCAGGTGTCATTGCTGTATATGTTGCCTATGCTCGCCGACCCAGTGATGTTCCACTGGACAAAACGATTTCCCACTTCAGGAATCGCAATGAGCTGGAATTCCAAACCCTTCTCTATGGTATACACCGGACCTCCGGGAAATACAGGAAGCGTACCAATATTGGCACTCAGTGGCGGAAGAACTTCCAATGTGAGATCTGCAGTCTCCATAGCTGCGAAGTTCGCAGTGAGAGTCACATCGCCTATGACCTTTACACCAGAATGCGCAAAGTTCTCAGCGCCAGTCTCGAAGATGACCGCGTCAGCCGGCAAGGCCGTCCAATTGACAAATCTGAAGAGCGGATCCGGCGTTGCAATCAGCGGAACAGTCACTCCGGCTTCCAATGTCAGCGCCCCGCCCATCGGATCGGGAGTCATGGTCCCGCTTCCTGACACCACAGGAGTCATGAAGATGGTCTTGTTGTACGCGAAGTTCGCGGTAACAGTCGCATCGGCGGTAATTCTCGCGTAGGTTTCCGGGGAGTTGGCGTCGATTATCGTCGCGCCTGCACCGGCCGTCCAGTTCACGAAATGCGAACCTGGTGCAGCAGTTGCTAAAATCAAGGTAGGTTCACCGGCAGCGGCGGAGACGGTAGTACCATTGGTCATTCCACCACTCAATGGGCTGCAGGCCATCGTCAAAGTGTAATCTTCGATGTTCGGCGCGAAGTTCGCAGTGACTGTCTTGTCGCCAACAAGGACAATCTTCACGAAGGTCTGGGGAGAACTTGCGTCGATTACCGTCGCGCCCGCGTCGGCCGTCCAGTTCACGAAATGATACCCTGGGCCCGCTTCGGCTGAAATACTGACAGGTCCATTCGCATATATGCTTACAGGACGGGATGGCGTAACAATTCCAGAACCGGAAACCACAGGAGTCAACGTGAAAACAGATCCACCTGGCGCAAAATTGGCAGTCACGATGCCGTCTCCACCGCTGGCCAGCTGGACACGCGTTTCAGGCGAGTCGGTCTTCTCGAAGTTCACATTGACACCGGACCAGTTGACGAACATCGAGCCGGGCTGTGCTGTCGCGCTTATTTCCTTCCATTCGTCGATATATGCGATGACCGTGCCTGAAGTGGCCAACCCCTGTCCAACTGTATTGAATACTATCGGATAGGCTGTGTTCGAGTTTATTGCGAAGTTCGCAGTGACTGTCGCGTCGGCAGTTATCGAGGCAGTCGTATCCCGAGAATTTTCATCGGTTATAGTCGCAGTACCGGATGTAATAGTCCAGTTGACGAAATGGTAGCCTGGATTTGGAACTGCATTGATCGGAGATAACTCACCATCCATGGTGAATGTCGAGCCGAAGGCGGCACCCTTCACGGGATCCGCGGAATCAACGGTCAGGAAGGGACCGGCTGCGTTTGATAATGATGCTGCTAGGAGGACTACGGCCGAAATCAGGGAGGCGAAAATCCTTTTCATAGGCGGGCTCCGTTAAATTATGCTTTGTTGAATTATTAAAAAAACAAAAAGAGGCGCCTCCTGAAAAATATTTCGGAAGACACCCCTCACCCCACAGAATATTGGTTTGATGATAAATGCACGCCAGGAAAAGCCCAACATGCAACGATGAAATAGAATTGATTGCAATGCAAATTCAATCCTTTGTCCTTAAAAAAGCTTTATTTTATATTTTCCGTAAGCGTTAAGCTGGGTGAAGCGAGGCTGTTTTTCCTTGAAAGTATGTCGGGTTTTAACCCGACACTTGATTGGCGGTTTAAAAACCGCCCTACGTGTGAGGCTAAAAGACTAACTTAACGGTTACCATATTTGTAAACGTTTAGCTTGGTTTTTTAGGCTGTTTTTCCTTGAAAGCATGTCGGGTTTTTACCCGACGATTAGTTGGCGGTTTCATTCGACGTTACTTTTACTTCGGGGTCTGGCACCATAATCTTTTACTTCCGATTACTTCGGGGTCTGGCACCATAATTATAAATAAACGGGCGTGATAATTTAATATATTGCTTCGATTATTACTATAAGAAGCATAAATCAAGCGAA
>MHBI01000026.1 GCA_001804815.1 Lentisphaerae bacterium GWF2_50_93
ATCGCAAGGCTCAACCCCCGGCTACTATCTCTCATCCCTCCGGGATGAAGATGGAGAAACTCGGGAATTCATGTGTGGAGGTTGTAAAATATGCGTATAGTAGATAGGGCTTCAGCCTGTACCATCTTAATCTAGAAATAGGACAGGCTATAGCCCGTCCTTACTTTAAGAACGCGTAAACATGCGCTACTACCAAACGAATTCAGCTCTTCTTGAACTCATTTCTAAGGCCGAAGCTCTCCTGCGGCGGGTAAACATCCTGCTTGTGTCTTTTTGGCGGCATCGGTGCCATGCTGCGCTCCTGCCTGCATTTAAATATGCTACATCCATACCTTTGGTGTTTTGATCTCGTGCAGTCGGCTGAGTTGGAGTTAGCAAAGCTCGAAGATTAGGAACTGGGATGGGAACAGGATCAAACCTTATACAATCAACTGATGGAATTGGCAGGAGTGACCCCCTGAACTGACTTTCGGCAGGAGCGAGGTGGCGAGGAGTAATGCTTCACGGATTATTGGATACTTTTCAGCGCTGTGCTAAATTAAACCCGAACAAGATGCACAGAAAATGTCATCCGAGAGATAGGCTGACAACAGAAATCTGAAGGACACACAATGAACAATAGCAATTCGCTGATACCAATTGAGAGGATTGAAAATAGAATACTTTTCATCAGGGGGCACAAGGTAATGCTTGATTCTGACCTTGCTGAAATATATGGAGTTGAAACAGGAGTTTACGACTTTGATATCACAAAATGTGATATCAAGCGAAGGGCGCGGCGGTGTTAGGAAACTGCCATATGTCTTTACTGAACACGGGGCAATAATGGCGGCTTCCATCTTGAAGTCTAAAAGAGCGGTTCTGGTCAGCGTTACAGTCGTTAGGGCCTTTGTCAGGATGAGGGACATGATTGAGACGAACACAAAATTTGCAGTGAAGCTGAAGGAACTTGAAGACCGTCTGGATATGCACGATGGGAATACCATAGCCATAATGGAGACGCTGAGGAAACTTCTGAAGGAATCTAAGGGAAAAACTGCATCACCAAGCAAGAAGATAGGATTCGACACGATACCGCAAGAATCGTGAATTCATGGGAGCAGGCTAAAGCCAGTCCCTACTTAATACATGCACATCTTGAGTTCGGCAATCACGCCTAACTCACTTCACTGGAATCTTGGCCTGATTTCTTTCGGGCATGATGCCTCTGGACTGTGCGGGGATTGATTCCGTATCAGGAAAGCTTCCGATGGAAAGTTCCTGTTCGATGTCTATTTCGCATGGAGGCTTCTGGAGCTTCCTCATCTCATCCTTCGCGTGCGCCGGCTGGGTGTAGTGGAATACTTTGCCCTCGTAGTTGCGCATGATCACTTCCTTGTCGGTTATCCTGGTGACATATTCCGGAAGAAGAGGTATTTTCCCTCCGCCTTCCGGGGCGTCTATGACGAAATGAGGTACCGCCATGCCGGAAGTCCAGCCGCGCAGGCTTTCAATTATCTCGAGGCCCTTCTGTACCGAAGTCCTCAGATGCTCTGTGCGGTCTACCAGGTCTGCCTGGTAGATATAGTAGGGTTTCACTCTCGCCCGCAGAAGCTTCTGCATCAGCTGCTTCATCACTTCAGGATCATCGTTCACGCCTTTGAGGAGGACTGTCTGATTGCCGAGGGGGATGCCGGCGTCCGCCAGCCTGCCGAGGGCCTTCATTGCAATAGGGGTGAGTTCGTCAGGATGGTTGAAGTGGACGTTCATGTAGAGGGGATGGTATTTTTTCAGCATTCTGACCAGGTTCGGCGTGATTCTCTGTGGAAGCATGCAGGGCGCCCTGGTGCCAATGCGGATGATTTCAATGTGGGCTAGGGCGCGGAGGTTCCTGAGTATATATTCAATCTTGCTGTCTTCGAGGAGCAGCGGATCTCCGCCCGATATGACCACGTCTCGTATTTCCGTGTGCTGGCGGATGTATTCGATCCCTTCGTCGATGAACTTCATGTCGATCTTGTTGGGATCTCCGACTTTCCTGCTTCTCGTGCAGAAACGGCAGTAGGAGGCGCAGACGGCCGACACAAGGAACAGGCATCTGTCGGGATAGCGGTGTACGATATTGTTCACCGGCGAATCCTTGTCCTCGGCGAGGGGATCCTCGAAGAGATCATTGTTCTCAAGCTCCCTGATGTCGGGCACGACCTGCTTGTAGATCGGATCGTCCTTCTTCTTTATCAGCGAGAAATAATACGGGGTTATCCTGATTTTGAACTTGCGGGCGACTGCCTCCAGTTCCTCCAGCGGGATTCCAAACTTCTCTGAAAGAACCTTTGCCGACGTGATACTTCGCTTCAATACTTTCCGCCAATTATCCTCTTTCATGTATGAACCCTCCTGCTTCATATTTATGAACCCTCTAATTGAGCCTTTTCACGTAAATGAGCCTGTCGTCGCCTTCCGAATAGAAATCCTTTATCTTCGCCTCCATTATGTAATGGGTGCGTATGTAGAAATTCCTTGTCGGCTCATATTTGTGCTGCGACGAAGTCTCGATTATGATCAGCTTGCCGTTCTTTGCGGCGATCTCCTCTTCGACATGGCTCAGAAGCTTTCTGCCAACCCCTTTTTTCTGCATGTTGGGGGCGACTGCTATCCAGTATACGTCATATGTGCCCGTCGTCACCGGTGTCGGTCCATAACAGATGTAGCCTGCTGTCTTCCCTTCGACTTCGGCGACATGGACTATGTAGTCCTTCTGCTCCTTCTTGAAAATGACTTCATCGGCCAGCTCAAGCGCAACCGCAACCTCGTCATTTGTGAACATCAGCGTCTCGACCAGGATCCTGTGTATCGGATCACGGTCGGCTTCTGTTAAATGTCTTATCGTTACCATATGAATTAATAACCTGTATTATCCTTTATGATCTTCTTTAAAAATTGCTCGTAGCTCAATCCTGAAGCCCTCAGCGACTTTGAAAATCCGGCATCAGCCGAAATGTCAGGATTCGGATTGAATTCAAGGACAAATACGTTCTCCTTCGAATCCACCCTGAAATCCACTCTTCCATAATCCTTGCCCATCAACACCTCATAGACCTTGAGGGCCGTAGAAACAAGCTTCTTCTTCAGCCCTGTCCCTGTTTTCGCCGGGCATACCGACGGAGTTTTCCTGTACAGGGGATGATCCTCAAGCCATTTCGACTCATATCCGGTTATCTTCGGAGTATCGCCGTCCAAAGCCGTGAAATCTATTTCCGAGATCTCCAGCGCCTTTGCAGGTTTGCCGCCAATGATGGAAACATTGAATTCCCGCCCCTCTATGAATTTCTCAACGAGCACCGGCTCCTTATATTTCTCAAGGAGCGCAGTGGCAATCATCCTTAGGCTTTCCATGTCCGTCGCCAGTGAATTTTGGCTTATGCCCAGGCTGGCGTCCTCATTAGAAGGTTTTACGATCAGAGGGAATGGCAGATGTGTCTTCTCGGGGACTTTGTCGAATACTTCGAATTCCGGCGTAGGAATCCCGTTTGCAGTGAAAATATTCTTCGCCAGCACCTTGTTCTGTGAAATCCCCAGGGTGATGGGCTTGTTGCCGCTGTATGGAATCCCCAGTATCTCCCAGAGCGCGGCGATGTGCATCTCGTGCTTTGACTGGCCGTGGAATCCTTCGCAGAGATTGAATAGCATGTCCGGGGAGAAGTCATTTATCTCGGCGATGTTCTCCTCGATGCCGCTGACAGCCATCAGTGCCGGACTGTGACCCATCTTGATAAGGGTGTCATACACGATGTCGGCCTCGTTCTTCACGGCGACCTCGGATATATAGTCAAGATCGTTGGCGCCGGCGTCTGCCGGATCGTTGTACGCTATCAGTATCCTGAGTTTTTTCTTCTTCATTTGCTTTTCCTGCTCTTCTTTGCCGCCCGCTCTCCGGTTCTCCGATTCTCCGATTCTTTCCCGATCCCCCATCTCTTCGCGGCGATTCTTATGATATTGTCAAGCATGTCGGGATAGTTGTAGCCTGCCGTCCTGGCCGCCTTCGGGAAACATGAGTTGTCGTCGGGATTGGGAAGAATCCCCGGCAGCGGGTTGAGCTCAAGGACGTTTGGAACGCCCTTCGAGTCGAACCTGATGTCGACCCTGCACAGATCCTTTACGCCCAGTACGGCGCATGTTTTCCTGACAGTGTCTTCAATGAGTTTCTTCTCCTTCGAGGTCAGATCCGCGGGGCACTTGAATATATCGAGAGGTTTCTCAGGGGTGTCCCAGACCCATTTCGCCTCGTAGGAATAAATCTTGCGGGCGTTGCTTGGAAGCTCGTCATAGCTGATTGAGATTATCGGCAGCACCTCGAAGCCAGTCCCGTTGCCCCAGGCCGCTACCGTGAATTCCCTGCCGTCAAGAAACTCCTCGACTATCACCGGCTGCCTGTACTTCCTGATCTTTTCAACGATCCTCTTTTTTGCGGTCCTGGCATCATCGACGACCGAGTCATCGAATATGCCCTTGCTGCTTCCTTCGGCCACCGGCTTGATGATCGCCGGGAACTTGAAGCCGTCAAGATTTATCTTTTCATTGGGGGATACTGTCATGAACCTGGCGTTCGGTATGGAGTGATAGCTCAGGATCTCCTTGGTCCTCTCCTTGTTCAGGCACACTGCAAGAGTCAGCGGGCCGGAACCGGAGTAGGGCAGTCCCAGCCTCTCACAGACCATTGGAATATAGGATTCGCGGAAATCCCCGAACAGGCCTTCGGCGATATTGAAAACCATGTCGGGACGTGATCTGGCAAGATTGACGGGAGCTTCATCGTCGGCTTCGACTCCGCAGACGGTATGACCCTTCGAACGGAAGGCTTCCATGACAGCGTTGATCGTGCATTCGCTGTCGCCTTCCGCGAAGAAGTCACTGGGCGGAGGCTCCTCCTCTTGGTCGAAAAGGAATTCCTCAAGGTGCTTTCTGTATTCTTTCTGAAGCCCCTTCTTACTGCTGTACGCAACAGCAATTCTCATACAGTTTTCCCTGGATTATAATTGCAGAAAGATCTTATCTTAATTGGATTTTCAGAGGAAAAAAGCGCAGACGTGGAAAGAGCGCATGGAAGTTCTTCGCAGGTTTTTTGGACTGTAAAAATTAAATAACTAGGTTGCGAATCTGTGTCTGAAGACATTTTAAATTACGCACCCGCCCTTCATAATTATTTTCTGTTGCCTGGTCTTAATATTGTGTTAAAGCAGTGAAAAACAAATGAGTTACACCGCAAAAATGAGAAAATGTTGAGAGTCATCCTGAAGGATCGGGATGACGGATGGTTGGATTATTGGATGGATGGATTACTGGGTTTGAATTCAATTTAGAGCGCGGGAAATGCCTTTTCATATGAATATTTAAGGGGTCATCTTGGATTATTTTTTACAGTATTGTTCTATATCTTATGTCTTTGCTGCATCTTATGTCTTTGCTGCCCAGCCATCTAGCAATCCATTCATCCAATCATCCAGTGGAAAAAGTTTGTCTATTGCCCTATCTGCGGTATTTTAGACCCCTCATTCAAATCAAGAGGAGATGCCCATGAAATTGATTAAAATAGCTGCCGTGTGCCTGCTTTTCACACTCTCTGTTTCGCTTGTGGCGGTGGATGCCAATACCAAGTCTTCCGTGGTCAAGGTCTATACCGTCCAGAGCAACCCCGACTATCATCAGCCCTGGCAGAATTATCCCCAGTCGTCCAGCACCGGTTCCGGCTGCCTGATCAGGGGAAACCTGATCCTTACAAATGCGCATGTCGTATCAAACTCCACCTTCATAATGGTCAGGAAGCAGGGCGATCCCAAGAAGTATGTCGCAAAACTGGTGATTGCCGGACACCAGTGCGATCTTGCGCTCCTCAAGGTCGAGGATGAGGACTTCTTCAACGGAATGGAGCCCCTGGATATCGGAGAGCTTCCTCTCCTCCAGGACAAGGTTGCCGTCATGGGATACCCCATAGGCGGCGATAATATCTCGATCACCGAGGGCGTCGTTTCAAGGATCGAGCCCACCATCTACTCGCATAGCGGAAAGTATCTCCTGGCCGTCCAGATCGACGCCGCGCTCAATCCAGGCAACAGCGGAGGACCCGTGATCAAGGATGGCAGGATCGTAGGAGTCGCCTTCCAGAACATGAGCGAGGAACAGAATATCGGATACATGGTCCCGGCAACCATCGTGTCCCATTTCCTCGACGATGTCAAGGACGGGAAATTCAACGGATTCCCGGACATCGATCTCGATGTCAGCACCATGGAGAATCAGGACATCAGGAAATGGGCGGGAATGGCCGACGGCCAGACAGGCGTGCTCGTGACGCATCTGACCGAACCGGAGAAGAAAAAAGGGCTTTTCAAACTCAATGATGTCATCCTGGAGATAGATGGCGTCAAAATAGCAAATGATGCATCCGTGCCGTTCAGGGACGGCGAACTGATCTTCCTCGGACATCTTATCTGGCAGAAGCATGTCGGCGACAAGTGCATGCTGAAAGTCCTGCGCGAGGGAAAACCTATTGATTTTGAATATACTCTCGGTGGCGGGACAAAACTTGTTCCTCAGCGCGTATACGATGTCCTGCCGTCATACTATGTGATAGGCGGACTCCTGTGGGTGCCACTCTCGGAGAATTATCTCGATACATGGGGACAATGGACCAAGGCCCCCATCGAGCTTGTGAATTTCGCAATGAAGGGCGAAGTGACCGATGACCGCGACCAGGTCGTCGTCCTGTCCAACGTCCTTGCAGATGATGTCAACATGGGCTATCAGAATCTCCGATACACCTCCGTAAGCACCGTCAATTCCCGCAAAGTCAAAAACCTCAAGGACTTCATCGACAAGATCGAAGGCATAAAGACCGGCTTTCTGGAGATAGTGCTCGAAGACAACAACAAGATAGTGCTTGACGTCGAAAAGGCCCGTAAGGCCACCACGGACATCCTCCAGCGGTACAGGATCGGCTCGGACAGGAGCCCCGATCTGAGAAAGTAGCTCGGGCTTTCCAGCCCGTTTGTAAAATTTTGCAAGGCAAAATTTTACTAGTACTTTCCATACGTCCTGGCCGTCTCGACCATCGCCTCAAGGTTTTCAAAGGGCGTGTCGCGTCCGCACTGGTCGCCGGTGGAAAGGATGAAACGGCCTCCTTCGGCACCGTCATCAATCGCTTTCCTGCTGGCCCTGACCACATCGTCGACATTGCCCCTGAGCATGACTTCCGTAGTATGCAGGTTTCCCTTGAGCGTGAGCTTCTTTCCGTACAGCTTCTTCAGTTCCTTCAGATCGCAGTCGCCCATTGGAGGAATCTCAAGCGGATCGATCACCGTCAAAGTGGTTTCCTCCGCCATGATCCTTACAAGTTCCTTTTCAGGGCCGCAGGAATGCACATGTGTCGGAATCCCTGCCGCCGTCGCAAGCTCAATCCCCCGTTTCAACGCGGGCAGGGCGTAGTCCCTGAAAATCTCCACCGTCTGATATACAAGAGTGCCTGAACCTCCGACACATAGGAAATCCGGCTTTTCATCCATGGACATTATCCTCTTGAACCTCTTCTCAACCTGTTCAACCCTCTCGACCGCTATCTTCTCGTATTTTTCCGGATGATCATAGAAATCGTATATGCCCTCTTCATCTCGGAGAATGGTTGAACTTGTCAACCACGTCCCTATGAGCCCCTGGTTCCCGATCTTCCTCTTCATCTTTGCGAAATTCGCAGGCCCGACATCAACCGGCTTCACGCCTTCCAACGGTTCCCACTTCGACGGGACTTCCGGCAGTCCAATTTTTGCAGGACGCAACCCATGTGTCGGCGGATCAGCAATGTAGTATACATCAACCCTGTCGCTCCAGATTTTCTTCCCATTGTCATTATAATATTTCTGCGTCACGATCATGTCGCTGGTTTTCTGGACGATGACATTTATCCATTCAGGTGAATTCGATGTTTCTTCAGGAAATGCCAGAGGGCAGTATCCATCCATCATTGAATCAATATTGAATTTCCTCGCGCAGTCGATATAGGCCTCCCATATCGGCTGGTCATTGTAGAGGTAGAGCTGCCAGAAAGGTTTGCCTGTGAGCTTCGCAGGAATCATGTTCGAGAAGTCAGGTGCGACAGGGACGCAGTCAGGTATTCCACCCTTGAGAACCGTCAGAAGCCTTTCACGGGAATTCATATTTACATCCTTTCATTATTTTCTTTATGGATGATAAATTAATTCGCAATCATATTGAATAATTGTCCTGTATTGATATAATAATATCCGGAAATGACAAAACTATATTGTTATGTCGCCGCCCTGCGGAGGCTTGAGAAAATGAATTACTAGTCCTCGCAGAGGGCGTCATATTTCAGCCCAAGGCGCCAGCCTTGGGAAAAAGAGATAAGAATCATCAAGAGCCCCCGCAGGGTGGAGACATAATATTGGTTCGGAGTAAAATAACTATGGACAATTCCAGGCTTTTAAAGGCGGAGACAACTCTTGATCCGGTATCAGGGGTCAACTACAAGATCAATTCCCTGTTTTCTGTGACCTCAATGGGGCACACCCATGATTTCATGGAGGTATTCCTCATCTCCAAGGGATCCATCAGGCATCTCGTAAACGGCAAAGAGCAGAAGCTGGTCGAAGGCGACCTTGTTTTCATCAGACCAGAAGACACGCATTACTTCAGACAGTACCGCGACAGCGAATGCGAACTCATCAATCTTGCGTTCAATATCAGATGGTTCAACGAGATGAATATTTTTTTCCAGCCGGAGTTCTCTCTTGAGTATCCGCTGAAGGAATATCTGCCGGAAATCAGACGTCTGGGCCTGGCTGAAAAAAAATATATATATGACCGGATGACCGGAGGCGGGGAAATGCTCCTCCAGAACCCCGCCGATGCCGGAGTATATTTCAAGATCCTGACAGCCGAAATCCTGAGTATGTTTAAAAAGAGGAATATTGGCGACGCCCAGGCGAAGAACCTGCCTGTCTGGATAGAAAGGATTTTGTCGGAGATGAAGAAGAAGGAGAACTTCAAGAAAGGTCTGCCGGCTTTGAGGAAGCTGGCTTGCAGGAGCGATGAGCATACCTCGCGGTCCTTCCGCCTCTACCTGGACACGACTCCGACTGACTTCATCAACGAGCTCAGGATCAAGTACGCGGCTTCGTGCCTGCTCAACTCCGACGAGAAGATCGATTTCATATCCATCGATTCCGGTTTCGACAACCTCAGCCATTTCTACCATACCTTCAAGAAGATCTATGGCGGTTCACCGAGGAAATACCGGCTGTTCAATAGAAAAAATACGGTAGCGGTATAGGTTTTCTGTGAAACTCTAAATATTATAAATTATCCTGAAAGGAAAATTTATCATGAAAGTCATCGGAATAAACGGCAGTGCACGCAAGGACGGAAACACAGCGATCCTCATCAGGACCGCATTCAAGGAGCTGGAAAACGAGGGAATTGAAACCGAACTCATCCAGCTTTCAGGGAAAAAGATCAATGGGTGCATCGCCTGCTGCAAATGCTTTGAGGCTAAAGATAAGAAATGCGTCGTTAAGGATGACGTCAATGCATGCATTGAAAAAATGCTCGGTGCCGATGCCATTATCCTTGGCTCGCCGACTTATTTCGCCGACTGTTCCGGCCAGATGAAGTGCTTCATCGACCGTGTCGGCTTCGTTGCCCGTGCAAACGACAACATGTTCAAGCGCCGCCCCGGAGCAGCTGTTGTCGCCGTCAGAAGAGGAGGAGCGATCCACGCCTTCGACACCATGAACCATTTCTTCACCATCGGACAGATGATAATCGTCGGTTCCTCGTATTGGAATGACGGCATAGGCCGAGAGATCGGAGATGTGGAAAACGACAAGGAAGGCATCGACACCATGAAGAACCTTGGCATCAACATGGCCTGGCTCCTGAAGAAGCTGAACCAGTAACTCGGACATTCCTGTCCGAGATTTGTGAAGCTATTCCCCCACAGGATCCCAGATTTTCCTGAACTTGAAGTTTTCAAAGTCCTTGATGTTCCTTGTAGCGAAATCCTTCACATTATGATGGAGCAGGGTGAATGCGAGCCTTGCATCGAAGATTGACCTGTAGGCTGAATTCCTGTGTCCGGCATGGCGCCATATGTCATTCATCAGTCCTCCGGGATAATCAATTACACGCCATGATGGATTTGACCTGAACTGTTGGATTACTGCAACGGCCTGCTGGGCGGATGCAGGATGCTTGTTCATCTTTGGATTTCTTAAAAGCACATAAAGCTCAACAAGCACCAGCTCGCATATGCAGAAGTTCTCATTTTCCGACTGTGATTCGAGGAAGATTCTAGCTTTCTCATATTCAGGGCAATTCTTGTTGAGCGAATAGAACAGTATGTTGGTGTCACAGGAAATCATTGTTTTTTAGCCTTTCCTGTCCTTTTCACATGAGCAGGCATGCTTTCATTTGCCAGCTCTCTCCAGTCGCTTTCGGAAACAAGGGGGGCGCCTCCGAGGTCAATAGACTCGGGCAACATCCATTTTTCCGTTTTACTTCCTTCTTTAGGAAGATATACGCTGACAACGTACTCAAGCCCACGTCTTGTAAGCTCTGCGAGGCTCAGTTCGCGTTCAGAGGCTATTTTTTTAACCTCCCGGTACAGATGCTCCGGCAGCTGGATCTGAGTTCTTACCATGATTCCATCCTTAATTTTAATCTTCCCAAGGTCAAATCCCTTACTCTTGGGATCTGGTTTGGTCTTCGTTATAAAGAATCTCAGGCCAGCCGAAAGGCCATGGACACCATTCGTAATACTCCCTGGCTTGCTGTGGAAATAGGATAAACGTCAAGAGATTCTTTATTATGGTGTAAATATTACATCAGTCATATTATACATCAAGATTACATCATTGCAATAAATAAAAAAGGACGGGGCTGTTTCCAGCCCCGTCCTTTTGTTATAAATTCCGGAGGAATTTATGCGATGTACGTCGAGGACGTCGTCGTCCCGCCGAGTTCGCACCAGTCCGTATGGAAGAACTGGCCGCGCGGCTTGTCGATCCTCTCATACGTGTGGGCGCCGAAATAATCGCGCTGCGCCTGGAGCATGTTCGCCGGCAGGAGCGCCGAACGGTATGAGTCATAGTATGAAAGCGCGCTCGAGAACGCCGGAACCGGAATCCCGATCTGGACTGCGGTCGCTATGACCCTTCTCCAGGAGTCCTGGCAGTCGTCGATGACTTTCGTGAAGAACGGATCAAGAAGCAGGTTCTCAAGCTTCGGATTCTTGTCGAACGCCGCCTTGATGTCGCCGAGGAACTTCGCGCGGATGATGCAGCCGCCTCTCCACATGAGGGCGATTTCGCCGTACTTCAGCTCCCATTTGTATTCAGCGGCGGCCAGCTTCATCATCTGGTAGCCCTGGGCATACGAGCAGATCTTCGAGGCGTAGAGGGCCTTCCTGATGTCTTCTATCATCTGTTTCTTGTTTCCTGAAATTTTGAATTCGCTCGCTGGTCCTCTGAGGACCTTGCTTGCAGCAACACGTTCGTCCTTGATCGCCGAAACACATCTCGCGAAAACAGCTTCCGCGATCGTCGGGGCAGGGGATCCGAGATCAAGAGCAGCCTGGCTTGTCCATTTTCCCGTTCCCTTCTGGCCTGCCGTATCAAGGATTATGTCGATGATGTATTTGCCGGTCTCAGGATCCTTCCTCTTCAGGATGTCCCTGGAAATCTCTATGAGATAGCTGTCAAGATCACCCTTGTTCCATTCAGTGAAGACGTCATGCATCTCTTCGGCCGACATTGAAAGGATGTTCTTCATGAGGAAATACGCCTCGGAGATCATCTGCATGTCGCCGTATTCGATTCCGTTGTGGACCATCTTCACAAAGTGTCCGGCTCCGTCGTTGCCAACCCATTCGCAGCACGGGCTGCCGTCTGCGACTTTCGCAGATATCGCCTGGAATATCGGCTTGACATGCTTCCACGCCTCGGGATTTCCTCCGGGCATGATGGAAGGACCCCTGAGTGCTCCTTCTTCTCCGCCGGAAACACCTGTTCCGATGTAGAGGATACCCTTGTCGGCAAGATATTTCGTCCTGCGGATCGTGTCCGGAAAATGGCTGTTGCCGCCGTCGATGATGATGTCGCCCTTCTCAACATGGGGAAGCATCAGCTCGATGAAGTCGTCGACAGGCTTCCCCGCCTTGACCATAAGCATGATCTTGCGCGGCTTTGCCAGATTCTTCGAGAGATCCTCGAGACTGTGGCAGCCGATGAACTTCTTGCCCTTGCCGCGTGCGTTCATGAAATCGTCCACCTTGCTCACCGTCCGGTTGAACACCGCCACCGTGAACCCCTTGCTTTCCATGTTCAGCACGAGATTTTCGCCCATTACAGCCAGTCCTACAAGACCGATGTCCGCCAATTTTCCTTTTGCCATTTTTCTATCTCCTTGTTAAAATTTATAAAATCATTCGTTAACAGTCGTTTCGAATCCAAGATCATGCAATATCTTTATAACTTCGTCTGGAATACCGCCAGGGATGATTTTAAAAATTTTAAACTCCCTCCTCAGCGGATATTCCTCCCTCTGCTTCTCAAATGTTTTAGGAGAGGATCTTAATCTTTGATCATCGCCTCTGACATCATAAGTAAACTTTACTGCTTCCAGTAAAATTTGTTCCTTGCTCTTTCCCTTGCAGTCAATCTTGATCGTGGTATTTTCCGGCTTCGGAACATCCTTCGGATACCAGCCATCAAGCTGCTTCAACCCGAAGAACTTCGCCAAGGCCTCAACGCTCATCGAAGTCCCATTAGCCTTTCCGTCCGTGGAATATCCGGCAATGTGCGGAGTTGCGAACTTCGCAAGCCCCAGGAGCTCCAGGTCGATCTCCGGCTCATTCTCCCACACATCCAGGATCGCACCTGCGATCATAGATGTCTTTAAAATATTTTTCAACCCCTCCGTGTCGGCCACCTCGCCTCTGGAACTGTTTATGAACCATGCGCGCTTGGCAATGGAATTGAAAAATATTTTATCAGCCAGATGATAAGTCTTGTCAGATCCGGCCATGCTCAACGGCACATGCATCGTAATAATGTCGGCTTCGGCCTTTATCTGCTCCAGGCTGACGAAGCTTGCTTCGCCTTCTTTCCGGGCGCGTGGAGGATCGTTCAGAAGAACCTTCATCCCGACGGTCTTTGCGAACTTCGCAACTTTCGAGCCGACGTTGCCGACGCCTATGATTCCAAGTGTCTTATCCGACAGTGAAAACTTGTTTTCCACGGCGATGTTCAGGATTGCCGACGCGACATACTGGGCGACCGACGCGGAATTGCAACCTGCCGCATTTGTCCAGAATATCCCGTTGGACTCGCAGTAATTGGTGTCGATATGATCGAATCCGATCGTTGCGGTGGCGACAAACTTAACCTTGCTCCCTTCAAGAAGAGCCTTGTTGCATTTCGTCCGGGTCCGCACTATGAGCCCGTCCGCGTCAGCAAGATCAGCCTTTGCGATCTTCGCACCCGGCAGATAGACGACCTCGGCGTAAGGCTCAAGCACGCCCTTCAGGAACGGTATCTTATTGTCTGCTACTATTTTCATAATAATAATTTCATGAACATCGAATATCCAACATCGAACTTTGAACGTCGAATCAAAAAAGATTAAGTACTTTCTTTTTCTATATATTCACATATCTTTTCTTCGACCCATTTTACATTCGAAGTTGGACGTTCGATGTTCAATGTTCGACGTTCAATTCTTTTAATCCTTCCAAGGCGGGATGACGGGAAGCGCCTTCTCCAGGTCCACAAGCAGCTTCTTCTGGTATTCGCCTGCGAATGTCTCGTTGAAGAACTTTTCTACGCCTTCCTCCGCGAACTTCTTCCAGGAAGCCTCTTCATCGCCGGGTATGATCGGGAAGAAGAGCGCCTTGCTTCCCTCGGCCGCCTTCAGGTCGCCATACGCATCGCCGACCATGAGGATCTTGTTTTCAGCATAGCCTTTCTTAATTGTTGCAAACATGAGATGCTCGGTCTTTGTGCCGTGTTCCTGCCCGGCTATGCATTTGAGATAGTGGTCGATCTTGTTCTCCTCCCACTCGCGCTTCAACGCCTCGAGCGGGGTCTGTGACACAACTATCATGTCGGCTTTCACCTTGCCCTTGTCAAGGACAGTCTTAACTCCCGGGAACGGAGGGCATCCGTATACCATGTCCGCTATCCTGGTGTTCACTTCCTTGCTCCAGGCGAGAAGCATTTCGAGCTCCTTGTCGCCCGAGCTTTTTACTTTCGCTTCAAGAGTAGGATTTCCGAGTTTTGTCTCCTCCTTGAGCCAGACGTCCAGCGCCTTCATCTCAGGGACTTTTATTCCGCGATCCTTGAATACCTGGCGCTTGCGCATGAATGACAGCGCCTTCTGAACGGCTAAAAACCTGTTGCATCCGCGGTCCTTGCTGTAGAGGTTGACGAACTCCCAGACTTCACGGGCGTACTTGCTCGCCGCCTGCATCCCGAAATGCTTGATGAAAGCAGGACAGAAGCATTCCTTCTGCTTGATCTCCATCGTGTCAAACACACATCCGTCACTGTCAAAGCCGATGAAAAATTCCTTATGCCTCGGCAGATCCTTCAATTGCGCAACATAATCCATTTGTTGTCTCCTAAACTTATTTTCTATGATAAGGTGTTTAAATTCGAATGTCGAAACCCGAAATTCGAAACAAATTATAATTTCTTAATGTTTGAAATCCTGAATTATAAAATTCGATATTGTTTCGGATTTCGATATTCGTGCTTCGAATTTTATTTCTTTTTCCTGTCCGCTTCCGGTACGTACTTCGGAAGCTTCTTGTCCGCGAACACCGGTTTCAGCCTTGCGAAACGCTGGCGTCCGTTGACAACCGGCACGCTCGCCCAGTCTTCTCCGATGAGCGGCCTGGCATATGCGACGAATTCGTCCGTCACATCGCTCTTGTCATTCGTGATCCAGTTTGCCGGGAATGTCCTTTCGGAATTCGCGACGACTTCTAGCGGAACCTTGTCATATCTTACATTGTATATGATCCCGGGATCCCTGAGTATGGTCGACATGAATCCGCCTTTGCCTTCGAGTCCAAGCATCACGGCCTTCTGTCCGACACGGTACGCTTCGTCAAGATCTACTGTCGATGCGTAGATCGCAGTGTCTCTCTGGTCTGTCCCGAACGTCTGGCCGCGGGCGCTGCCCTTGGCCTTGATTCCATTCGCGTTCAGGTAGTTCACGAGGGCCTGCTGGACAGTCGTCTGGCTTGCGCCGAACTGTGCATGGCCGAAACTGTCCTTGGTGAATCCGAGATCTCCGACGTCGCAGCCTTCGCTGACAACCACGACCGCCCTGCCGCGCTTTACGAGCATTGCATTGATCTTGTCCGCCATTTCTTCCATTTTCATGCCGCCTTCGGCAAGGAAGATGAGCAGAGGCATTTCGCGCTTCGGATCTGCGAGTCTCGCAGCAGCCGGAATATAGCCGATCTTGCGTCCCATCGCCTGGAGGACAAGGACAGGGTCCGCAGGATATGAACCGCGGTTTTCCTCGTCGGCGTTCTGGACTATGCAGCTCCAGTATTTCGCGACCGAGCCATAGCCGGGAGTGTGGTCGATGACTTTGAACTCGCTGTCGCCGACATCGTTGTCGATGGTCTTCGGAACTCCGAGCCCGAGTATGTCGAGTCCGCGTTCCTGTGCGAGTTTCGCAACCTTGTTGGCGGTGTCCATGGAGTCGTTACCGCCGTTGTAGAGGAAATATCCGACGTTCTGCGCCTTGAGGACGTCCACTACGCGGTCGAAGTCCTCTTTCTGGTTGGACTTGATCTTGTAGCGGCATGTACCGATGGCGCCAGCTGCAGGAGTATTCCTAAGGAGTGAAATTTCGTCTTCATCCTGTGCGGAAAGATCAAGGAGTTCCTCTTTCAGGACTCCTTCAATACCATGCCAGCCTGCGAACACCTTCCCGATCTTGTCGGGAAAAGATCTTGCGGCTTCGACGACTCCGCGGAGCGAGCTGTTTATCACCGGCGAAGGACCGCCGGACTGTGCAATCAACAGGTTCTTTTTCATGTTATATTCCTTTCAATATTAAATTAATGAACATCGAACTTCAAATTTCAAAACCTCGGACGCGGCAAGAGCGTCCCTCCATTCTTATCCCGAGGCGCTTCGCGCTCGGGATGGAGGGTCATACTTGCCATGACCATTTCTTGAGCTTTAAAACTGGCTACAAAATAAATTAACAGTCTTTCTTAAAGGTCGTATTTATTTTTCTGTTGATTCATTGATTTCATTCGATGTTGGACGTTCGATGTTCAATGTTCGACGTTCAATTATTACTTTCAGACTCCTGAGTAGGCGGAAAACGCTCCATCCACCGGTACTACTACTCCGTTGACGAATCCTGCTCCTTTGTCGTCGGAGAGCCAGAGCAGGGCGCCTATGAGTTCCTCAGGTTTACCGAAACGGCCCATCGGGGTCATGCCAAGGATCTTCTCAGCCCTGGGCGTGTATGATCCGTCGGGTTTCGTGAGAAGCGCGCGGTTCTGGTCAGTAAGGAAGAATCCCGGTGCGATCGCGTTGACCCTGATGTTGAGCTTGGACATGTGGACAGCGAGCCACTGCGTGAAGTTGCTGACGGCCGCCTTCGCTCCGCTGTACGCCGGAATCTTGGTGAGCGGACAGAATGCATTCATTGAAGAAACATTTATGATAACGCCGCTGCCTGCTTCCGCCATTTTCCTGGAGAAAACCTGCGTTGGGAGGAGCGTGCCGATGAAGTTGAGGTTGAACACGAACTTGATGCCTTCCGGATCGAGATCGAAGAAAGATACGAAATCCTTGGTTCCGACCTTTGCAAGATCTTCCTTCGTGAGGAATTCATTGCTGGTCGTGCCCTTGGGATGGTTTCCGCCGGCGCCGTTGATGAGGATGTTGCAGGGACCGAGCTTTTCGCAGACGATCTTCTCGGCCTGCTTGAGGCTGTCGAGTTCAAGGACGTTTGCCGCAACGCCGATGGCAACTCCTCCTTTGTCGGTGATCATCTTTGCTACCTTGTCGGCTGCTTCCTGCCTGAGGTCGAGGATTGCGACTTTCGCACCGCATTCGGCAAGCGCTTCAGCCATTGCACCGCAGAGGATTCCACCGCCGCCAGTCACGACTGCAACCTTGTTCTTCAGATCTACTTTGAACGGAACCATTTGCCTTCTCCTTAATGTTAAAATAAACCACAGAGAGCACAGAGAATTTCTCAGTGTTCTCGAAATAAGCTCTTATTGGAACGCCAGCACCTTGCTGGCATCTTTTCTAATTGTGCCGGCAAGTTGCCGGCGCTCCATATGTCGAATTGCATAGAAAAATATTTCATTTCGAAAATCCTGTTATCCTGTCTATTATGCTATTATTATTTCTTTCTTCCTCATTCTTATAACCTTTAAAATATTATCGTCCATTTTCCTGTCTGTAACTATTTTTGTTATTTCGTCCAGTTTTGCGAAGTTCGCAAAGGCAGGACGCGAGAACTTGGTATGGTCAGCAAGGATGATTATCTCCGAAGCGCAGTTCAGCATTTTCTGTTTTGTCTCGGCTTCAACCGCGTTCTCGCTGGAGAATCCGAGCTTGGGATCGAATCCGGAACAGCCGAGGAAGACTTTGTCGACACGTATGTTTTCAAGGGATCTGCATGCCCACGGTCCGACAAGCGCACCGCTGGCCTTCCTCAGAGTCCCCCCGATCACTTCGACTACGATTTTTTCGTCGGGAATGAGCTCGTTGGCGACCGCGAGGTTGTTTGTGACGATGCGGAGCTCGCGTCCATGAAGTTCTTTTGCCAGTGCAAGAATTGTTGACCCGGCATCGAGGAGGATGTTCTCGCCGTCGTTTATCATTGAAGCTGCGAATTTCGCGATCCTGTGCTTCTCGTCCTGCTGCTGGGAAACGCGTTTGAGATGGGAGACGACCTGCTGCGGGTTTTCCGCGGGAATGGCGCCGCCGTACCTGCGCAGGAGACGACCCTGCTTCTCAAGTTCGGTAAGATCCTTTCGAATCGTAACCTCGCTGACGCCCAGGCGGCTGCTCAGTTCGCCGACCGAAATCTTCTTTTCCTTGAGAAGTATGTTTATAATAAGCTCAAAACGCTCGTTCATCCAGTTATCCCTCCTTGGCTTACGAAACGAAACCATAATGCTTTCGTTTCAAAAGTCAAGAAGTTAAATAAAAATAAATTATGGGAAAAAGAAGGGGGGTATGACTAAGATAATTTATTGAGTTAGATAATCTTGAATGTAGAGTTCGCTGTCTCAGCGAAAAGTATTAAGAATCTTGCCTGGGACAGGCAACACTACATCGGCTGCTAATTTCCATCCACGTGAAAAGCATCGGTAAAAGGATATGACATGTAATAAGTAGGAGTTCACAACTTCAGTTGTGCGGATTCTAATTCAAGACACATCTAAAGCTGTGAACTCCTACCTGTAATCGTGTTGAGACTGGGATCGATGGTATACTCGTTTATACGATTTCTGGGTTTAACCTCCGCATGAGGCGTTATCTTATAGCCCAAGGCGTCAGCCCTGGGAAAATGAATAGTAAATAGTCAAAAGCCCCCGCAGGGCGGCGAGATCATTGAAAGTAGGTACGTCCTTTAGGATGTACCATTCTTTAGGTTTTCAAATACATGGGACAAGCTAAAGCATGTCCCTACTTCATTGTTCTTTCACTCGCAATCGGAGGATAGCTTGAAGGCTTAGGCAGTAATGGAGGGTCGAATCTTTGAATTGATTCAACATCAAGATAAGTATGGATTGGAGAATTAACTAAATAAGGAATGGCTATTCTTTTTTGAAATACGCCTCGAACCAAGACTTTCTGTCCATCAAAATTCTTCTTCAAGACTTCGATGCGGTATTTATATCCGTCATAGGGTTGAATTCTTTCGAATAATGGACAAAAAGTCAATTGGAACTTGGGTTCCTTGAATAATGGCTCTTCTCCTGGTAATAAAGGTTTCTCAAAGAGAACATCCTCCTCGCAGTGATAATAATAGTAGCCGCAAGCAACTATTTTTCCATCATATTCTTTTTTGGCAAGGACATTGAGCTGGGAGACTGACAACACCGATCTGGTATCGGAACTTGCACAGCCCAGCAATATTAATGGAATAAGAAATAAGAGCAAAATCTTCAAATATCATTCCTCAGGTGCTGCGACCGGAGCCTTTACCGGACCTAGCTGTTCCGGCTTCGGTTTTCCTTTTTCGCCTTCGGCGGGCTTGGCGTCCTTGCCGTTGGTCATCTTGATTTTCACGGAGCGGCTGGTGCCCATTCTTGTGACTCCGAAGCTCAGATCGGTCTTATCCTTGATCTGCTCCTCGAAATCCTTGACGTTGTTGATGGGTTTGCCGTTGACCTGGATGATGATCTCGTATGGTTTGAGTCCGGATACCGAGGCCTTGCTGCCGGGATCGATCTTGGAGACGATGACACCTGGGTCGTCGGGATTCTTCTGGAAATACCTGCGAACTTCGCAGGTCAGGTTCTTCACGGTGAGGCCGAGGAAATCCGACTTGTATTTTTCTGCGGTGTCATAGTAGTCGGGAGCTTTTTCTACGGTGAACTCCCTGGAGATGATTTTTCCGCCGGAACTGTATTCAAGGGTGAACTTCTTGCCGAAGCCGATATTGGTCAGGAACGAGTTCAGGGCGTTGTCGAGGGTCTGCCACGGGGTCGGTATCCTCTGGAAATACTGATCGGGAATCCGGTCGTATTCCGCCCAGGGGAAATCGCGCGTGTAACGGTCTTCGGCCCTGATCTCGACAGGCGCCGGGTCATCTTCAAGGTACAGGCAGAGGAGGATGTCGCCTTCCTTGATTCCGGCTTTCGCTGCTGGGGAATCCGGGAATATGTAGGAGACTACCGCTCCGTTCTTACCGTTCTTGGTGAGTTCCGAGACCTTGTTCATGCGAGCGAGGTCGGGAGTGAGCTGCTGGAATTCAATTCCGAGCCAGGCGATGCTGTTCTCATCCTTTTCGTTGAGGGGGACGTTTGCGGGGTTCTTCTGGGAATCAAGGTTCTTGAGAGCGGCAGACAGGTATGAGACCGGCAGCAGGTTTTTGTCATGGCGGGAATATGAGTTATAGCGTTCCATCGACATCCGTGGCCTGTACGCAAGAGGAAGCGCTATGAGCCTGCCCTGGAGGTCGAAGAGGAAGAGATAGTCGGAAACACTCGGAAGCTCGGGGAAGCGGTTACCCTTCCAGCCTATGTCGAAGTCGGTGATCCTGTTGTAGAGATAGTTCATCACAAGGTTGTCGCCGTAGACCTTGACCTGGACTGCCGGCAGCAGCATTGATCGGAGTTTCAGTATGTCCTCGCTTGAGAATTCAAGGCCCTTGGTCTGCAGGGGCTCCTTGAGTTCTGCGATGATCGCAGCATATTCATTCATGGAGCACACGAAGTCGGCGGGTTTCCCGCTGGAGGCTCCGTCGGCGAAGACCTTGATGCCTTCAAGCCTGGCTGTCATCTTGGGCTTGATATCGGCGAATACCAGGATCCGCTTGCCATCGATCATTATTCCCTTGGTGTTGACTTCGGTATCGAAAGGCTGGGCTTCGTCGTCGTCGTTGGAATACCTCCTGGACATGTCATCCCTCGTATCGTTCCTGATCTGGGGGCTCCTGAAGGTTATCTGGACCCTGACGATGTTCTTTGATGCCGTCTCCTTTATCTTTGCGAAAACAGCGTCAAGCTGCTCCTGTGACATCTTCTCCATCTTTGAAACGGGGGATTTCCATGAGTCGTCGGCGCTTATCTCGGGATTCATCGAAACTCCTGCAATCTCGCCCTTTTCGTTCACGATCAGGGACGATGGCATGGCCTTTCTTACGGACTCCGAAATTTCAGGATATGAAACAATGTCGTTTCCGAGCCCCCTGACGTTGACCTGCCACATGCCGTTGTCGAGCGAGAACCCGACAGTGAAATATGGACCTTTTGCTTCAGGATTGATTTGCGCGGGACTGGAACCTTCGAGCTGTTTCTCGAGTTTCAGGATCACTGCCTGCTGTTTGACTCCGTATTCGAATATTTTGGCTATGGAATCAGACTTGCCGTTTGAAACCCTGATCTTGCTTATGAACCTTGGCTGTGTAAGGATGTCCGGGGAGATGACCTCGGTATCCGAGATCAGATATCCTGGAATTTCCACGGGCCTGTTCTCCTTCACGTATTCACCGGCGTTCGTGCCATGGAACTTGCTGCAGCTCGAACACCTGTATCCGGCAATCACCGGCTCCTCGCCCTTGTCATATTTCAGATAATATTCAACGTGCACGGTCGAAGGCATTACGGCATCTGCGACCGCCTTCAGCGTTTTAGAATTCTCCTTTTCATCCTGCTCCTTGTTTTCCTGGGATGAGGCGGAAAACGCGGCAAGAAAGGCAAAGGCGAGCAATAAAACCATAGTCTTGTACATATATCCTCCGTTATAATTTTTCAACGAAAAATTATTTTTCGTAATCACGCGAAAATTCGAGCACGACCTGCTTGAGCGAGCCGTTCCTCAGGACATTGACCAGGATGCGCGGCTTGTCCTTGACATTCTCGATCGCCGCCTTGTGCACCGCCTTGATGTCGTCGAGCGTCTGGATGTCCTTCCCGTCGATGCTGGTCACTATGTCGTTGTGTTGCAGGCCGCACATCTGGGCGTTCCCCGGATATTTGACGCCGAATATGAAGACTCCCTTCTTCCTGTAGAAGTAAAGCTGGGGATTGTCGAACTGGTTTATTGTCTTGACTGTGAAATCCCAGCGCGGACAGTCTAGTTCCACTCCTTCGACTTCGCCTTTCTCGCGGGGTGTGAACTGCACGCTGGCCAGTTTGCCATCGCGTTCAAGTTCTACGGTCACAGGTTTTCCTTTTGGAAGAAGCCCGAGCTTTCTTCTTATGTCCGGCAGATCCTCTTCGGTGATGGCGGTTATTGGTTCACCATTGATCCTGATGATCCTGTCCCTCGACGTTATCCCGGCCTGCCTTGCCGGGCTTTCCTGTTCGGTTCCGGAGACGATGACGCCTGAAGATGCGTTGAAATATGTGTTGGTCTTGAAGTCCTTCAGGGGCTGGAGGAGGAGGCCGGTCCAGGTCCAGTTGACTTTTCCGTGTTCCCTGAGCTGCGGGATGATCTGCTGGATTGTTTCAGCAGGAATTGCGAAGCCCATGTCGCCGCCCATCGTCGAACCGAGGGAATTGATGCCGATGATCGTGCCGTCGATGTTCACGAGCGGACCGCCGGAGTTTCCAGGGCTGATCGATGCATCCGTCTGCAGCCACAGGCTGTACTCGCTCTTCATGGGCAGGAACCTGTTTGTGCACGAGATTATTCCTACGGATATTGATCTGCTGAGACCCCATGGGGCACCGAGTGCCATGACGAAATCACCTTCCTTGAGTTTTGAAGAGTTGCCTATTGTCGCGTAGGGAAGGGGTGGATGCTTCTCCGGAAGTTTCAGCTTCAGCAGGGCAAGGTCGGAATCCTTGTCGTCGCCCATCAGTTCAGCCTCGTAGTTGGTGCCGTCGAACAGCAGGCATCTTATTTCGGTGGCCTTGTTCACCACATGCCAGTTTGTCAGGAACTCTCCTCCAGGGGAGATGATGACTCCGCTTCCGGAGGCTTCAAGGGTCACCTTCTTCCCCTCCCTGAACTCCTCGCGCAGGGTTATGATGAAGACAAGGGCTGGGAAGACCTTTTCCTTGGCGCACTTGATCGCGGACTGGAAGTCAGGATTGATGATTTTTCCGCCGGACATTTCCTCCTGGCTGTTGAAAGTGCTGCAGCCGGAGAAAAGGACGAAGATGAAAGCCGTGGCGACAGTGAGAATTTTATAGCGCATAGCCGATGTATCCTTCCGTGAACTGGATAAAACAGGTTGATTTTCTAATCTAACCTGTAAAATACATAATCCAAAGAACAGGAGACATCATTTTACCGCAAAATTCATGCTCAGGTGGGTCATGGAGAATGCATTCCTGAATTCATCCGTGCTCAAATGTTTTGATGTTCTTACCTTTGTCTCGATCCTGTCGCCGGGGAGGACGTCAATGAAGTTGTCGCTGAATATCGCATCAGGATCGGCGAAGTCGATGTTGAGGTAGAGATCCTTCAGCAGGCAGTCCGGCGACAAGGTCACCTTGAACATGTTTCCGGAGAGTTTTTCGTGGGCCACGGAGAGGTTTTGCTTGACCGGCCAGCTGAACTCCTTCGGAACAACGCCGAAATAGGTGTTCCTGGCGATCATCTTTCCGTCTTTGATGATCTCTGCGATGAGGAATTCCTTGCTGGGATCAAATTTAGCCGGTGCGATCTTTGTGATCTTCATGCTGTCGTTCGCCGGCATGTCGAATTTCCTTGAAAGGATCTCCTTCCTGTCGGTGCAGTCGCTTTTGAAAATGCGAAGTTCGCAGGAACCATCGGTCATCGTATCATTTACAGCCCATGCTTCGATGAAGCCGCTCTCATTCCTGTTGAAGCTTGCGATGATCGGGGCATAAGCCCTCTTTATATAGTAGTAGTGCGCCTTGCGCCGCAGATAATAGTCGACGGCGGACCAGCTCGGGGCCGGCCAGCAGTCGTTGTACTGCCAGATCACGGAACCGCCGCAGTCGAATTTCCTCCTCCTGAAATGTTCGACGGCGTACCTGAGCATCTCGGCCTGGCCGACCATTGAGAGATAGCAGTAGTTCTTCAGGTTGTCAGGAAAGGGGAACATGAACTCCGCGTATTCCTTCAGCATCTTCATGGTAACGATTGTGTTCTGATGTGATTCAAGCACGTCTGAATCGATCTTTGAAATGTCCTTTCCCTGAAGGAACTGCTTTACAGTGGAATAAGGAGGCATCCCGAGATACCCGAACTCGGATATGAACCTTCCTTTTTCCTGGGTCATGTGCGTGTAGTTCTTGTCCTTGCTTATTCCGAATCCGAGCCACCAGGCATGCCTGTCTCCAGATTCGGATCCGTCCGGATCCTCGGGCTTGTCAGGGGAATAGGGGCTTCCGGGAACGTACGGGACATCAGGAATCAATCTCCTGCAGATCTCCGGCAGAACCTCCTCGTATATCTTCCTTCCGAAGAACCTGTCCTCCTTCTTCAGGCCCTGCCAGACAAAATGGCAGGGATAGCATTCATTGTTGCCGCTGAGCAGGACCAGCGACGGATGGTGCCGGATACGCCTGATGTTCTGCTCAACCTCGGTCCTTATCGAAGAGATGGTCTCGTCGTCCTCGGGGTATAGGTTGCATGCGAACGGGAAATCCATAAGCACCATCATCCCGGCACGGTCGCAGAGTTCGAAGAAATATGAGTCCTCATAGAATCCGCCGCCCCAAATCCGGAGCATGTTGTAGTTGGATTCCTCGGCGTCGCCTACAAGGCGTTCGAGCTTCCCATGGCTTACTCTCGGGAGATAGGCATCGTTCGGGATCCAGTTGCCACCCTTCGCGAAAATCTTCCTGCCGTTGATCTCTATCACGAACTTGCGGCCTTCCTTGTCCTTCGGCTGCAGCAGCCGGATCTTCCTTATGCCGATGTGCTTCTCGTCAATTATGGTTTTGCCGTCGGCGGACTGTGAAATCTTCAAGGTCATCCTGTACAGGTTGTGCGAGCCGTGGCCGTTCGGCCACCATAGGATGGGATTGAAGATCTTGATTGGACGCAGCGAAGTTTTGTTAAGTCCTTTTTCCAGCCGGATCCGGTGGGTGGGGAGCAGTTCCATTCCGTCAACATCAAGCGACGCTATCAGCACCGTGTTTTCATGTGCGAGGATTTCAATGTCAGCGGTTATCTCAGCCGTCCCGAGGTCCTTTGAAAGATCAACCAGGTAGTTTGTGCTCCTGATGATTACCGGAGATTCGTCGATGCACAGGTAGGCAGGCTTCCATATGCCGGACTGCGTGGGAACGGCGCCCAGCCAGTCCCATCCGGCCGAGTATGCGGGCTTCCTAATATGCGGATAGAGGAATTTCGGGTTTCCATGGCACTGGTTCTCCGACACCTTGTGACCGGAAATCCCGGCCTTGTCCTGGGCATGTTTCACGGGGCATTCGATCTGGACCGTCAGATCGTTCTGGGGATTTGAGAGTTTTCCGGAAAGATCAAATTCATGGCAGACGTGCATGTTGTCGGTCCTCCCGATGATCTCCCCGTTGAGCTTCACCGTGGAGACGGTGTCAATGCCCTCGAAGACCATCCTGCATCTCCTGTCAGCCTGAACATGCGGGAGCCTTGTCCGGTACTCCCAGCTGACACCGTGGAACCAGCCCAGCTCCTTGAGATTGTCCTTGAGGAAAGGTTCCGGGATATCCCCGTATTTTATCAGTTCGAGCTGTACTGTTCCAGGAACTGAAGCTCGTCTGAATCCGCTGAGCCTGCTCTTATCCTCAGGCGGATTCACCGCCCGGAACTCCCATTCTGTCCTGATTATCTCCGGCATGGTTTTATTTTCCTTTTTTAATTTTACTCATGCGGCGGGTTTTCCCGCCGCATGAGAAAAATTATCCTCTTGATGATAAATTTAAAGAATATCAATATGCTGGCCTTCGAATACATGAACAGGGAAAGAGGCCTGCTGACAATTTTGATCTTGTTGTGTCTGAGGGCGGAGATGATTGAATCGATGTTCTTCTCGGCGTCGACCATCGTATAAGTCTTGTCGAGCTGGAAAAGATGGTGCGCGTCGGACGTCCCGATGATCGGTTTCCCGTATTTTACGGCGACTTTCCTGGCCTTTGAATTGAAATGGTCGAAGATCCTCGTGTAGTAGTGGCAGTATTCGATGCCGTCGAAAAGATCTATGTTTTTCAGGAGCTGCGGTTTCAGGGAATACTTCCGCAGGTGCGGATAATACGGATGCGGGGCAAGCACGAATATTTCAGGATGGTTTTTCCTGTATTCCTTCAGCGCTTCGAACGTCTTGATGGACTCGACATCCTGCTGCGGGTTGAGGATGATCACGTGCTTGCCTTCGATGGTCGACTCGATGCCAGGCACGAGGAATATCCCCTTCAGGGACGCATACTCAGCCAGTTCAGGCGTGTAGGTGAAGATATTATGGTTTGTGATTGCCAGCACCTCGAACTTCCTTTCGGCCGCTGCGTCGACAAGCTCCCTGGCGCAGTAAGTGATCAGATCCCTCTTGTCCTCGTTGGTATGGATATGGAAATCGGCTTTGAGCATATGATCTAATGTGTTTTCTTATTTAAAAATTTTCATCCGTAGGCCTCTTGCAGTTCCCGGACGACGAGCATCCATCTCAATTCGCTACGCAGGTCTGAGTGAATGCATATTCCTTTGCTTGGGCGCGAGATATGTCTTGCTGCAGATTGTGAACGCACTGCGTTCACAATTGGGAAACAGAGATAAAACTGACGGAAATTCCAGAGATTTCGTTCAGATTGATAAAATTCAGAACGCAGAGGGATGGCAGGAAGTGCAGACATGTTTGAATGGGATTTGACTTGTGTTTTTTCTTTCATTTCTACCTTTTCTACCCATTTATACGGCATTATTCAGTATTATACGCGGTTATACAATGTTATACGGTCAAGGCCGTATAACTTGTTATAACTTATTTCCCTACTCCCAAAATTTCCAAGATTTTCCTGAGGGATTTATCGTCCGTATTGACAGGCATAATAAGCTTTCCCTTTAGGTATTGCCGGATTTTTTCAGATACAAATCCTACTATAACTCTCACCATGAAAATTACCTTGTCGGCAGATTAGAAAAAAGATGATATGTTCATAATGCAGCTTGATCGCTGAATTTGATTTCATATGAAATTATGATAGTGTTATTTTAGTAATGGCTGGAGGAATAGAAGTGAATTTGATAATTGCCAATGTCACAGATTTAAGAAGGCATTTTTCTGAGTATCTGAACCGGACGGCGTATTCAGGAGAAAGCTTTGTGATAGTGCGAGGGGGAAAGGCCATTGCCGAACTAAAGCCGCTGGCACGCTCAAAAAAATATCCGAGCTTCCTGCAGTATTATCTTCCCTCCCAAAGCTTGCCGAATCTGAGAAGGAAGGGTTTAAGGCCGATCTGATAAAGATAAGGAAATCCGCAGCTTACAGACAACAAAAACGAGTTTAGTAGGATAAAACAGCTTGAATTGACCTGAAAGTCTTCTAAGGTTTCCAACCTTTTATAATTTTGCTGTTTCCACAGGGGAAAATGTCAAAGAAAAAATTCGAGGAGATTTCAGACGAATACGACGTCGTCGTGGCCGGCGGAGGGCTGGGCGGGCTTACTGCCGCCAACATTCTCGCCAGGAACGGCCATCGCGTACTGCTTGCCGAACACCATTTCCAGCTCGGCGGACTAGCCACCTATTTCAAGAGGAAGAACCATATCTTCGATGTAGCCCTGCACGGTTTTCCGATCGGAATGAAGAAGACTCTGAGGAAATACTGGTCCACCGAGATGTCCGACCGCATCATCCAGGTGAAAAGCATACGGTTCGACAATCCCCAGTTCACTCTCGAAACAACTTTCACCAGGGACGATTTCACCGGCATCCTCATAAACAAGTTCAACCTGAGGAAGGAGACGGTCGACGCCTTCTACAACGAGCTTGAGACGATGAACTTCTATGACGACAACAGGATGACCAACCGCGACCTCTTCGATAAGTATTTCCCGGGCAGGAACGATGTCGTCCGCCTCCTCATGGAACCCATCACCTACGCCAACGGTTCAAACCTCGACGAACCTGCGATCACCTACGGCATTGTGTTCTCGAACTTCATGAGCAAGGGCGTATATACCTTCCTCGGCGGTACCGACCTGATGATCGACATGATGGAGAAGGAGTTGTCCAGGAACGGCGCAGACTTCTGCACAAAGGCGAAGGTGGAAAAAGTCATCGTCGAAAACGGCAAGGTGTCAGGTGTCAGGATCAATGGGCGTCAGATAAAATGCAGATCTGTCCTGTCCAACGGAAACATCCTCAGCACCATCCACGAATGGACCGGAGACAAGTATTTCTCGCCGGGTTTCATCGAGAAGGCAAAGAAGGTCAGGCTGAACACAAGCAGCTGCCAGGTCTATATCGGCCTGAAGAAAGGCGAAAAGTTCGATTTCATCGGGGATCTCCTCTTCACTTCGACGCATCCGACGTTCGAACCGGAAAAACTGCTTTCCAAGAAAGTATCCAGCCGCACATTTTCAGTATATTACCCTGAGATCAGGCCCGGTAGTGAAGATTATACCATTGTGGCTTCCATGAACGCCAGATACGAGGATTGGGCGAATCTAAGTCCGGATGAATATAAGACAGCAAAGGAATATCTCATCGATGACACTCTCTCGGCACTGGACAAGTACGTGCCGGGCATCAAGGACAAGATTGACTTCACCGAGGCCGCAACTCCGAAGACTTTCAATAGATACACTCTTCACGGACTCGGCTCTTCGTTCGGTACGAAGTTTGAAGGGCTCGAAATCAGCATGAAGCTTTCCGAACAGGTTCCCGGACTTTTCCACGCCGGATCGGTAGGCATCATAATGTCCGGCTGGCTCGGTGCGGCAAACTACGGAGTGATAGTTTCGAACAAGATCGACAAGTATCTGTGTAACTTGTAATTCGTAACTGGAAACTAGCTGCTTGGAATTTGGCGAGAGGCTTAAACCACAGAACACACAGACTACACTTAAATAATAACCACGAAACACACGAAATACACGAAAAAACCTAGCTCATTCCGAATTCGTAGTTAATGCCGCAAGGCATGTTCTTGATGTAGAGTTCGCTGTCTCAGCGAAGAAAGAATGTATTAAAGTAGGTACGCCCTTCAGGGTGTACCATTCTTGAATCCATGGGACAGGCTAAAGCCAGTCCCTACTTTCAATCACACGAAAATATCCATTGCAATATCGATCGCCCTGGCGGAATGGGTGAGGGCGCCTGCGGAGATGTAGTCGACGCCGAGTTTTGCGATTGACGGGATGCGGTCGAGCGTGATTCCGCCGCTGGCCTCGAGTTTGGCGCGCCCGGCGTTTATCTTGATTGCCTTCGCCATCATTTCATTGCTCATGTTGTCGAGCAGGATGTAGTCGGCTCCGGCATCTGCGGCCTCACTGACTTCCTCAAGCCTGTCGGCTTCGGCTTCGATCTCCAGCTTCGGATATGCCTTGCGGGCTTTTTCAATTGACCTGCGCAAGCCTCCGGCACCTTCGAGTCCGGCAAGTTCGCGGTGGTTGTCCTTGATCATTACGCGGTCGTACAGGCCGATCCTATGGTTTGAAGCACCGCCGACGGCTACTGCATATTTCTCAAGGTTGCGCCAGCCTGGGGTTGTCTTGCGGGTGTCGAGGATTTCCGTCTTCGTACCCTTGGCTGCTGCTGCGAACTTCGCAGATATTGTCGCGACTCCGCAGAGGCGCTGGAAGAAGTTGAGCACGGTGCGTTCGGCTGTCAGGAGCGATCTGGCGTTTCCTTTGACGACCGCCATGACAGTTCCTCTCTTGCAGTGCTGGCCTTCCTTGACCTTGGGAATGAGCTTTACATTTTTATTTATAGCCTTGAACACGGCTCCGGCGATTGGGAGTCCGGCGCAGACGCAGTCCTCGCGGGCTACCAGTACGGCCTCAGCAGTAAGATTCTTCGGAATCACGGACATGCTTGTGGCGTCTCCGCTGCCGATATCTTCTTCGAGCGAGAGCTTTATGAGAAGGCTTATCCGCTTCCAGTCGAGTCTAGGTGCTTTTGCTTTTTTCATAATATAAAATATAATACCAGTTCACGATTTTAACCACAGAACACACGGAATACACAGAAAAATGAAAAAACTCTTGATTCTGGGAATGGTTATATTTTCTAGTTTGAACCTGCTGGCAATCGAGGATGACGGATATTTTCTTTCCTTCAGCCAGAAGGGGCAGCTGATCTGGCGCGGACAGATCCTGGGTGACGACGGCAACTGGTACAACATCAGGATGGTCCCGGGATACGTGGCGCCTTCAAGGCATGCCTGGGAAGGATGGGGGGATTCGGCAGAATCGTTCGGGGAATATTTTGAGAGCAGGAAATACAAGGATATGGCGGACGCCAGCGGAGACGCATATGAATGGGCTTTCGACAAATGCATCAACAAGTTCATAATCAAAGGGGTTCCGAATGCGTGGTTCGATTATTTCGGGGCAGCCGGCAACAAGGTCGAGAAACGGATATTCGGATGGCCGATGGCGTATCCCGTAGCGGTGTTCCAGACTTTTGTCGACAATATGTTCAGGGTGACAGCAGGATTCACCGGCTGCGCTCTTGGTGCGACCGCAGGAACGGTCATCGTTCCGGGTTATTACATGATGGACTCAGCCTGCAAGGGAGGCTACTATTTCATCGGACCCGGAATGATCCTCCCGATAAGCGGCTATACGTGGAACACCATGATTGCACCGCCTCTTGCCGTTATTGGGCAGAAGCCATCAGAAACCAGGGTCGACGGTTACTGGGTTACGAAGATCAGCCAGGCGGAATTCGAAGCTAAAAGCAGGGCCCTGATGGAAGAGGATATTGCGGCAATTGCGGAATGGGGGAAGATGCTTTCGCAGAATCTGGGTAAATACGGTGAAGAGCGGGTGAAGGCTGAACTTGAATGCAACAGGAAAGTCAAGGAAGCATATGAAGTGAGCAATAAAAGAAAAGAGCAGTTGAACAAGGATGAAGCCGACGAATACAGGAAGACCCTGGATTTGCCTGGGAACAGCGAACTGCTGTCCAAGCTAAAGGGAATCGGTTTCAGCAATTATATCATAAACGAGAACTATGCAAAGGTTAAAAAAGCGCTCATGGACAAGAAGATGAGCGATGAGCAGGCGACGAAGGCATGCGAGCTCCTGAGGAGATATTCCAGACCTGAGTATCGCCATAGGAAAACAGGCTCGAAGGACAAGACCGATCCTGTAACGGAAAGCATTGAAGTCTTAAAGAATACGGAAAAATAATGGATACACTGACATTGATTGGTACTGCTGCGTTCCTGAACCTGCTGGCGGCGATAAGCCCCGGACCGGACTTTGTCATGGCTGTCAGGAATTCACTGAACTATTCGCGCAGGACCGGGATATTCACCGGGTTCGGCATCGGACTCGGCTTGGCCGTCCACATCATCTACTGCGCCGCCGGCGTCGGATATATAATCGCCAAGTCGATCGTCGTGTTCAACATAATAAAATATCTCGGCGCTGCATATCTCATCTACATGGGGATCCGCTCGCTTATGGCGCACAGGACAAAGATTGAGATTGAAACCAAAAAAGAATCCCAGGACCTGACAAGGATGCAGGCGGTGAAGATCGGGTTCCTGACGAATGTCCTGAATCCCAAGGCTACGATGTTCTTCCTGGGCCTCTTCACTTTTGTGATTCGTCCGGATACGCCCGCATATGTCATCGTCATAATCTCTTTCATAATGATCATGACTGCCATAACCTGGTTCACGATCGTTGCGATATTCTTCACGCAGAAGCGGATTCAGGACGCATACGCGAGGTTTGAAAACGTCATCAACAGGGCCTTCGGCGCGCTTCTGATTTTCCTAGGTGTAAAGATCGCCTTGGCGCAAAGGTGATTGGCATAACTTGCTGACCAGATGAATTATTTTTCGATAGGAGTTTATGGCTAGAATTAAAATCGGGCAAATCGGGATAGGGCATAATCACGCGTCTGAAAAGATGATCGCCCTCCGCCGTCTGCCGGACCTTTTCGAAGTCGTCGGCATAGTCGAAGCAGATCAGGAATGGAAACGTAAACGTGGCGAACTGAAAGCATATGAAGGCTTGAGGTGGATGACTGAAGAGGAGCTGCTCAGCATTCCCGGACTTCAGGCGCTGGCGGTGGAAGGGGACGGCTTTGACCTCGTGCCGACTGCACAGCGTTGCGCGGAGCGGGGATTGCATGTCCATCTGGACAAGCCGGGCGGCGAATCGCTTCAGGAGTTCAGGAAACTGCTCGACGAATGCGCCCGCAGGAATCTTGCGATCCAGCTTGCCTACGTGTACCGCTATAATCCGGCAGTCAAGTTCTGCATGAACGCGGTCCGTTCCGGATGGCTCGGTGAAATATTCCAGATCGATGCGGTCATGAGCCGGTACGACGGTGAAAATGACGATTACCGCAGGTGGCTCGCCCAGTTCCAGGGAGGCGTCATGTATATATTCGGCGGCTATCTGCTTGATTTGGTCATCAGCATGCTGGGGCGTCCGGACAAAGTCTCTGCCTTCCAGCGTAAAACCCGCAATGACGCGCTCAATGATAACGGCTTGGCCGTCCTGGAGTATCCGCACGCGACAGCAACGATCCGGGCCTCCGTAGCGGAGGTTGACGGCATGAAGCACCGCCGCCTGTTGGTCTGCGGCACCAAGGGGACCGTGGAGGTCTGTCCCATTGAGCATCACGCGGATCGTTACCGCCTCGATCCTCTTCATGTGCGCCTGACGCTCAAAGAAAGCAATACCGAGTTCGCCGCCGGGACGCATGTCGTGGACGTTGGCGTGTTGAACGGACGCTATGAGGAGCAATTGATTGAATTTTCACGCATCATCCGCGGCGAGATCAGTAATCCGTTCCCGATTGAACATGAATTTCTTGTCCAGGAAGCGCTTCTTGCCGCCGCTGGATATACAAAATAGGAGTCAATGATGAAGAAACTGCAGGACAAAGTGGGAATAGTCGTCGGAGGCGGAGGAGCAATCGGCAGGGCAATCGCCCTGAAACTGTCCGCCGAGGGCGCAAAAGTCGTGGTGATCGACATGATGCAGGAATCCGCCGACAGGGTTGCGCAGGAGATAAGCAAGCTCGGAGGTGAATCTGCCGCCTATGCGCTTGACATCACCTGCTATGACAAGGTGAAGGAGACCTTTGACGGCATTGCCGGACGTTTCGGACGGATCGATATCCTTGTCAACTCGGCCGGCGGCAGCGCACGTGACAAGATGGCGCTCTACCATGAACTTCCCGTAGAGGTTCTCGACTGGATGCTTGCCGTCAATCTGAACGGTCCGCTGTATTGCATCCGGGCCGCCGTCAACCATCTTATCAAACAGAATTACGGCAAGATCGTCAACATCTCCTCCATCGTCGCACTTGGTGGCATGGCACGATGCGTTGATTATGCCGCGGCGAAAGGTGGGATAATCGCGGCGACAAAATCCCTGGCAATCGAGCTGGGGCGCTGCAACATCAATGTCAATTGTGTTTCTCCGGGAAAGGTGCAGCGCAGCACGAACGATATCGATCAGGCGGCCTTCGCAAAACAATATACATATCTCAACCGGATCTGCACCCAGGAGGATATCGCCGACATGGCATGCTATCTGGCAATGCCCGAATCGGACTACATCACCGGCCAGAACATAGTGGTGGATGGTGGACGCAGTCTCGGACTGAAAGGCAGTTGACGGCAAATTATCGAAGTATCCAAGGACTCCGAAATGATTCGGATTCCTATCTGCATTCGCGTCTTGTCGAGTCGGGCGGAGTCCGATTTGTCGGAGGCCTGAAAGAGGCGGCCTTGTGCTTTTGCTTGATATTTGAAGGTTTCTGCTTGAGAGGCAACGCCGGGGTGATAGCCAAGTCCGAGAAAACCTTCTGAACCAGCCCGCTCGGTGGTGCATATCGGCAAGTTGACCGATTCTGTTCAATTGATTGCTGGACTTGTCCTGGTTGAGTCAATCCCATGACTGAACCACCTGTCCGTGTTACGGCGCTATCGAGCATACTTGGTTTTTTCTTGATTTCCATGTTCTTATCCTTTTGGTGCATACCCTAGCTTATATGCCGCCGGTTACCACCTGCAGAGGGAAGAGAGACCGAATGGTGTTGCTATATGTTTGACTTTATGAACTTTACCATGCCTGCCTTGCCGTATTCATCCAGATGCCCAGCGATCGTTTTCCCCTCAGGCGTTCCCTGCCGTGTCTTTGTTTATATGGATCGCTGGCATCCTGCCGGCGATTATCTCGTGTTTTAGGCTATGCGTCCATTTATGTATTTGTGTAGGACGCTGGAAATAAGCGTCTGGTATGGCAATCCTTCTCGCATGGCGGTCTTCTTGAATCGAAGCAGGTCTCGCTCAGCCATTCTAATGTTCACACGGTTGTCCTTGCGCAAAGCAGCCCTTGCCGCATTACTATAACGTGCTGACTCGCTCTGAAAGTCCGATATGCGTTTCCATTCCCCGCGCTCAACAGAATCAAGCAGGTTCTTTTCTTCCTTTGTCATATTCATTTCAGATGATCCTCCAAATATATTTTTGTCATTTTACGGCTTGGTGTGATCGTCTTAAGAAATATAGTTTCGTCATCTTCGACAAATGGCACAAGATAGGCATAGTCTTCGACATTGACGATAAATATCCTCTGTCCTGGATATTGTCGTTGCCTGGGATGTTAAATAGTATCGAGCAATCCATCGCGTGACAAATGGAAAACAATATCTTCAAAGGTTATTCCACGCCCTTGTCTAAGCAATTCGTTTTTGTCGTCATTCCAATCGTATCGTTACATGATGCAGTCATAGCACATTGTGTGCTTTATGTCAACTTTTATCTGAAGTTTTTACACTAACGCCTGCGGTTGGGAGCACCTATTCGTTCTGATCTAGTGTCATGTATCGCAAATAGGCCGAAATAAAACGTGGGGGATTTTGGATGTTCAGTCTGTACGACTCCGCTAAGGCGATGCTGAAGCATCGCCTTAGCGGAGTCGTACGGGCTGAACGCCGAAAGACCCACGCCGTAATACGGTTATGCCTCTTTTTGCGCGGCCTTCGTCTTGGCCGGAACCGACGATACTTCAGTATCGCCTTGTTCCATCCAAGCCAAATCCGCATCAAAAATAGACATAATTTTATTCGGCGTATTTGCGATACATGACACTAGATTGTCTAGGGTTTTATTGTTTAATTTTGGTTCAACTAAATGAGTTGCATAGGCTCTTTCAATAGTCGTTTCTCCCGATTTGGAGAATTGGAGCTTAATCTTCTTGCCTTTACCCCACGATGAGTAATCTGTCCAACTTTCCCTTAATCCTTTATCTTCGGCATGCTTTCTAATGAATTTCATTATAAAGCTGATCGTTCCAAGGTTGACTTTTATATTCCTCTCAAGATATGGAATTTTCTTCATTCTCCAGGAATTATAATCTTTTGAGTTCAAATAATTCAATTTCATGAAAATATCGACATGCGCGATATATCCTTTTGCCTGAATCAAATCATTGGCAATTACAATTAGTTTTCTTGATAATTCTTCTCTGTTCATTATTTTTTCATCCCTGATCAGAACGCCTGTGGTCTCCCACCGCGACTGCGCGAAGGCGCGGTTGGGAGCAGCAGATTTGTTCTGCCTATCATCAGGAAGCCCATTTAGTTTCCAACTTGCGGTGTTTCTGAGCACAGTCTCTCAGATAAAGATTGATGAGGCTTTGGTAAGGTATGCCGGCTTGCTCAGACATGCATTTGAAATAATCAACCACGTCGACACCAAGTCGGATTGTGATATTTTTCTTTAGTTTCCTAGCATACGGATTTGGGCTCGATTTGGAAAAATCGTAGGATTTTCTCATGGTTTGTACCTCCCATATAGTCGGGTTTCTTGTTTGTCGGCTTTTCGTGCCGAAATTATGCGAATCACCTCGTCGTTCTCTCTGTAACAATGACACACTACCAGTAATCGGGCGGTTGCCGACATCCCCAACAGAACAAAGCGATCCTCATTCTTAGAATGGTCGGGGTCGTAGATAATCCGTGCAAACTCGTCGCTGAACACAGTCATGGCGTCTCCAAAAGAAACTCCATGCTTTCGGAGATTGATAATAGACTTGTTTGTGTCCCATTCAAATCTTATCATACTTACAATATATGTATCTTTAGTGGATTTTCAAGTCTGCCATTCAGGAATTATTAGCCTAACGCCCCTCTGTCATCCACCCCGCGGATGCGGGGTTGGATGCATGGAAATTGTTCGGTTACCTATAGATTTCTTTCCGATGTCCGACTGCGACCACAAAAACGATCAGAAAGTCATCCTGGATGGAGTAGAGAATACGATAGTTGCCTTGTCGTAAGCGGTACTGCTCAAGACCAGAGAGCTTCTTGGATTGAGGTGGGCGAGGATCGTCGGCCAATGATTCTATAGCCGCTACAATTCTTTGAAGGTCTTTTTTGGGTATTGATTCAAAATCCTTTTGGACACTTTTCTTTAGTTCAATTCTATATCTTCCCATTTAGTTTCAGCTCCTTTAAGGCGGATTCAAACGAAACAGTGGGTTCTTTCGCCCTTTTTTTAAAAAGCTCCAAATCTTCAAGGTCTTCGTGAAGAGCCGTGGATACAGCTTCATTGACCAGTTCTGACACGCTTCGAGAGGTTTCGGCAGATTTCATCCGCAACACTCGGTGAAGCGACATATCAAAATATATTGTTGCACGTTTAACTGCGACGCTCATAACAGTTCTCCTTTTTTTCAGGCACTATAGCGTTATAACGTCAATATGTCAAGTAGTCATCTTTCCGAACGTCTAAGCCTCTGGGAACCGAGTGAAATGAGGTTACCAGAAGGCGATAGTTATATTTCTATATCCATTTGAATTTAAAGGCTATCAGTACGATAAAACCAACTGTTGCCATTGCTCCTAGCCCCCATAATGATATCATGGCACCATCAGAAAATGTATCATCAGCTCCGTCCCGCGACAATTATATTTACCCGCTGACGACAATTAGAAATACCCACGGAAAGCTGGATCATGTTATTCTCTTAATGACTATTGTTTAGGCAATAGCAATTAATGAGGATATCCATGATTAATTAAAGAAGCACAGTATCGAAAACTTATAGAGGTATTCAACAAGTCAGGGGAAATATCAATGAGTTCGTTAAAGGCAGGGATTCGTTAAGTCGGTGTCGTTAGTTCGTTAAGTCGGTCGTTAAGTCGGTGTCGTTAGCACTTAAGTTGTATATTATAAATATAATATGATAATATTTAGATAGTTTTAGTGGCTTAGGATGATTATTAAGGGTCGATTTCGCATTTTAAGCTATTCCTGATGCTTTTTCCAGAATGCCTCTTTCCCCCTGCTGGA
>MHBI01000027.1 GCA_001804815.1 Lentisphaerae bacterium GWF2_50_93
GGCCTCGGCGGAGTCGGCGGACTGCTTGCTGTAGTCGACAAGACGAACCTGAAAACATACCTGCCAACCTCTGATGCAAGGGGCACCATCCATTCCCTAATTGATACTGCAACAGGCTCTGTGGTGACTGAATTTTCATATGATCCGTACGGAAGGCAGCTGTGCTCCAATCCATATGCCGTTCAAGTTCCAGTCGAAGTATTATGACCAGGAATTCGGACTGTATAATTTCGGCCTGCGCTTCTATGATCCTTCGACCTGCAAGTGGCTGAACCGCGACCCCATCGGGGAATCTGGCGGTTTGAACCTCTATGCATACTGTGACGGTGATCCAATTAACGGGACGGACGTGCTGGGGTGCGGTGAGGATATTGACAGCTATGTAAGGGAAATCGGAGGGAAGTATTACAGCATATCGCATTATTATGACACCGGCTGGCTCGGTTTGGATTATGAATACAAGAGGACAGAGCGCAAGGAGATCAGCTATGGCTCCTATATGTTCATCAAGGCTGTATCAGGCACTGCGAATGCCATAGGGAACAAGTTGCATGAAAAATTCTTGGATTATAATAAAGCCAGCCCGACCGAGGGACTTTTCTTTGTTGGTCCCAACAGGATGTTCGCAGGACTTGTCTCTTTGACTGAAACTCCCGGTGCCCCTCTAAAGGCTGCGCTCTTCCCTGTTGACACCGCCGCTGCAATAAAAAATGATATTGCAGAAAGATGGAAGTCACCAGGAGGAAAAGGGACGGTTGCCTTTGATGCGGTTTTCCTGTTGACGCCAGTATCCCTGGAATCCAATGCCGCCAGAGCCGGAACTTTGGCGAAGACTGCAACTCAGACCGAGGTGAAGATAGTGGAAAGTACAGCACAAGCCCCGATAACAGGGTATATGTGGAATGAAGTCTTCAAAGCACGATATGGTGCCAGCAATGTTTTGAATGGGTTGCACCCAAAATGGCAGACAAGCCTCTGACACTCGGTGTATT
Source organism: Lentisphaerae bacterium GWF2_50_93 (assembly GCA_001804815.1). Classification (GTDB taxonomy): domain Bacteria; phylum Verrucomicrobiota; class Lentisphaeria; order Victivallales; family GWF2-50-93; genus GWF2-50-93. The sequence goes on from MHBI01000027.1 coordinate 993, forward strand.
AAGAACACCGGCAGGGGAATTCGAATTGGCAAGCGGATGGAATGGCTATGGTGGCATGATGGCAAAAGGTGCATCAGGGTTCGATATTGTTACACGAACTCACGTTGAGGGACAGGCTGCTGCATTGATGCAGAAGCAGGGTATCCAAGAGGGACTTCTTTATATCAACAATCCTGTTATCTGTCCGAGTTGTATGCGGAATCTGCCACTCATGTTGAGCCCAGATAAATATCTGATAGTGGTACCGTTCAATGGTAGTGGTGTCAATTTCATGGGGGTGGCAAAATGAATGTGAAATTCAATGATTTACAAGACTTAAAGAATATAGCAAATGGGACTGTCGTAAGTTCTCCATCGGCAATGAATAAACTGTTTCAATCTTGGAATGACCGTGTTCCGTTCTTGTTTGAATTGCGGTGTTCAAATGGTTTCATGCTCACAATTGGATTCGCTAAGGACTGTGGAAGCGTACAGTATAGTCCAACGAATGGAGAGCCTCCCTATCTTATTGCTGTAGGGGAAGATGTTGATGATAAATCCGATTTTTGCGAATTTCTTGCTGGGAACACACCTACGCCCATATCACGACGCTATTGCATCCCCATAGTTCAAGTTCTCCAAATTGTTGGAACCTTTCTGAAAAGTGGAGATCGAGACGGCTCCGTGGCTTGGGAAGAAGTATGAGAGGAAGACCTCCATCCTCGCGTTGCTCGTTGGTCGGGAGATCTCTCCTGCGGCATTCGCCTACGGAGGAACAGCCATGAAAGACATAGCGTCAATCACTATTGGATTTATATTTATTCTCTTGTCAATCGGGACTATTCTGTTTTTTTAAAAAGCAATAGGAATAAGTTTTCTGTTTGCAGTTGCTCTTGGTATTCCAACATCATTTATAATAGGCATAGTACTTATCTGGATTATGGCCTACAGTCGAAGACAACAACAAAACAACGACAAGAAGTGATTAGATATTGTTCCTTGACAACCGAATACTTGATGAACTGGAGGAAACATAATAATCCCATGAACTATACTAATTCACTATGGATGGCATGGCCATATAGATGGTTCGGTTTGTTCCGTATAGATGAAACTGATGATAACAGGATACCTTCCATCCACGACTTTATTGATTCTAATGGCTATCAGAATCATCGGATGCTGATATTATTTGTAGCTATCTAGATAACGCACCGCTTGTTATTACTAGCGGTGCTGTGCATGTCAAGTGTCGCCTATGTGATTCATATTCGGACGATCCAGGAAGTTTCCGATCTGATGGAGTATGGCTCTGGACTGCGGACCTGTCTCACAATGTAAGAGTTCATCATGTCCGTCTGCCAGATGAAATGGCAAAGTATATAAGACTTCGTAAGAATTCTCCGAGTATACTGAATATTGCGGTTCAAGATTTACCTTGGCCAAAATTTCAGTAAGAGTGCGACGGCTATGCAAAGACCGGGATTGAACCGAAGGACAGATGTGGGCTGGATTTCTGTTCCATCACTGCACCCCCCCACTGCCTGCAGTGGATAGTAGAAGATGTGATGCTGTTCCTTGACAACTGAATAGAGAAAACAGCCTGTAGCGGGATTTCTACGGGGCAGGCTTGTACCACAAGCTCGAGCATGGCTATTGGAATTATAGAGCCGGCGACTACCTGTCTCTGGCGGGTAACGCAACGGATGCTTCCAGCGATTTTTCTGTCTTCATGGGAGGAGGCGCCGTCTTGAAGAATGTCCTTACCTACAGGAATGGAGACATGTTCAGAGCCATGGAAAGAGTGAATCAACTTAATATGATGTGGATGAGGGATGCTTCTGCCAGTTTTGCAGAAACTACGGCAAAAGCTACAAATCAAGATGTTCGCAGTATTTTTGTAAAAAGACTTGAGAGAATTGGAGATCCTCACCAGTATGTAAATTTCGATTATGAGCAGTTGATTGTACAAAATGATGCAGGTTAACTTGCCCTCTTCAAAGGAATAAAAGGAAAAGTCTCGACGGTAAAGGGAACAACTCCGGTTCTTCATACACACACGTCAATAGGCGCAATTATACCCAGCAGGAATGACTTCATTGTACAAAATCGCACAGGTACGCCAGACTTCGTGCTGGCGAAGAGAGCCGATACAGAGCCCGGCAATTCTCAATATGTGATTTTGCATCTCGGGAATATAAACTTATTGATAACCTCATTAGTAACATCTGGGTAACTTTGTCCAGATCTTGCCCTCCTTTCCCTGTTTTCAATTTCTGCCGGCGGCCAACGTAATCAATGCTGATCTTCCTATCCTTATCAGTGGCCTGTGTGCCAATTCCATTATACTCCTAAATAGCCGACGACAATTGCAAAATCTTTTCCTTTGTTGTATAGTTTTATCAAGATTATACCATTGCATAAGGACAGACATGAAACATCGCTTTGTCAGAAAATATCCCATATCTGCCCGGAGCACCTGCCATCTTCAAGCTGAAACAACCATGACGGGAAACCAAGGATGATCGAGCTAAAGAAGGAAAACGGGATGCTCAGGTCGCGCATAGCGGGACTTGAGGAACTGCTCAGGGTGCATGAGCAGGTCTCGATAGAACAGGCGCGGAAGCTTGAGGGCGCATTGGAGAACCTACGCACCAGCGAGTCAAATTTCAGGCAGACCCTCGACAACATGATGGAAGGCTGTCAGATCATCGGCTTCGACTGGCGATACAGGTACGTGAACGAATCCGCAGCAAAATACGGGCGGCAGGAGAAGGAGGATCTGATTGGACGGACCGTCATGGAGATGTTCCCCGGGTTTGAAGATACCGAGGTGTATTCCGTCCTCAGGGACTGCATGGAGTCGAGGACTGCCAGGCACAGGGAGCTCGAATTCACGTTTCCCAATGGGGAAAATGGATGGTTCGTATTCAGCATCCAGCCGGTACCAGAAGGGATATTCATCCTCTCCCTCGACATCACGGAACAGAAACGCTCGGAGGAGAGGATACGCAAGCTCAACCGCGTCTATGCCGTGCTCAGCGAAATCAACCAGGCTATTGTGCGAATCCGCGACCTGATAGAACTTTTCAACGAGTCCTGCGAGATCGCCGTTGAAAAAGGAAATTTTCCGCTTGCGTGGATTGGCCTTGTAGATGAGTCAACGCAAAAGCTGCAGGTAATCGCTTCTGCCGGGAGGGACGAGGGCAGGTATCTCGATGAAATCATTTCCCTGGTAAATAGCAGTTCGCCTCCTCCATGTGCGATACGGAAAGCCCTGGCACAGGGAGAGCATGCCGTATGCAGCATTGTCGGATGTATCGGAAAAGGCCTGGAGCACTGCAGCAAGAGTGTAAATGAACTTGGATTCCGCGCGCTGGCCTCGTTTCCCCTGAAGATATCCGGCAAGGTGAAAGGCCTGATCGTCTTTCATGCATGCGAACATGACTTTTTCGATGAGGAGGAGATCCGACTGCTGGACGAGCTTGCCATGGACATCTCCTTCGCGATGGAATTTTCCGAGAGGGAAAGCCAAAGGAGGCATGCCGAGGAGTCCCTGCGCTTCAGGAACGCGATACTGTCCACACAGCAGGACTCCTCGATCGACGGGATACTCGTGGTCGACGACAACGCCATGATCGTGTCATATAACCGGAGGTTCATCGAAATGTGGGGCGTCCCGCAGGAATTTGTCGACAGGAAGGACGATGGCCCCGTGCTCCAACATATGGCCCGCCAGTTGGCGGATCCCGAGTCGTTTCTCCAGAGGGTTCAGTATTTCTATGAGCATCGTCAGGAGACAGGCCGGGACGAGCTCTGCCTGGAGGACGAACGGATCTTCGATCGGTATTCGGCGCCGATGTTCGGACCTGACGGCAGGTACTACGGCCGCGTATGGTATTTCCGTGACATTACCGGACAAAGACGGCAGGAGGAGGAGAGGGAGAAGCTGAAGGATCAGCTTGTTCAGTCCCAGAAGATGGAGGCAGTTGGGCAGCTTGCCGGAGGTGTCGCGCACGACTTCAACAACATGCTGCAGGTGATCCTGGGATATGCGAACATGGCCGCAGCGGAGACGCCCGTCGAAGGCAACGTCTCAAAGTATCTGCTTGAGATCAGAAAGGCCACCCACCGCTCGGCCGATCTGACAAGGCAGCTCCTTGCATTCGCCAGGAAGCAGACGATAGTCCCCCGAGTCATCGATCTGAACGAGACCGTCTCGGGAATACTCAAAATGCTCGGGAGGCTCATCGGTGAGAACATCGGACTTGTGTGGAAGCCGGGCGACAACCTGCACCAGGTGAAGATGGATCCCACCCAGCTCGACCAGATACTTGCAAACATCACCGTGAATGCGCGGGACGCCATCTGCGGCTCCGGAAAGATCATCATCGAGACGAAGAACTCCGATATTGACGATACGTTCCGCCGCATCCATCCAGATTCGGTTCCCGGCAGGTATGTCCAGCTTTCATTCAGCGACACCGGATGTGGGATGGACAGGGAGACCCAGACCCGCATCTTCGAGCCCTTCTTCACAACAAAGCCGGAGGGGAAGGGAACCGGACTTGGACTTGCGATGGTCTACGGTATTGTCATGCAGAACGAAGGATTCATCAACGTCTACAGCGAACCGGGGCAGGGAACGACGTTCAAACTGTACTTCCCGGCTGATATGTCCGGAGAAAGAAAGAAGGGCGATGATATTGAAACTGAAGATCATTGGATAGCTGGAGGATCGGAGACATTGCTCATAGTCGAAGACGAGGCGGCCATCCTGACGCTCACAGGCAGAATACTGAAGCAGCTCGGATATACGGTCATCACTGCCAGCACGCCGCAGGAGGCCGTCAGGCTTTCAAACACGCATGTGGGCGACATCCACCTGTTGATAACTGATGTAGTGATGCCGGAGATGAATGGCAGGGAGCTGTGGACCAGGATCAGGGAGAAGCGTCCCGATGTCAGATGCCTCTACATGTCCGGATACACGTCGAACGTGATTGCCCATCACGGAGTGCTGGACAAGGATGTGAACTTCCTTGAAAAGCCCTTCTCAGCGGCAAACCTGGTGGCAAAGATACGGGAGGCTCTCTGGAAATGAACACACGACATGACATGGGAACCTACAGGCAAACTGTTCCGTTTGAATAAGAAGTAAGGCGGAGTTATCTTAGGAATGGAAAATCAACAGAAGACAGGAGGGGCAATGTACGACCTGGCGAAATTCAAGATGAGCGAGATGATCGAATGCGGTTCCGCACTGCGCCAGATCGGTACAGGGGCGCAGAGCATGGAGGAGGTTGCAAACCGGATTGTCAATCATATACACGCCAATTTTATGAATTTGGGGGACGGGAAGGCGGAATGCTCCCTAGTACGGTTCTACAAGACGCATGTCTACGGGGAACTTGACAGAGAACTGCAGGAATATGTGCTGAACATATTGGAGCAGCCGACGGCCCCTGATAACATGAAATGCCTGACGCTGCTTGCCACGGCCGGTGAAAATCCCCAGTGGAACTCCAGAAAGAATTCCATAGGACACAAAGCCATCCCCCTTCCTGACAGGGAGGCCATAAACCTTTCTCCGATGACCGCGAGCCTGATCCAGCAGTTCGGACTTGATGTCGACAACGTAATAGCGCCAAGTCTGTCGCTTATGGTGGAAATGGAACAGAGGTCATACAATGTCTTCTACGTGAAAGATGCGTTGGGGAGCCCCTTTGTTCCAGCGCAGGATGGCTTTGTAATCCCATACGGTATCCAGTCAGTTATCGGTTTCGGGGGCATGCTTCCCGACGGCAATCTGTTTGCAACCATAATTTTCTCGAGGGTACGGATCCCACGGGAGGCCGCTGACATGTTCAAGACTCTGGCGCTGAACGTGAAGATGGCAATACTTCCCTTTGTCAACGGCAGGATATTCTCCTGAACTGAAACAGATCCGGATGGAAAACATATATGATTGAGCTGAAGAAGGAAAACGAGATACTCAAGTCCCATGCTGCAGGACTGGAGGAACTGCTCAGGGTACACGAGCAGGCGTCCCTCGAGGAGGCACGGAAGCTCGAGGGCGCATTGGACACCCTGGAGCATACGACGCAGGAACTGCGCATCGCGAAGAAGGCCGCCGAAGACGCCAGCCGTTTGAAAAGTGAATTCCTCGCCAACATGAGCCATGAGATACGTACGCCGATGAACGGAATCATCGGGATGGCGGAACTGCTCATGGATACAAATCCCACAAGAGAGCAGAAGGAATATCTGGACTCAATGGTGATGTCCGCTGAATCGCTGATGTCGATAATCAACGACATTCTCGACCTTTCCAAGATTGAAGCGCAGAAGATAGAACTGGAATCCACCAGCTTCAACCTCCGCGACAGCGTGGGCGACATACTCAACACACTTGGGCTGCGGGCTTCGGAAAAGGGGCTTGAACTCGCCTACCACATACCTCCCGATGTCCCGGATGCCGTAGTCGGGGATCCGGTCAGGCTCAGGCAGATCATCGTCAACCTTGTCGGGAACGCCATCAAGTTCACGGAAAAGGGCGAAGTGGTGGTCTCCGTCGACCTCGAATCGGTCGACAAGGATTCGGCCTTGCTATATTTTACAGTCGCTGACACGGGAATCGGCATTCCCGCTGAAAAGCTGAAGCTGATATTCGAACCGTTTTCGCAGGCGGACGCATCAATGACCCGCAGATATGGAGGAACCGGCCTGGGACTTACGATTTCCTCCAGGCTTGTTGAACTGATGGGGGGACGCATCTGGCTGGAGAGTGAAGTTGGCAGGGGGAGCAAGTTCCATTTCACGATAAAGCTGGGAATAACCCAGTTCCCATCCGTGAGGCAGATTCCGGAGAAACTGGAGAACCTCCATGATCTGAAGGTCCTGGTCGTCGACGACAACGCCACCAACCGCAGGATACTCGAGGAGATGCTCAAGAACTGGAGGATGAAGCCGACGACCGCCGACGGGGCCCAGTCCGCCCTGCAAATGATGGAAACAGCCACTGGGTCCGGAGAGCCGTTCCGGCTCCTCCTCCTTGATGCAAACATGCCAGTGACAGACGGCTTCGGCCTGGTCGAGCAGATCAAGCAGCATCCTGTCTTCAGCGGTACAACGATAATGATGCTCACCTCCTCGGGCCAGAGAGGAGACACGGCACGCTGCCGTGAGCTGGGCATTTCCGCGTACCTGATAAAGCCGATCAAGCAGTCCTTGCTCCTAGATTCCATCACTACGGTACTCGGCAAATTCGAACAGGAGATTGCATGGCATCCGAGTCCGGCCAGGATACTGGCAGAAGAGATGCGCAGCCTGAACATCCTCCTTGTTGAAGACAATCTCGTCAACCAGAAGATATCCAGCGTCATGATCGAAAAGAGAGGACATGCTGTAACCGTTGCGGAAAACGGCATGGAGGCCATTGCATTGTGGCAGTCAAACGCGGAGTCCCATCCCTTCGACGTCATTCTCATGGACGTGCAGATGCCGGTGATGGACGGGTTCGAGGCGACCCGGATCATCAGGGAAAGGGAGAAGGCGGCTGGTGCGCACATTCCGATCATCGCCCTCACCGCCAATGCCATGAAGGAGGACAGGGAGATATGTCTTAAGTCCGGAATGGACGGTTATGCCTCGAAACCTCTCAGGGCCGCCGAACTTTTTTCCGTCATTGACGAGGTGCTGGAACACAAGGGTAAAGAAAAAGAAGTGGAAGAACCTTCTTCAGGGAGGACTGCAGAGTTATTCAACGTGGAGGAATCTCTCCGTCGTCTTGACGGGGACGCGGTCCTGTTGAAGGAAGTCATGAGGATATTCCTGAATGAATATCCCGTCCTTCTCTCGGAAATCCGTACAGCCGTCGGAAAAAACGATGCAGCGCAGCTTGAACGTTCCTCCCATTCACTCAAGGGGGCTCTCGGCAATTTCGGAGCACATGCGGTTTCTGAGACAGCCTCAAAGCTTGAGATGATGGGCAGGAAAGGAGATTTCCCTGAAGCGAAGGAGGAGCTGGTGTCCCTGGAGAAAGGGATTGAACTTCTGAAGCTGTCATTTGAAAAATATATTTCTGTCAGAAAGACATCCACTGATTAATTTTTCTATTCCTTCTCATTTATAATTCTTTTCCCCATCACGGGAAGACCGGATATTTTTCCATGAAAGTTGATGTGCTACAGCATCGTACGCTGTCCTGTCATGCGGAAGGCTTTCGGAACCGAGGGAGTGGAAACGACCGAGATCTTGATTCAATAGGAATCATCCCCTTCCAGCCGCCTGACAAATCCTTACCCCTCTTCTGGAAATCACCTTGGATATATGTAATATACCAGGTTTTCTGCCATAAATGCTTTTACTGGCAATTGGAACTGGGGATATATGCGCAAGGTTCTCGTGGTAGACGATGATTCAGGAGTCAGGTCCGTGCTTTCCGCCATCATCATGCGGAAGGGGGGTTTCCATGTAGCCGAGGCGTCCTCCCTGGCCGAGGCTACAGCAATGTGCCTTGATAACCGATATGACCTGGTATTCCTGGATCACATGCTGAGGGATGGCATCGGATGGGAGATTGCTGAGCTAATATCCCTTAATCCCCAGAAATTCGGGAATCCCATGATAATAGCGATGTCGGGAAGCGTCCCACAGGAAAAGGCCATGAAAAGCGGGCTCCATTATTCGGAATTCATGCCAAAGCCGTTCGCGGTTGCGCAAATCGAAGGCATACTGGAAAAGCTCCCGGAAGAATCATCTTCCGGAAATTGAAACAGCATACTTGAGGAATTTTCCCCTGCCCTCTATCGTCATCTTCATGTACAGGCTCAGAAACCTCCTGAACACCTTGTCATCGTCCCGTACGGGATGTTCCAATACGCATGATACGGATTCCATCCCGCAGGGCCTGATGTCCACATCATTCTTCTCTGCAAATTCCGGAAGCCTCCTTCCAGGTAAAATACCCGGCTTCGTTATCTTGTTGAGCCAGTTGATAAGCACTGCCGACTAACTCCACAGTGTTCCGCCAACGCTACAGGATGCAGTCGGGTTTTCAAGACTGCTCCAACGCGTAACGGATTAAAACGGCATATAGAGACTCGTCTTGATTATTTATCTTATTTTAGAAATATTCTGACTCGAAAGGCGGATCATCCCATTACAGCGGTAGATGGTTGAAATGGAAGAAATCGGCATGCCCGTCGAAGAAAATCGCATTCGTACCCTTATGGTGAACACCAACCTGGTCATGGATTGCGGTGAAAGTATATCTGGCATTGAAGTGGAAGAAGATTAGTCATATTGAGGATCATAAATTTCGAAGGAGATATGTTGTACATGATTTCCTGCAAATTGGTATTTAGCCTGTGCCGCCTGGAGAATCTCCGGCTGACCGCATAGGAGTTGCTGTTCCAGTTGGTGCCAGGGGCCGCCACAGACAGCCACAACCTCCGCTTTTTCAACATCCATAGGCCAGGAGGCAAACCCCTGGCATCCAATGCTGAAATTCCATCCTTGCCAACGGGGAAATATATCCTCTATGTGCAAGTAATCCAATGGCCCGAACATGCCTGCTCCCGCCATAATGAACTGCCAGTCACCAGATCGGGAAATGTCCGAGAAAAACATGGCCTGACTTGCAATACCCGACTTGCTAAATTATCCTTTGAATGCGCATGCCCAAGTAACAAAACAAGTTTCCGATCGTCCTGTCATTGTGAAAGACATGAAAGAAAAAGAGCCTCTGGATAAATTGATTGAGAGATCACGGTCTACCGGTGATATGCATGCGCTTGGGCTGGTATATGAACATTACTACCCGAAGATACTCAAGTACATGTACTACCGGAGCAACCGCGAGAACTATGAGGATCTGACGGCAGAGGCATTTCAGAAGGTCATAAGAAACATAGGTTCGCAGGAAGGGAATTTTGAAGCCTGGCTGTACAAGATAGCCGAGAACACGGTCAAGGATTTCTACAAGGCGAAAGGTTCAAAGATGCGGCTTGAGGAAAGCATCATGAAGTCCGACAAGGTTCCCGGCAATAATTCAGGACTGACAAAGACTGAGCTGAAGATGGACATTTACGGTGCTCTTGACAAGCTTGACGATGAAAAGAGGAGAATAGTAACGCTGAGGTTCATCCAAGGGCTGAGTTCGGAGGAGGTTGCCGAGATAACTGGGAAGACGCCCGAAGCTGTGCGCATAATGCAGTTCCGGTCGCTGATAGAACTGAAGAAGATCATGACAGAGGAAAATGTAAAATGAAAGAAAGCGTGGAAAATATCCTGGACAAATGCCTTGAAGATATCGCCAGAGGCGGAGCTCCTGACAAGATCCTTGCTGAATACAGGGAACATCCGGAATATGAAATCCTCAAGGACGCCCTTCATCTGGCATTGGATCTGAAAAACCTGCAGGAACCACCAATTTCCAAGATTCCGGACTTCTCCCTTATTGCAGACTATAGTAAAAATTCTCCTGTCAAAAGAAAAATAATACCCTTCAGGTTGATCACCCGCATTGCGGCAATGTTCGTGGCGGTCTTCATTCTTCTTGCGGTCGCCGTTCAGGCATCGGATGATTCGATACCGGGCGATCTCCTCTATCCGGTCAAACGCGGTTATGAGAAGGTCCGTTTTTCGTGCATGACAGGAGACAGGCAGAGGGCGGAATTCAAGATGGCGTGTTCAAATCTCCGCCTATCGGAAGCCCATGAATCGGTAAAAAAGGGAGGGAAGGCCGACGTTTCCCTTTTCTCGTCCATGTTCGACGATTCAAGATATGCCCTTGAAAAGGCCTTATCCATGCCGGAAAAAGACAGGGATGAACTGGTCTTCCTCTCTGCATACAGCATGAAAAAGCAGAAGGAAGGACTATATCAGATATACCAGAAGGCGCTTGACAGTGATAAGTCCGAAATCTCCCATTATGTCTGTGCCTGTAGCAAGAGAGATGAACTTATGGCAAGCACGTTTGGGATAAAGATATCGACACCATCAGAGAAAGGCTGCCCGGCAATGTTCGAATGCTGCGACTGCTCAGAAGGACGCGAGTGCAAGGTATCAGCCGGGGAAATCGCTAAAATGAAAAAATCAATACAATCGTCTGGAGTGATCACGGGAAGTCTTCCAGGAGAAGCCAAGAAATTTCAATATTACCCTCAGTGAATGCATCCTGTCCTTAATGGACTTAACATTGTGAATCTGATTAAAGAGAGAGTGAAGTCAATTAATGTGTTAGGCTGTATCGGAGGTTCTGAATATGGGTTCTTGTTGTGAGAATAATTGCGCAATTGAAAAGCTTCGCGAAAGACAAAGTGGAACATTGAAGGTTGTCCTTTGGGTAAACGCCTTAATGTTTTTCGTGATTGCCGGTGCTTCACTGTATGGAAAATCAACTGCTCTGTTAACCGACAGTCTGGATAACCTTGGAGACGCATTGACTTATGGTTTGAGTCTGCATGCTGTTTCGCAAGGCAGCACTGCAAAGGCAAGGGTGGCTTTATTCAAGGGCGGATTAATCCTTGTTGGCGCCTGTGTGGTCGTATGGCAAATAATCCAGAAGTTACATGTTCCCGTGCTCCCCTCGTATGAGATAATGAGTATTTTCAGCATTCTGGGATTAGCCGCAAATTCATTATGTTTGTTTCTCCTGTGGAAACACAGAAATGAAGACATAAATATGAGTTCTGTCTGGGAATGCTCAAGAAATGACATTGCTTCAAATACGTCAGTACTCATTGCCGCAGGTGCGGTCTGGTTTTTTGCGTCAGGATGGGCGGATATAATTGTTGCATCATGTCTTGTCATCTTGTTGCTACGTTCCTCGTTCAACGTTGTAAGTGCTGCGATCATGGAATTAAAGTCGACATAATCCGTTTTTCAATTGCCGTAACAGGACTTCTCCTACTTATCCTCCTCTTGGCCGGATATTCCGCTATCTACTGCTACCTATCATGGCAGCAATGGCAAATAAAAGAATTTCAGCATCCCCCTGTAACATTTTTATTTTCCAGTCGTCCTTACCTGTGAAAGCATGGATGAGAACCAAACAAATAAAAGGAGAAAAGGGACATGAACATGATATTTCGCCTCTCGATCGCCGTAATTGGAATTCTGATGATGATCATCGTACTGGTCGGGTGTCATGGAGGTCACCACTGATTCCGATGGTGAAAGAGAAATGAACATGCGGCTTCAATCAAAATATAAACAAGGAAGGAATAATCCAGATCATTGACACCCCCCAAGTATGACCGGGGGGCCGGATATGAAGTCCTGCTATCCCCGGCATGCTTCTTTAAATTAAAACGGCACTTGTAACAATTATAATCTCTCGTCGTCTTATTATGATGAAAAGAAGAAGGTGATTTCATGTTAAAAGCACTGATAGCTGACGATGATACAGAAATAAGAAATTCTATTTCTGCAGTCATAAGGAACAACGACAGTTTCCAGACAAGCGAAGCTTCTACCGTAAGGGATGCGTTACGCCTCTGTGCGATTAACAAATTCGACTTGATATTCCTCGACCACCACCTGATGGATGGAGACGGATGGGCGATCAGCAGGACAATATCCCTTGAGCCTGAGAAATATGGGAAGCCGGTAATCGTCGCCATGACCGGAAGCGTTTCTCCGTATGAACTCGAAAAACAACGAGGAAACTTCACCATGTTCATCCAAAAACCGTTCAGCACCTCTGACATTGATGCCGTCTTAAGAAAGGTGTCCGGAAATTGCAGTCCGGTTAATTGGGAAATAAATAAATCAAGATCATTACAAATCTCTTTGCAGTAGGATGCAGTCAAAAACAAGGACTTAATTTCACAATAACAGGGAGCTTTAAAAGTTAAAATAAGGAGATAAATATCATGAACAAGAAAATCATGTCGGCAGTCGCCGGAATTGGGATTTTTACCCTAATGGGGATCTTATACGCTGAGGAAGCGGCAAAGACAGATACACAGGAGAATAAGATCGTAGCACAGGCTGAATGTCCGATAATGGGCAACAAGATCAACAAGAGCCTTTTCGTGGACGCCCAGGGGAAGAGGATTTACGTCTGTTGCGGGATGTGCATTGGAAAACTGAAGGCAGATCCTGAGAAATACATAAAGGAGCTTGAAGCAAAAGGTATTCTCCTGGACAAAGCCGCCACTGGAACGCCAAAAACCGAAAAAAAGCAAGCTGCCACTGATTCGCCAGTACCTATGCAACAGGTAAGGGATGGGCATTTACCCTACCTGAGTATTGTATAAATATTAAAAATGCTATATTAAAGTGAAGAAATCAATTTCATCGCCAACTTTAAAGTTAAAACAAGGAGATGAATATCATGAAAACGGGAATTACTCTGTCAATCGCAGCGGCTGGAATCTTTTTACTGATGGGGAACCTGTATGCGGAGGATGCAAAGCCTGCCACTGATGATGTCAAGGCTGCAGCTGTAACCGTATGCCCAGACTGCGCAAAGCTTAACAAAGATAACAAACCTGGCGAAGCTCCAAAGCTCTGCCCGGAATGCCAGAAAAAAGCCTTTTCAGCAAAGCCTGCCGAATCTGCGCCTTCGAGTACAAAAACACCTGCTTCTGTTCCCTCAAGTACAAAGACGCCTCCTTCTGCACCTTCAGAGCCAAAACCTGCTGTAAAAGCAGAAAATGATGTATGTAAATAATGTGAAAAGCTTGACAAAAATTGAAAGACTGGCGAAGATGTAAAGCTCTATCCGGATTTCCAGAAAAAAGGGGGACGAGGATCATGAACAAGAAAGGCTGGTATCAGTTTTTCTGCCCAGTTGTGCGGGGTTCATGGCCAGGAGGGAGTGGCAGGCGCACACCGCTGTTGCAGCTTTTAAATGAGGCATTGATGGAGTTTGTCATAGTTCCAAGATTTCTAATGCTGATGGTAATCATGCTGATCGGAGGATGTTCGGCGACACCGTCGAGTTCCTCCCTATCCCCAGATCATCCGGCCAGTCCTGATGCGCCCGAGTCTCCCTACTCACCATCACCCACCGCCCTGGCTGAAGATCGCACAACCCCGACTCAAAGTCCAGAGTATCAGCACAAGATGCAGCATCAGGAGGCAGAGGCGATATATGCGTGCCCGATGCATGCGGACATTGTCCAGAACGCTCCTGGCAAGTGTCCCAAGTGCGGCATGAGTCTCGTGAAAAGGCAGAGTAGCAGCGGACTCAGCACGAATGGAGGAGGACAGCATGAGTAAATGCGCCGTCGCCATCCTTATCGTTCTTGGCCTGGTACTTCTTGCGACTGGTTGTACGGTGCCGCCGAAAGGAGGATTCGATTTCGTTGAGCAGAATGCCCAGGAGCGCATAGGCATGCGTGTCCTATGGAACCAGGGTGGTGACGAAGACAAAGCTGTCTCGGAAGCAATTACATCTCTGCTTCAACATCCGCTCACCGCAGACGATGCTGTGCAGGTCGCGCTGTTGAACAACCGGCGACTGCAGGCCACCTATGAGGATTTGGGCATAACCCAGGCGGCGCTGGTGCAGGCGGGTCTTCTTAAGAATCCGCGATTCTCTGGAAACTACATGCCAGCCGTGGAGGCCGGACCGGTTGCGACCGCCGGTCTTGAACTGGCACAGGACTTTGCAGATCTGCTCTTCATAGGAATGCGAAAGGGCATTGCCTCCTCCGAATTCGAGGCGAGCAAGGCCCGTGTTGCATCAGCGGTGCTGGACAAGGCCGCTGAAACACGTGTGGCTTTCCTGGAATATCAGGCGGCTGAACAGTTCCTGGAGATGCGTAAGCTGTCAGCCGATGCGGCAGCCGCCTCATTTGAAGTCAGCCAGAAACTTTTTGACGCTGGAAACATCACCAAGTTAGCCTCTGCCAGTGAACGGGCCAGCCTCAGTCAGGCGAAACTTGATCTGGCCAACGCGCAGGCTGCTATCCTGTCCCTGCGTGAACGGCTTAACAGCCTGATGGGGCTTTGGGGACCTCAGGCAACAGACTGGCGCTCCGCTGGCAGACTGCCAGACCTGCCCAAAGATGAGTTAGACGTGAAGAACATTGAACGCCAGGCCATCAAAAAAAGTCTCGATCTATCCAAGGCCCGCGCAAAAGCAGATGCTGCCGCCGGCCGCGCCGGGCTGATTAGGTGGACGACCGTTCTTTCTGATTTTGATGTCGGCGTTGGCGTGAACCGCGATGACAATGCCTCCTGGCATGTCGGCCCGGTCTTCTCCCTGCAAATTCCAATCTTTGATCAGGGCCAGGCTAAGAACGCGGCTGCGGTTGCGGAGTTGAGGCGAACCTTGCAGGAATATGCGGCGGAGGCGGTTGAACTGCGCTCTGCGGCCCGGGCGGCCCGCGACCGATTGGTCGCGGCGCGGGAACGGGCGGCATACTGCCGCGATGTCCTGCTACCAGTGCGCAACGAAGTCTTGCATGAAAGCCAACTCCAGTACAATGCGATGCAGATCGGCGTATTTCAGCTGCTATCCAGCAGACACGATGTCATTGACGCAGGCATCCAATATGTCGAGGAGCTGCG
This sequence comes from Lentisphaerae bacterium GWF2_50_93, assembly GCA_001804815.1. Lineage (GTDB taxonomy): Bacteria > Verrucomicrobiota > Lentisphaeria > Victivallales > GWF2-50-93 > GWF2-50-93. The sequence continues at coordinate 16,503 of MHBI01000027.1, forward strand.
TGACTACTGGATCGCCCGTGCGAATGTTGAGTTAATCCTTGCGGGGCGCAACAAGTCCGCATCACAAGAGCTGTCCGGGAGTTCATCATCCCGCTCAAGTTCAGAACGGAAGGAGCACTGACCATGCTGACGCGTAGGGAAATGATTTTGGCTTCAGGAGCTGTTCTGGCCGGCGGAGCCGTGGCGTTTGTTCCAGGCAGACCTGTGCTGGCAGCTCAGCCGGTGGAATCTGCGGAAGATAACAAGCATTCTTCTGACGGCCATGGAGGGAACCAGCCGCCTGGAGAAGCGAACCGTGACTACAAACCCGTTATCACATTAAACGGTGCCACGCTGCCATACAAGGTCGTCGGAGGCGTCAAGGTCTACCATCTCATTGCTGAAGAGGTCGAACACGAGTTTGCTCCGGGACTGACGGCAAGCTGCTGGGGTTACAACGGACGAGTGCATGGCCCCACAATTGAAGCATCAGAGGGCGACCGCATACGGGTGTACGTAACAAACAGGCTTCCGGAGTCAACTACCGTTCACTGGCATGGTGTGTTGCTGCCCAGTGGCATGGACGGGGTCGGGGGACTGAGCCAGAGGGCAATTCAGCCCGGTGAGACATTTAAATATGAATGGACGTTCCGCCAACACGGTACGTTCATGTACCACTCGCATCACGATGAGATGACGCAGATGGGCCTGGGCCTGATGGGAATGATAGTCGTCCACCCCCGGAAACCCGTCGGGCCTCTCCCGGATCGGGACTTCGCATATATGCTGAGTGAATGGAAGATCGTGCCCGGCACCAGACGCCCCGATCCCAACGAGATGACCGACTTCAACATTCTAACTCTCAACGGCAGGTGTTTTCCAGGAACTGCTCCAATCGTGGCCAAGCTGGGAGAGCGTGTCCGACTCCGATTTGGGAATCTGAGCGCCATGGATCACCACCCGATCCACTTGCATGGCTATAACTTCAAACTGGTCGCAACCGATGGGGGCGAAATCCCTGAGTCGGCTCAATGGCCTGAGACTACGGTACTGGTGCCAGTGGGAAGCACCCGGACTGTCGAGTTTGTTGCGGACAATCCCGGCGACTGGGCGATTCACTGCCACATGACCCACCACGTGATGAACCAGATGGGTCACGGCATCCCCAACATGATCGGAGTAAATCCAGGCAATCTTGACCAGAAGATTCAGAAGTTGCTGCCAGATTACATGACCATGGGACAAAATGGCATGGGTGACATGGGCGACATGGGCATGCCCCTTCCGCCCAACAGCATTCCTATGGTGGGGGGCAAGGGACCGTACGACTATATCACCATGGGCGGCATGTTCACTATTCTGAAGGTCCGCGAAACCCTGGACAACTACGATGATCCTGGCTGGTATGAGATCCCGTCCGGTACTCGGGCGGATCTTGCCAGACCGGACGATCTACTCCGCGACGGCATCTCCACAAGCGGTCGCCCGGGTTGATGAAAGAATCATGAAGGCATCCACATAAAATAGAAAAATCGTGAATAATAGTGTAACAAAAACAAGTTCATCTCGTCTTTACTTCTGAACACAAACAAAAAGGAGCTTGTGTGAAAACAACATTAAAGACAATCGCAGTTAAGTTAAAAGCCTGCAGAATGGACAGGACAATCACTATGATGACCATTGCAGCAGGAGTTCTTTTTCTGATTCTGGCGTTGTCCGGATGTCACGGAGGACACCACTGATTCCAGAAGTATCTATGCAAAGGGCAAGGTAGTATGGGTATTTACCCTAGCCATGTTTTTACTTGAAAGGCATTATTGAGTATGATAGCGTAAGCAATCATTTGTACAAATAACAAGGAGATGAGGACTATGAACAAGAAGATCATGTTGACGGTAGCCGCAGTCGGACTTTTTTTCCTGATTGGGAACTTGTCCGCAGAGGAAGCAGTCAAGCAGCAACCCGCCCCGGATAAGAAAGTGCAGACTGAATGCCCGGTACAGGATGAAAAAATAAACAAGAGCCTTTTCGTAGATGCCAAGGGTAAAAGAATTTACGTCTGTTGCAATAATTGTATCGAAATTGTGAAGGCCGATCCTGAAAAATACATAAAGGCTCTGGAAGCAAAGGGAATTGCCCTTGAGGCTACACCGAAGGACAAGGCTTCAGCTGAAGCGCCAAAAGCGGAAAAGAAAGATGCCGGGCATCAGCACTGATTTTTTAGCGGCAAGCCTCCGGTTTGCTCAGTAACAAGCCGGAGGCTGATCCTGAAGTCTAGTTTGAATGTGAATTTTCGAGTCTGAACAAAACAACAAACACACTGCTGGGAGGCGGAAAACTTGATGAAAAATAAAACACAAATATCCATAGCGTTTTACGTTGCGCTGGTTTCCGCATTTATAACGGCCATAGGCATGGGGGTTTATGCGGTATATCAATTTTATTCTCATCCAGGTCATACCATAACAGGATTGATGCTGGAGCATGGCTGGCACGTTATTGCCCTTGGATTCCTGACCTATCTGGTATCTTACCTCCTTTTCCATTTTCAGATAACTAGACCGATCTCGTCATTGTGGATGAAGTGCTATGCCATGACCAGAGGCTACGAGGATAATATCACTGTAACTTCATCCATTAAAGAAATTCAAGAGATAGCCGATGCGATCGACATGCTTAAGGCACAGTTGTCAAAAAATAAAAACGAACCCATCAACAAACAGAATGACGAAGGGGGTACAATATGAAGTCAGGAGCAAAGAAAAATCAAGTTCAGGAAAAAGCCTGCTCAAAAGCCGAATGCAAAATACCTGGGTGCAGCAAGGAGAAAAGTCTGGAAAAGCTTGCAAAATCCGGCAAATTGGAAGAGTTTATCAAGAAAAGCAACGGTTCATGGAATCACCAGTCATGGCTTGAGCTGTGTGCGGATATCTCGCTGGAGGGATATGAGCCGATTGATTATGACCAGGTAGGAGTTCTTCTTGAAGAACGCAAGGCTATTTACCTCTCAAATTTAAAACAAGAAGACGTTTTACTGACTAAATAGCAGGGAAAAGGTTGATATGGAGGAAATTAGAAAAGATACGTTTTTCAGGATGGCTGGAATATTAGGGTTGACGTTGATACTTGCCCTAATCCTATGGGCGCAGAAGTCAACTTCAGAAAAAAGCGAAAGCATGAATACTGTTCATACGCCCCACAACCATTCAGATCCTACGCAGCATGGCCATGAAATCACATCCAAGGAGATTAAAAAGGAAGAAGTGTCTGACTTGAAACCGAGCGGGACATTGGAATCCGGCGTGAGAATTGTGGATTATGATGCTTACAAGTACGGTTTCGAGCCGGATCCGCTGGTTGTTGTAGCCGGTGAAAAAGTACGACTGCGGGTGAAGAGCCGGGATGTGGTTCACGGCATGATGATCCCCGAGATTGACTTTTCCACGGACATGCCGATAAAGGAGCGTAAGACAGTTGAGTTTCATGCGCCGGTCAAGTCCGGTGAATATCCGGTCTTTTGCAGCGTATTCTGCGGATCCGGGCATGGAAACATGAAAGGGCGGATGATTGTTCTTCCCGCAACGGAGAAATAACCTGAATGTCAACAGCGATTAAACTTTTAAAGCAACCCAAACTGCAGATGATAGCTTTGCTGTTCCTTTTGGCTGGGATAGCAGTTACTGGGGGAGTTTACGGCAGGGGAGCGCTGTCTGTTCATTTGCTTGCAGCAGTAGCAACGGCCCTTGCAGCCGAATGTATCTTTTTTGGGTCAGCTTCCGCCGCATCCTTCCAGAGCGCGACGATAACGGGTCTCATAGCAGGGATGCTCCTTGCCCCTGGAAGCAGTCTTGTGGTTGTCTGGGCTGCAGCGGTTGCAGCCATTGCAATCAAGAGGCTTTTTGTCTTTAATTCCGAGGGCAGGCATATATTCAATCCTGCGGCGTCGGGACTGGTTTTGTCCACGGTCCTTTTCAGCAATCAGATAAACTGGTGGGGAAACTCATCTTCATTAGCCGTAATTCTAGGCGCCGGAATCATCCTTTTCCGGATGAACCGCCTCTCCCTTCCCTTCGCCTATTTTTTAGGAAGGATCCTTGCATGTGCGGCAACAGGAGCCGCCATTGACGAGAGCCTCTTGCTTCTTCCAAACTTGTTTTTTGCGTTCATCATGGTTGTCGAACCAAAAACTTCACCCCAGAACCGGACTCAGCAGTGGATGTTTGGAGCTTTGTGCGGTATCTTGTCAACAGGGATTTACAATATTTTCCCCGGAAAGGAAAGTGATTTGATTGCGCTCCTGATAGTCAACTTCCTGCGTCCTTTGTTTGCTTTGAAGTTTTTTAATAAACCCTTTACAAGGAGTCTGAGTTCATGAAAAGAACAATAATATTGTCCCTGGTATTTGCCGCTGGAGTTTTCTTCCTGATGGGCAAGCCATATGCGGAGGAAGCTACCGGCAAACCCGAAGCATCAAAATCCGCTGATTCGCAGGCCAAGAAGGATGATTCCAAGGACAGCAAGAAGCAGATCAACTGCCCTATAATGGGAGGGAAAGTCGACGAGGTGGACAGGAAACTGTTCGTAGACTACAAGGGCAAGAGGATTTTTGTATGCTGTACACGGTGTCTGGCAGTGGTCAAGGCGGATCCTGAAAAGTATATCAAGGAGATGGAGGCCAAAGGCATCATCCTTGATGAGACCCCGAAGGACAAGGCCACCGAAGCTCTAAAGGTTGACAAGAAGGAAGACGGACACGCCGGGCATCAGCACTGATTCCATGGCTGTATTACTTGAGGTAATTTCATAGTTGCCTTGAACTGATTTAGAACTAACGGAGGGGGGTTGGAAAACCCGCGCTCCGTTGAAATTAGAGTTTTGAAATCGACTCACTTAAATATATATATGGAGGTGAAGTATGAAAAGGATAATTCTGATCGCCGCTCTCGCAATGACTGGCCTCTACGCATATGGCGAGGACGCGAAACCTGCACTTCCGCCGCTTTCACCACAGAAACTCCTGATCCCTCCCCTTCTACCGCAAAGGCTTCTGATTCAGCCTCTCTTGCCGCAGAAACTCCTGATTACACCTCTTCTGCCGCAAAGACTCATTCTGCCGTCTCTTCCAGAAGCAAAGCCAACTATGGAAACAGATGGCTCTGTATCCAAATAAAGCGCAAAGATTAACAAAAATATCGAAGTAAATCAGTAATTATCAAATGAAGAAGTCAAATCTGAAATACTGGCGATGCTTGATACTGATGACAGTACTGGTCTCAATTTCCCTGTCCGGCTGCTACGGCCTCACAACCAAGAGTGAACGGCAGGCGCGGAGCGATTTCGGGACGCTGTCCAAAATCTACCGTCCTGACGGCAATAAAGCCGCCCTTCCAGTCCTCGACAGCAATTCAACGCTGGCCGTATTGCTTACTTACGCCATGCTCAACCAGCCGCGTGTCGAAGCGGCTTATTACGAATATGCGGCATCTGTCGAGAAGATCACCCTGGAAAGGTCCCTGTCCGATCCCAAGTTTACATTCCAGATGGACATTACAAACGTGATCAACTCCATAATGCCAGGGCTGATGCTTGATGTCCCCTGGCCGACAAAGCTCAGCACCAAGGCGGACATCGCCTCTGCCGAAAGCCAGGCTCGGTATTACGCCTTTGAAAGCGCGGTGCTCCAGACGGCTTTCGATGTCAAGCGCCCCTATTATCAGCTTCACTTTCTCGATGAGCGCATCCGCATCAACTGCAAGATGCTGGAGTTGATGAACAATCTGGAGAAAATCGCCCGTGCTTTGAATGAATCAGGGAAGGTTACATTGCAGGATGTGCTCAGGGCGCAGATCGAACAGGAACGGCTGAAAACTGAAATTGCCAACCTTGAGGATTCGCGCAATCCGCTCATGGCCAAACTCAAGACCGCCTTAGGAATGTCCGTCGACCAGCCGAACCCGCCTGTTCCGGCGCAGTTCGAATCAACACCTCTTGACATGAGTTCCGAGCAGCTTCTGGCGACAGCCTTGGCGCACAATCCGCAACTAAAATCGATGGAGGCCGAAGTTCATGCAGCTGAAGAGGGAATCAAACTTGCCCGCTTGAGCAGGTTTCCGGATTTCACTGTAGGAGTAGAGGGTGATGTGAAGGCCAATCCTATTATGGTGAGACCCAAGTTTGAAATGACGCTGCCCATCTGGATGGACAAGATTGCGGCGGAAATCGCTGCTGCCCAGGCACGCAAACAGGCGGCTTCGGCCAGATTATCCGCAGAGCAGATCCAACTGGTGGTGGAATTCGCCGACAAATCGTATATGTACCGCGAGTCCAAACGCAATCTCCAGCTTCTCACAGGCAAGCTGCTGTCCAAGGCACAGATGTCCCTGGACGTTGCCCGCGCAGCCTATTCCTCAGCTCAAATCGATTTCATAAACCTTCTGGAGGCGGAACGCACATTGCTCCAGTTCCAAATTGTCGAAGTTGAAGCCCGCACCCAATGCGAACTGACTCTGGCCGAACTCAGCCTAATAATCCTGGGAACACCGCCGGATAACGCGCCGCTGCCGGCCCCTCCTTCAACAGACATCAAGCCAAAATAGAGGACTCAATACAACTATGAAAACAAAAACTAAAGCAGCGATATCAATCACGGTCATTGCATTGGCGACGATTGCTGCCGCCATCTTTTTTCTGAACCCGTCCGCCCATGACCACGGAGATGCGGCAACGTCGAAATCCGAACAGCTCTACACCTGCGGCATGCACCCCCAGGTGATCCAGGACAAGCCTGGCAATTGTCCCATATGCGGAATGAAACTGACCCCGGTCCGCAAGCAGGCCGGTGCGGATACCGGAGCAAGGGAACGGAAGGTGAAATACTACAAGTCCACCATGAACCCCGGCGAAGTGCGCCAGACGCCTGGCAAGGACAGCATGGGCATGGACATGGTTCCGGTGTATGACAGCGGGGCGGCTGACGAATCGTCCTCCATCACAATTGATCCCGTGACCATCCAGAATATGAACATCCGGACCACCGAAGTCGTCCGCGGCCCATTGAGGCGGACCATCCGCACGGTGGCGGTTATCGACTATAACGAACATTTCCTGGTTGATGTGACCACCAAGGTCAAGGGCTGGATTGAAAAACTGTACGTGAACGCCACCGGCCAGCAGGTGCACCGGGGAGATCCTCTGTTCGAACTCTACTCGCCGGAACTTTACAGCGCAGAAGTCGAGTATCTCATAGCCACCGGTTCATCCGCCAGCACCCTGCAGGACGGAGTCGATTTAAAATCCAGCGCCCTCACCAAGCTGAAATACTTCGATATCTCAGACGAGCAGATTGCCGAACTTGATAAAACGCGCCAGGTCAAGAAAACCCTGCGCATCCTTTCAACAAGCGACGGATTCGTCATTGAAAAATTGGTTGTCGAAGGGCAGATGGTTGATGCCGGCATGAAAATATACCGCCTAGCGGATCTGTCCCTGGTCTGGGTATATGCGCAGATATACGAGCAGGATCTCGCCTACGTAAAACTGGGGCAGGAAGCAGTCATGACGCTTTCCTTCCTGCCAGACCGCCAGTTCCATGGCCGTGTAACCTACATCTATCCGAACGTGGATGAGAAGACCCGTACCGCCCGTGTGCGCATGGAATTCCATAACCCCGGATACTTCCTCAAGCCAGGCATGTTCGCTTCGGTCTCCGTCTCCTCCGAACTGGATCCTTCTGCAATTCTTGTGCCTGACTCGGCCATTCTCCGCAGCGGCGAGAAGAATACTGTTTTTGTGGCCCTTGAAGGCGGACGTTTCGCCCCACGCACGGTAACACTTGGCCCCCAGGCGGAGAACGATCAATATCAAGTCCTCAGCGGTCTTGACAAAGGTGAAAAAGTCGTCACATCGGGCCAGTTCATGCTTGATTCAGAAAGCCAATTGCGCGAGGCCATCCAGAAAATGACCACGCCCGAAAAAGCTGCACCTTCAACGGCCCCTGAAGCTGGTCAAAAAAACACCGCAGCGACAACGCAGGCGGAAGCGGAAAAGCTGGTCTACATCTGCCCCATGCCGGAACATGCCATGATCCATTACGACCATTCCGGCAAGTGCCCTATCTGCGGGATGACGATGATGCCGGTTCTGCCCTCGGCTCTGCACGATCTCCAGCTGCCCGGCAAATTGCTCTACTATACCTGCCCCATGCCGGAACACGCAGATGTGCACATGGACAAGCCTGGCAATTGTCCGAAATGCGGCATGACGCTCATACCGGTTCTGGAAGAACCGAAGAAAGCGCCTCTTGAACCGGCCAAAGGCTCCGAAGCAATACCTGAAAAGCTCTATGTCTGTCCGATGGCCGAACACGCAGATGTTGTTTCCGACAAACCGGGCAAGTGTCCGAAATGCGAGATGACCCTGGTGGAGACAAGCAAAGTCCCGCACGGCAAAGATGCTGAAAAAAACTGGCATAGGCTGCATCCGGCCCCCGTTTCAAACCAGGACGCACCACAACACCAACACTAAGACGAACAGGAAATGATCTCATGCTAAAGGGAATAATTGATTTTTCGCTGAAGAACAAATTCATTGTTCTCCTGGTCACTGTGGCGCTGGTGCTCAGCGGACTTTATGCTGTAAAGAATATTCCTCTCGACGCCATCCCCGACCTTTCGGACACGCAGGTCATCATCTACACGGAATATCCCGGACAGGCACCGCAGATAATCCAGGACCAGGTAACCTATCCCATCACCGCCAAGATGCTTTCCGTACCCTACAAGAAGGTGGTGCGCGGCTACTCGTTCTACGGCTACTCCTTCGTATATGTCATTTTTGAAGACGGCACGGATCCCTACTGGGCGCGCAGCCGGGTGCTTGAATATCTGAGCCAGCTCAGCAGCCAGCTGCCCAAAGGGGTGACTCCATCGCTTGGTCCGGATGCCACAGGCGTGGGCTGGGCCTTCATGTATACGATCAACTCGAAACAGCGCGATCTCTGGGAGCTCCGTTCCATGCAGGACTGGTATCTGAGATACCAGCTCACCGCAGTGGACGGCGTGTCGGAAGTAGCTTCCATCGGCGGCTTCCAGAAGCAGTACCAGGTGACGGTGGATCCTGTGAAACTGCGCGCCTACAACCTGCCTTTGTCGGATGTGAGCAAAGCCATTGAGATGAGCAACGGCGAAGTAGGCGGACGCTCCATTGAATTGGCCGAGAAGGAATACATCGTGAGGGTCAAGGGCTATATACAGGACGTGGAGGCTCTCCGCAAAGTCGCCGTGGGTGTAGGTTCCAATGGCGTACCGATTTTAATGCGCGACGTGGCTACCGTGCAGCTCGGACCGGAGATGCGCCGTGGCATTGCAGAACTCAACGGCGAAGGCGAAACCGTCGGAGGGATCGTCGTCATCCGCTACGGCGCCAACGCGCGCCAGGTCATCATGGATGTGAAGAAGCGTCTGGACGAGGCCATGAAAGGACTGCCTCCGGATGTGACCTATACGATCGCATATGATCGCAGCGCCCTGATAGATCGCGCCGTCCGGACGCTCGAAGAAAAGCTCATTGAGGAAAGTATCGTGGTGGCACTGGTCTGCATCGCCTTCCTTATGCATCTGCGAAGTGCGATGGTTGCCATTCTGATCCTGCCCATCGCCGTGCTCATGTCCTTCCTCGTCATGTTTGGACAGGGGATCAGTTCCAACATCATGTCGCTGGGAGGCATCGCCATAGCAATTGGCGCAATGGTGGACGCTGTAATCATCATGATCGAGAACGCCCATAAACATATGGAACACGACGCGGGGAAAAAACCGCACTGGGAGATCATCCGGGACGCTTCCATCGAGGTCGGCCCGACGCTCTTTTATTCGCTATTGGTAATCACTGTGTCTTTTATCCCGGTCTTTACTTTGCAGGCGCAGGAAGGGCGCTTGTTCAAACCGCTGGCTTTCACGAAGACCTACTCGATGGCGGCGGCGGCGCTGCTCTCAATCACACTGGCACCTATCCTCATGGGATTCTTCATACGCGGCAAAATCCCGCCTGAGGAAAAGAACCCCATCAACCGCTTCCTCATCTGGGTGTATCACCCGCTGATTGATTTGGTCATCAGATGGCGCTGGATAGTCATTTTCAGCGCAGCAGCCATCGTCCTCTGGGTTTTCTTTCCTTCGAACATGCTTGCCGCGCGCCTGCTGCCCGACGGCAAGGTCAAGGAATTGGCGTTCAAGGCTGGAAAGTTCTTCCCGTACCAGAACATCGGATCGGAGTTCATGCCGCCTCTCTACGAAGGCGACCTGCTCTACATGCCGACAACCTTCCCGGGAATCTCCTCTACCAAGGCTCGCGAACTCATCCAGCAGACCGATAAGATTATCAGATCCTTCCCGGAAGTGCAAAACGTCTTTGGCAAGGTCGGCCGTGCCGAAACCGCCACCGATCCTGCGCCTTTCGACATGATCGAAACAACAATCATGCTCAAGGATGAGAAGGAATGGCCGGAAGCGGACATCAAGGATGAGACCGGCAAGGTCATTGCACACAGGCAGCGAACACCCGACGAACTGATGGATGCACTCAACGGCGCCATCCAGTTCCCAGGCCTGACCAACGCCTGGACGATGCCCATCAAGACGCGAATTGACATGCTTTCCACAGGTATAAAGACTCCGATAGGCATCAAGGTCGCAGGTCCAAATCTGGCTGAACTTGATAGGATCGGCTCCGAGATTGAAGCAGTTGTAAAACAGGTTCCAGGCACGGCAAGCGCATACTCCGAGCGAGTTGTCGGCGGCCGCTATCTGGAGTTTGACATCAACCGCGATGAAATTGCCCGGTATGGTCTCACGCTGGGCGAAGTGCAGGAGGTTTTATCCGTAGCGCTGGGAGGCATGCCCATCACCACTACCGTTGAGGGTCTGGAACGCTACACCATAAATCTCCGCTACGAGCGCGATTATCGCCAAGATTTTCAAGCCCTGCGTGACTTGGTAGTACCCACGCCCACCGGCGCACAGGTGCCGCTGGGCCAGCTGGCGACAATCAAGGTAGTCAACGCTGCAATGGGCATCAAGAGCGAAACCGCAGTACCTAACGCCTGGATCTACGTGGACGTGAAAGGAATTGACATCGGCACCTACGTCCAGATGGCCATGCGCGCCGTCAACGAAGGTGTCGCCAAAGGCAACATCAAGCTTCCTCAGGGTTACAACATCTTCTGGAGCGGCCAGTATGAATACATGCTGCGCGCACAGCAGCGTATGATGATCGTGGTGCCGCTGACACTTATCATAATCATTCTAATAATCTATCTCAATACACGCTCGTTCATTAAAACATCCATTGTCATGCTGGCCGTGCCCTTCTCGCTGGTGGGGGCGTTCGCAGCCGTCCACTGGATGGACTATAACATGAGCGTCGCCGTCTGGGTAGGCATAATTGCGCTGGCAGGCTTGGATGCGGAGACCGGAGTTGTCATGCTCCTCTATCTCGACCTTGCCTACGAGCAATGGATCAAGATAGGCAAGATGCGCAATCTCTCCGACCTTCGCGATGCCATTTACCATGGAGCTGTCAAACGTGTCCGCCCGAAAGCCATGACCGCAAGCGTCATCATCGCCGGCCTTATGCCGATCATGTGGAGCCACGGCGCCGGTGCAGACGTGATGAAACGCATTGCCTTGCCCATGATAGGTGGTGTCATGACCTCCACGATCATGGAGCTCATGGTATATCCCGCCATCTTCTACATCTGGCGGTCAAGATGCCTGAGGCAGGGAAAAGACGGCAAAGCCGAAACCTCCACAGAGGAATTGACAGGAAATAAGCACACAGCTGGAGGAGAGGGAGCGACAGGAGCACCAGTCCAAATCCCCAGATAAGGAAGTATAGCCTTCAGCTTGTATATGAACTTAAGGCCAGATATTTTAAAATTTATAACATTCATTAAAAAATCAAGCATAGATCAGGAAACCGGATTGATAACCGTCCTGTCAAATCCCTTTTCGCAGTGGCGGACGACACATTCGAACTTCTTCATCGCCATTAGCTCGTGCTCTTTAACTTTGTATTCTTCGACTTTCTGATAATTTGAGTTGCCCCTTCCTCCAGAATATCCATAGCTTCTTTTCCAGTATTCGCGCTTTCCGATTATATCCGCCGCAAGCCTTGCCGCCTTTGGATCGGCAAGGGTAAAATAGATCTGGTTGCTGAGGTTGAGCAGCAAAACCTCCGTCTTCTTTTCATCAAGAATCGGATAATAGCTTGTCGTGCTCTGGGCGGCAAAGATCACCGTTCCTTTCGCCTCCCGTATCTTGTCAATAACCTTGTAGTCCGCAAATCCGTCATCGGTGGCAGTAACTATCCCCTGAGCTTCGTCCGCCCAGAATATCAGCAAATTGGCGTTTTTCCTGTACTCCTGGCTCATGTCGAAGCGTCTGAGACAGTGGACATAGAAAAGAAGTTTCATGAACGTATTCACATATCTGCGTTCAACTTGGTATTTCTGGGGCATAGACACGATAAATATCATACCGTTGTCGAGTCCCGAGAAATCAACCGAGCCCTCATCACAGCAGAAGATTTCCGAAATGTCCGGGTTCGTGAAGTACTGCAGATAGTTGAAGATCGTTGACATGACTCCGCCCAGCTGCTCATTTGGCTGGTTCAGGAATTTGTCGCCGAAATGCTTCATCAGTATAAGCTTTATCCTGAGTTCAGGGATGCTGTTGACATAGTCCGTCAGCAGACCATCGAGTTCTTCACCAAGGGAGCTTACTGCTTCCTTAAGCTTTTCCTTGTCGGTAAGCAGATCGTAGACATTTTCAAGCGTCACTGGATACTGCATGACCTCAAGAAGTTCCATGGCTTTTTCGATATGGATCTGCGCCTGTGTCCTGAAGAAGCCCTTATCTCCAGACTGTCCAAGGCTCGAAGCTGTGTCAACTACTATCTTTGCATACGTGCTCCACGGAACCCCCGGGTAGCTCAAAAGGTTGAACTTGGCCTTCGGCTCCCAGTCCGGAGGCGCGTAATCAGGCCTGACTTGGAAACAGACTATCCTGTCTTCCGCATCATATTTTTCTGCAATTTCAGAGACAATCTCATGAAAAGAGCCTTTCTCGTCAACTGCAATTCCTCCCCAGTCCGGACAGTTTTTGAACACCTGGTGCATCAATGTCTTGATCGCACCAACCGTCTTCCCTGAACCTGTCCTGCCGGTTATCGACCATCCCCTGCAGAAGTCATTCATGTCCCATGTGAACTTTCCAATCGAAGCGACAGTCTGGCCGTCTTTCGCATATTCGGATCCCAGTGACTTTCGGCCTCGAAGTAAAACAAAGACTCCTGCCGCAATCAGGACTGCTGATAAACAGATGGATAATTCGGCAAGGGGTAAGGCCAGAACGAATAATGAAACGGAAATTGCAACTCTTCTCATTTTGAGATTCCTGTCCTTCCTGACATGTCATAAAGAATCTCCTGGGGCGATCTGCCGCACTGGGAGATTCTTTATTCAGGGTTTTATTTCAGGAGTGTTATGAAAGACCTGCCTGTCGGATGAGGGCTTTTTGAGGAGAAGCTCCCTCAAAAAACCGTAAAGCTTCCCTTCATTGTCGGGCAGGATACACATGTAGCCGCTGAAAAACACGGTTGTTGATTTTTTGCCTGCCGCCTCCGCCGTCTCCAGAAGACAGGCACCGTCAACGTCCTTCTGCCTGAAAAGGAAGGTTCCCTCATACTCCGTAAATCCGTCCGAGTCCGCGATTCCTGATATTTTTCCGTCGCCATGCCGCTGTCTGAGCATTTTCCACAACTCCTTTCGCCAGTTTTAAGAACAATGATTCATCTTTCCCTTTATATTTCCCGGATGACCGGAAATATTCGAGCAGGTTTGCCTGGTTATATTTTATTGAAGGCGGAAGCCTCCTCACTTCCTCACAAATACGGAATTCCTTCAGTTCCCGCAGATATTCCCGTTTAAGCTCGAAAAACTTCCTGATCCTCCGCCTCCTTCGCTGCAAATTCGTTTTTATCAGAAGTGTGTTCATATCCCGGAGTATTCTCGGGACTTGCAGACGGAATAGCAGAGGGTTCATGTTGACTGACCGCCTGGAGGTCAGTTCATCCTGAAGAAATATAAGGTTATCGTATTTGATCCTGAGTTTCTGATATGCGAGCAGATGCTGGTTCTCCAGTCCTCCGGATATGGACGGAACCATGTTTTCCTTGTTCCTTATTGAATGGAATCTCACATTGAACATGTCGGTATTGTCTCCGGAAAGCCTGTCCAGGAGATTCTTTTCCAGCCTGGCGAGTTCGTCCTTGCAAAAACCAAGCTGATCCTCCTGGTGATACCGTCTTTTCCTGCCCCTGATCGGGCTTGAGAAGGACACATGCCTTCCCTTTTCAGTCCTGCCCAAGAGGATTACGTGCAGATGCAGGTTGTCGGTGTCGTGGTGGAGTCCGTACACGTAGGAAATCCTGTCTCCGGGATGGAACCTGTTCTGGAATTTTGTCATAACCTTTTTCAGCCTGTCGCCAAGAATCTTCTCCGGATCAAGCCCCTTTTTCCGGATCATTCTCTCTCCGTCAGCGTCCATCGAGACGGCAAACCTGAAGGCAAGTACATCCCTATATGGAGAAATCTCCTTGATCTTTTTTGTAACAAATTTAATTCTTTCCTGATTGCCCAGATTTTCAGGAACACAATTGAAGTATTCGACGATTTTGTCCCGCATGTAGCCACCAACGTGCACTTTTCCGCACCCCTCTTTGGAAACGTATTTTATGGAGTCCTGAATCTTTTTCTTCGCCATTTCAAGGCTTGTCCGTTCGTCAAGGGCCTTGTATCTCGCCTTCAGTTCGGACGTCTCGTCCAGATAGCTGATGTTCAGGTTCCGGCAGACCCTTATCGGCTTTTTCTTTACGAGGATGAGCAGTTTTTTCATGGGATTTCCTTCTCCGACAGTTCCGATACCAGGAAGGCAAGCGAGTTTTCAATCCTGTCGAGCCGCTGTTCGATTTCCAGAGGTTTTTCTCCGAAATTGTCCAGGCTGTATACGGCCATCTCAACCGCAATATTGGGCCGGACATGTAACATTTTTGAAATGTTTCTTATCCTGTCCGCTGTTTCAGGTGAGACCGATAACCTTATCTGGATTTTATTTTTCTCTTCCATGTCTCCTCCTCTTTTTTATGAACAGAAAGCTCCGCCTTTCGTCGTGAAAAGGGAAAGAGTTCTATCTCAGATAGAGCTCCTTCCCGTGAAAACTGCCTAGTTTTCACGCATCCTGCCGTGTTTTCATGCCTAATACTACCTATCTTTAATAGCAATATATCCGCATGTTTTAACATGTCAAAGGGCCCTTCAAATGAAAAATCATGCGTTAAGGGACTATCGGATGCCCCCTGGGCTGGAGATTGTCCTTTATCGCATATGGCAGCATTTCCCCTGTATCTGCGTTCCTGACAAGGGATGCAGTTGCAGGGAGGATTGGAGGTATTTACTACTCCCATTTTCAATGGTTAATAATTCATTAAAGGTCAACATTAAGATCAATACATTAAAGGAGAGGGCCGTTTTTAGCCTCAAACACTTGTTCAGAATCACGATAAGTTTACCGGGAATTTGCTCAACTTCACGAATGATTTGTTCAACTTCACGATAAGTTTCAGGCCGACTTGCTCAACTTCACGATAAGTTTGACGGGGCTTTTTCCGGATCTGGGAAGGCAAGGAATTGCGCCTTTCCTTTATAAACTTAAGCTGCCAAATGGCCTTCTGGAATCACCTTTGCCAAGGGGACTTAATTTATCTTAAGCCCCTTTTCATGCTTTATTCCATGCTTTCTTTGTCAATTGGCAACCCAACATGTACATACTAATAATCCCATAAATAAGGAATCTCCTGACGGCCATCCTATCCCCGCCGCAAGCAACGGGGTATTACGGACGCCCTCCCTCGCCTCACGGCGGGCCGAAGATTCTATAACAAAAGAAAATCAAAGCCGACCCAAGGGTCGGGGAATTTGACCCAACTAAGATTAAATTGACATCCTGGTAGGGACGGTTCGCCGAGCCGTCCGCGGCGCTCTCGGCGAGAGCACCCTACCTTTTTTGTAAAAACTATTTCGAGACTATTAGTACGTGAAATTAATCAACGCCTTTATGATGGAACAACAAATCTCACTTTGCCTTCATTTCCGATTGTGCTTACCTTACAGCCATAGGCAACCCCGATCAGCCCTGGATCAAGAACGGAATCGACATCGCCGTCTTTTAATATCCTTCCTTCTTTCATGAGGATCATCCTCGAGGAATATCTCGCCGCTATGTTTATATCATGGGAGATGAGGATGATTGTAAGGTTGCCTTTCCTATTCAGTTCTCCGAGGATTTTCATCAGCCGGAAACTGTGCCCGATATCAAGATGGGCGGTTGGTTCGTCGAGGAGAAGGATTTCAGGTTCCTGAGCGAGCGCCATTGCCAGCATCACCCTTTGCTTTTCCCCGCCGCTCAAATTGCTGAACGGAGTCCCGGAATAATTCTCCACATCCATCAGTGCCATCGCGTCGGAAATTACCTTGATGTCACGTTTTGAGGGGGCGATAAACCTTGAAAGGCGTGACACTCTGCCCATCTCGACAATCTGTCTTACAGAGTAAGGCAACGGGGTAAACACATTCTGGGGGACGACTGCCAGTATTCCAGCCCGTTGTCCGCGCGACATCTCCAGAATGCTTCTGTCCTTGATCCTGACATTGCCGGAAGAAGGTCTGACATATCCGCCTAAGATCCTAAACACGGTAGTTTTGCCTGCGCCATTCGGCCCTATGAGGGCCACAAATTCGCCTTTGTCTATTGCAAAGCTCATTCCGGTTACGACATTCCTTCCAAGCCCCGGATAGCTGTATGTTATATTATCTGCGGATATCATCATGAATCACCTCCGCTTCCCAACCTTGCAGACTTCCTGTTCAAAAGCCATATGAAGAACGGGCCACCCACAAGGGAGGTGATGACCCCCACCGGAATCTCCCTCGGGCTTAGGACTGTTTTTGCAAACGTGTCGCAGACCATCAGGAACATCCCCCCATACAGGAAAGAAAGAGGAAACAACCGCCTGTGATCCGCTCCGAAAAGTCTTCTGAGGATATGAGGGATTACAAGCCCGACAAAACCTATTATTCCAGAGATGGAGACCGCTGCAGCCGTGAGCAGGGAGGCGATACCCAGGACTGCGAGCAGGAGCATCCTTGAATTTATCCCAAGGTAGAACGCCATTTCATCTCCAAGTGTCAGCGCGTTTATCTCCCTGCCATAATGAAACAGGATGACAGCCCCGGCAACTGCAGCAATTCCGGTAGTATGGAGAAGAGCCGAATTGCCCTGTTCCAGGTTCCCGAGCATCCACCATGTCACGCTGTTCAGCTTATGGTTGTCAAGTACGCTTATAATGAACATCAGGACGCTTGAGCATAGTGTTCCTGCCACTACACCGCTGAGCATGATGTTGTTTGCATATTCTGACCCGGCACCACGAGCCATTACAAGGACCAGGGACAGGACAAGCAGCGCTGACAGGAATGAAAAAAACGGCAGAAAGAGATATCCAAGCGCAGTAAAACCGAAGGCTATTGAAATCGCTGCTCCAAGTCCAGCTCCGCCGCTAATTCCGAGGATGAACGGCTCCGCAAGAGGATTCCGGAGCACTGCCTGATATGCGGCTCCTGAGACAGCCAGGCTTCCCCCGACTATGAATCCAGCAAGAAGCCGCTGGCTCCTGAGATCAATTATTACTCCGAGACCGGGATTGTCACGCAGATATTCCAAAGGACTGATGAAGACTGTCCCGAAACACAGACATGTTCCAAAGACGAGAGGGAGAAGCGCAATTGATGCGCATACCAGCAGTCCTGTGCTGATCTTTAAAGATGCTCTCATCAGAACCCTCCCATCAATGTTTATCTTCTCCGGCATTGGAAGGAATGTCTTCCGGATAGAAGCACTTCCTGAATATCTTCAGCGATTCCGTCATGCGCGGACCGAGCCTGTAGATAAGGCTTTCTTCCATGCCTGTGGATATCCTGTTGTTCTTGACGGCTGGTATTTCGCCCCATCCCTGCCTCTTGCTTATTTCCCCGCCGGCAAACTTTCCCATCGCAGGCGCAATTA
>MHBI01000028.1 GCA_001804815.1 Lentisphaerae bacterium GWF2_50_93
AACGAAGCCGATCACGGCGGATCCGGTAGTATTCAAGATAACTGAACGTCTCAGGAAGGTGATGCCGGCATGAGTGAAGAACTTAAAATAGAAGTGTCTCAGCCAAGGATCGCATTTGATGCGGGAGGGGACGAACTGACGTTGCAGACTTCCACGCCCAGGATCGTCTTTGGGGAAAATCCGACTGTGCCGGTGTTCAACGTGGCACAGCCAGCAATCACATTCGGCATGCAGGGCGTTCCAGCTCCTATCCCGAACATCCCTGCAATACTGGCCGGAGAAAACATTTCAGCCCTGCGCTGTATCCGTGGAGATTCGGACGGCAAAGCATATGTCTGTTCGAACCTTGACGCATATACGATGATAGGAGTGACGCTTACGGCAGCAAGCGCAGATTCATTGATAAGTTTCAGGACAAACGGGCTGATAGAGGACAGTTCGTGGAACTGGGCGGAGAACCTGCCGATTTACTGCGGTGCCGATGGGGTGCTTACGCAGACACAGCCGACAACCGGCTATGCTGTTTATGCGGGAGTGCCGGTATCGCCCAGGAAGATGATCGTGAACATAGGAAACGTGATTAAACTGATTTAACGGAGGAATTTGATTATGGCAGCAAACAAGTACATCGCATGGGTTGCAGGATCCCTTTCAGAGGTGGTTGCAACGGTAACAAGCACAGGCGTAAGCATGGCGAACAAGATCGTGGCTCTGGACGCAACAGGCAAGCTGGATTCTTCACTGATGCCCACAGGAATAAGTGCAGAAGTCAAGGTGCTGGTGGCGTCTGAGGCTCTATCCGCAAGGAACCTAGTGAACATCTGGAATGATACCGGAACCGAGAAGGCCAGGAAGGCCGATGCCTCCAATGGCAGACGTGCAAACGGATTTGTCCTGGAGGCTGTAAACCAAGGGGCAAATGCCACGGTCTATCTCGAAGGAACGATAACAGGTCTTTCGAGCAAAACTCCTGGTGCACCCCAGTACCTTTCCGCTGATGCGGCTGGAACTATGGTTGAAACTCCAGATGCAACTGCCGGCGAAATATCCCAGGAAGTTGGCGTGGCGGTTTCGGCAACCGAGGTATCATTCGAGCCTCAACAGCCGGTCACTATTGCATAAGAGGTGGTATCATGGCTTTCAAGAGACCACTTTGCCTATACAGCGGTGTCCAGAAGGAACTCATCGAGGGAGACCTTCTCACCAACATGGATGCAAACGGAATCCATATGGATAATGGCGTACTGTGGGGGTACGCCACGTCTCCACAGTACAATCAGTACACGGGAAACGCCACGAGGGGTTACACGGCATACTATGGCAGCAAGCCGTTATACTTCGCGGTAATGAAATCGTCTACTGCCGTGGCTGGCTCTATATGGACGTATAAAGGCTACTGCAAGGGGGCTGCTGTTGCCAATATAGCTGATGCGGTAATAGACCAGTACATCTATTCAAGCAACTGCGGTCTCACTCTTGGTGCGGCAACGACTTCAAATGCAAACACCGCCACGTTTAATCCATTCGGTATTGGATTCAGCAAGACAGGAAATCTCGATCTGTCATTAGGCCAATATACTGGGGATGCTTCTTCCGACAGATTAATTCAATGCACTGGAACTCAGGCAGTAATCGTAAAGGGTGAAGGCACCCAGTCTGGCGTATACAAGACCGGATACACGGATACAGCCAACTGCTACTACTTCCTGGCCGCCACCGCGATGATAACGACTGGTACGGCAATCAAGGGGCTCAACAATGTTCCTGATGGCTTTAAGATTGGCAACCATGCGACTGTAAACACAAATGCCGTCAAATATAACTATATCGGATTTGGGAGCGACTGGAACAAACATTCATTGATGGCGATCACGGAATACGTGGGAATAGGCGGAGAGGGACAGCGCATATGGCTCCCTTTCCAGCCTGACTTGCTGTTTCTGATCCCTGCCGGTGCCTTGTCTCCAGTATTCTGGCATAAATACATGACCAGCGGACATACTGCCTGTACGGGTGCACTGGCCGACATTACTGATGGTGTAATAAATATCAAGAACGACGGATTTATCATCGGCGCAGGCACGGAAGTTAATACAGTGCAGAACCCCGTATGCGTTGTTGCATTCAAACAGGGATGAGGTGATATCATGGCCAAAGACATACAAAAGCACAACCTCAAGGACATGTTGAAGCTTGTCCATGTGGAGATGAAAAGGATCCAGAACCTGAAATGCCCTGCCGATCTGGAGATGGTCAAAAAGCATAGCGAGACCTTGGAGAACTTACAGGATCGTACGGCAAGGATTGAAGCTGCTGCCTATACCACGATAGCCCTGATTACTGCCTTTGGCATAGTCCTGGGCTTTATCGAATATTCCAGCAGGAAGGCCGAGAAGGACAAGCCAGCCCAGGAGCAGATCATAGCCCAACAGGGCAGCAAGCCTGGCATCAGGCTCTACAGGCAGGAGGAATTGAAACCATGAAAAGACTGATTGCAATATCGCTGATCCTGCTCATGACTGGCTGTGCTTCAACCGATATCTATGATGGAAATGGCAAGCTCCTATATCACTTAGAGGGCAGGGGCTTTGGTCGTGATCTGGGTGGTTGCATAGAGAAGAACGCCGACGGATCCGAGAAGGTGACATTCACCTGCGCCAGCAATGTGGCTTCCATCATGGGGGCGATAAATGATTTTGCCGGGACGCTCATTGCAGGTGCTGGCAATCTCAAATAGGTGAAGCCATGAATATCGCCAGGCCATTAATCCCTCTTCCAGATGACATCAAGATCGTCCAGACGCTGTTTCTGAGTGAAATTGACGTAACACCGGTGCGGACTACGGGATATTGGTTGCTCTTCCGCAAAACTACATGGCGTTTGAATGAACCCTTCGGATTCAAGATATACGCCACATCCAAGGGGCGTAATTACTGCTATGAGATCACGATCAAGAAAGGCTTCGAGACTGACTTTGCTAGCATACCGAAAGTGTTCTGGTGGTTGTATAGTCCTGAGGATTGCCGGTACAACAAGGCTGCGATAGCCCATGATATTCTCTATGCTGGGGAAGTATTCATCAAGAGCTTCAATGATGATGTACTGGCTATGGGCATGGAGAACGCTTCAAGGCTCAACAGGTGGAACTTCCATCAGGCGGTGAAGTGGTTTGGCAATATCACATATAAGGGGCACAGAGAGGAAAGCATTGAGGCGGCAAGGCAGTTGATAGATATGAAAGTGTTCTTGAATTGAGGCAAGCTCATTCCTAATGATCTTCTTTTCTTCTTCCAGCCTCAGGGATTCTGAGACTTCATCGAAGAATTTACCTCTGTCAAGGGGGAACTGATTCAGTCATCCCAGCGACTTAACTTCACCAAGCATTTTGAGTTATTCTTTCTTTGATAACGGTATCAGGTAATTTCCCCAGACACGGTCTTCTGCTTTGACACTGCTATGCAAAAATAAGTTGTTGTCCCAGTAAGCAATGGCTTTATATTCTTTTATCTTCAATGTTGACAGATAAAGCGTGATCAAACAACATCCACTTCTAAAGGTAAGCCCTGATAGAGCTATAATATTGCATCTTGTGCCTTGCGGAATATTCTCAATAAATTCAATTTTGTTGTCTTTGCCAAGCTCAACGGTAGATTTATCAGATTCAAATTCGGATTTCGTGCATATTATATAATTGTCACCGTGATTTGAAGTTGTCTCGCCTTTTATTGTTTTGTAAATTACGCAATCTTGGGCAAGCATGTAATCGGTATTAATTATTTCCTTGAAATCATTTGTCGCATCAAAGGAATAGCTGGAACGATATAAATTACATCCCGATGCTGCGATTGCTGCAATTAAAGAAATAAGTATTATAGATAGTCTGTTATGCAATGGAAATTTATTGATTTTCCTCATGACGCTCTCCTGTCTGTTTCCCGCCAACTCATTGTTTGGCGGTTGGCGACTTGCATCCGTGTTTTCAATGTTGCCTGGAAGCTGGTTTCCAGCATACACTTCAAAGAACAAAATGCGGTGAAAGACAGTGCAGTTATTTTTTTCACGGCTAAAAATCGAATCCCAAGACGTTTGTTCCAGGATATCCATTAACTTTCTTTGCCCTCTTCCCCCATTCTCCAAGCCAATCTACCTGATAGTATAAGACGCTCTCGGTTGAACCAGTAACCATCCCAATTGGCGATAAACCTGTCAAATTTTTATAAAATGCGCTAAAAATATCCGCATTCCATCCATTGGGATTCGGATTGTTGATCATGAGGGGCCAAGTAGATGCTTTCCCCTTGTATACGCTGTAGCACTGCATTGGATGAGCCTCGGTTATTTTATAACCACCAAGATCCAAGGCTTTCAAAATCATCCTCAGCAAGGAAATAGTCTACTTAGAAGCATGCTTCAATTCTATCAGGATTTTTTCAGTAATATCAAAGTCTATTCCCTCTGGAAGCTTGTCATCTCCCACATGTTTGTCAATTCTAATTTGAACAGCCTTTGCTTCATAACCATTTGCAGTTATTTCAAGTTTTGCAGGAATACGCATATACTCGAGCCTGTCGGGAGATGGGACATGTCCCGGAGAGCCCATATAAACTAAATAATGCCACTGGCTCAGAGGTTCTGAAACGAATTTCCCATCCTTATCGCTAACAGTAGAATCAGAGTATAATCCGCGACTATATTTTATAACAGCATCCGCAATTGGCAGGCTTGACTCAGAATCAATAACAACACCACTTATTGTAGGGGAAACTTCTGTCGTATGTGGAATTGGAGCACAAGAGGCCAATAAAAACATACATGAAATTAGTATTATATATTTTCTCATGTGGCACCAGAAAGTCATGATTAAAATCCTAAATCCAGCAACATGGCATTAATCCCTTTATATCCGTAAAAATATAAAGCCCGTTTTTTCCAAGCAGACTCCCAATTGACATCTACGACAGGATTATTTGCCGGAGAATCTATCGGAGACGGGATTACAGAAAAACCGAAATTCTTATACTGTTCAGCCATGTCCTGGGGAACTTCGAACCTCCCAGAATAAGCGCTATAGCATTGCATTGCATAGGCTTTTGAGATTTTATAACCATTGCCATCCAAGGCTAATAAGACCTGTATTTGGGTAATCCATTCAGTGTTTCCGCTATCAGTTATGTCTCCATATTTATTGCCATGAGCATATAAAACAAGCCCCCAGACATCCCCTGCATTCTCACTTATGGTACTCAAGAATGTTTTTGGAGTCGTGGGTTTGATAATTTTAAAAGAACTGGAGGTGGAAATATCCGTCCCAAAAAATTGCCCTATGGAACCACCGAGATTAACAAGTCTGGAATATGCACCTCCACCTCTCATTAAATCTGCTGAAATCCAAACGTTAGGAACAGAGTAACCACAAGGCACTTTAATCCTTTTTTCACCCAATATCGGGATGTCAAATTTTACATCCCTTGCTTCTACTTTGGCCCACCTATCAAATTCATTTACATCAAGTTCAACAATTTTAGCTAATGCTTCTTTAGAATTATCGCCATTGTCTGGAACGTATACTTTTCTTGCCCCGTTTTTAATTGTTCCGGCTGATGCCCATAGTCCCAACCAGTCAACCTTTGAAATTGGATTATTGGAACAGAATGCATACAGGTTAACTCCTCCGTTCTCTCCGATCGGATCCCTATTGAGGAATCTTCCTGTATTTGGATCGTACCCAGCAAGGAGATTGAATCCGAGCAGAAGAAAAGTGGTAACTGACAAGAATGTCTTGAAGTTTATCATGTCATGGCCCCCATATGTTGTAATAATTCAATAATTTATCTTTGCATAAACCTGTTTTCAAATCTTTT
>MHBI01000029.1 GCA_001804815.1 Lentisphaerae bacterium GWF2_50_93
CTATGAATACCAAGACAAACTAAAGTTTGAACTCCAAAATGGGCTCAATCCACGACGGACTGTTTTCCGTACTTTTGAAATCAGCTCTTAAGTTAACGGCATTGGCATGGCACTTTATGAATTCTTTTATGATCAGAAATATGTAATACGGGTTAATTTGACGGTCTCTCCTTGAGGCCTGGCCAATTGCCGGTTGGATGTCGGGCGTTCAGTGCCTATGTTGCCCGCAGGTTCCGCCGGAGCAGCAGGATTTCCCGGCCGAAGGGCATGATTCGACCATGCCGCATGCCGGTTTGGAGGAGCCTGCCGACACCGAAGCGGAGAAGACTGAAAGCTTACGGTCTATTTTGGAGTTTGAACATTTCGGGCAGCCCACCTTTTCGGAGGATGACTTCACAAGCAGTTCAAACTCGTTCCCGCATTTTGCGCATATGTATTCGTAGATAGGCATGGATGATGACTCTATGTTTTGATTGAGTTGAGCAGTACGATTCCGAAAACCATTGCAAAAAGGGCGACAGTTTCAACAATCCCAAGAATCATGAGATTATTGGTGAACCCCTTGTTCGTTTCAGCAAATGAATCACAGGCGCCTGCACCCGCAACCCCCTGGAACCAGGCTGATGTCCCCATGGCAATCCCCCCTGCAATCCCTATTGCCAGGAATACAGGCCAGTATGCCGCTGCGCCATCCTGTATCTTGTTAACAATAAGGGTCATGAGGATCATGCCGTAAATAGTCTGGGACATCGGGGCGCTTGTGAATACAGCAAGCTGGAAAGGAGGAGGCCTGCCATAGACATAGCATTTTTTCCAGGCGCCAAGCGCAGAGGTTCCGGCTATGCCTGTCCCTATGCTTGAGCCTACTGCGGACAATGCTATGGCGCAATAAGCGCCTGATTTCCCGAGAGCTATCATTGTTTCCTGATCCATAATTTTTCTTCCTGCAGCTGTTTTATTCAAAGGCCTATTATACAGACCAGGAATTATTTTACAACTGCTTCAACGATTCCCGGGACTTTGACGGTGTTGAGGAGGATGATTGCGAAAACCATGACGAACAGGGCGACTGTCTCCATGATACCGATGACCATGAGGTTGTTTGTGAAGCCCTTGTTCGTGTCTGCGAACGAGTCGCAGCATTTTGCCGCCGCGATTCCCATGAACCAGGCGTTGACACCAAGGCCGATTCCACAGAGTATGCCGACAGCCAGGCAGAAATGCCAGTTCTGGAAGCCACCTACCTCAAGCACCTTCTTGTTTATCAGGATCATCATGATGAGCGCGTAGATGATCTGCGAGAGGGGCGTGCCTGCGAAGATTGCCAGCTGGAAAGGCGCGGGTTTTTCCTGGGAATAGCATTTCTTCCAGGCGCCGACAGCCGCAGCTCCGGCGATACCTGTGCCCAACGTTGATCCGATTGAGGCGAAAAACACAGACATGAATGCTCCTGCCTGTCCGATTTCAATCATCGTTTGCTGTGTCATGTTCAACATGTACGACTTCTCCTATGTTATTTTTTTTGAATGGCTTATAAAGGAACCCGGACCAGCGAAGCCCGATGTGTCCTGAAAATTCAAGTGTGTTGAGCCTTATGCCGTGCACGAGCACTGCCAGCGCGCCCAGGAGGATGTTTATCCCGTGTCCGATGAATATGATGAAAACTCCGAGTACGATATCCACGCTGGGCACTCCGAGAAGCCCGTCATGCGCGATCTTGTTGAAGTTCTCTCCAACGTACAGGCCCGCGAGTCCGACTGCAAAGAGACGTATGTACGAGAGGAGATCCGTGAAGCTTCCGACGAGGGCGAACGGGAATTCGCATACTTCCCCGATATCATGCCAGTGCAGTCCGATCAGTATGAGGACAAAGCCCGCAGCGTAAAGGTAAAGCGCGAAATGGGGGAATTCCCTGCCAGCCACAAGGGAGCTCGCCAGGAAAAAGTTGGCCCAGATGAATGAGACCCAGCCGAGCTGGCCGAGGACGGTGGTTATTTTTTTCAGCCTGATGCATGCGATCCATAAATGTGCTATGGAAAGATGTATGGCTGCTATGAAGAAACAGACATACCTGACATTCTCCTCGTTCTTGAACCATTCGAAACCTCTTAGGAAACGGGGCAGGGTGTGGGCTTCTATCCCGAAGAATGAGCCGATGAGCATTCCCCATATCAGGCAGGAGGAGCCGAGAACCAGGAACAGGTTGGTCGCCTGTTTCGCCTTTTCACCCTTGAGGAAGAATTTTGCGGTCAGGGTCGCGATTATCATCAGCATTGCATATCCTGCATCTCCGACCAGTATTCCGAAGAAGATCGAGAAGAAGATCAGGAAGCATATGCTGATGTCGATCTCATGGTAGCTCGGTGATATGCCGATGAAATCAAATATGGGCTTGGACATCTGGAAGATCTTCGGAACTTTCAGCAGTGTCGGAACCTTGTCGTCAATCGACGGATCCGAAAGAAGGAGACCCCACCCATGCTTCTTAGCTCCTGCCCTCAGGTTCTCGACATGGTCGACAGGGACAAATCCGTTAATATATGATATCTCCCCCGCCGAACGCATGCCGTCGTGGTTTGAAATGAACTCGATGGTCTCCTGCACGGACAGGAGATGGTTGTTGAGCTTCTCCATTTCGCAGCTCAGTGATTTCAAGGCGTCCTTGTCGTACTGCAGGGCGGTCCTGGCTTCGTCCAGCGCGTCATCAGTTTCCCTGAGGCTCCTTTCCATAGGCACGTTTGCGATTGGAATGGCGGACGTATCAAGTTCATGGCCCGAAACTATCGCAAAGTAGAATTTGCCTTTTTCCTGGAGCACTATCGTATATGACACGTCTGAAGGGAGGAGGTGCAGCGTGTTCTTGTTTCCTGCGCAGAGATACACGAATATGTTGTTCTCTTTTAGTTCGGCGATCAGGTCGGTGGAGAATTCACCCCAGGGCAGTATCTTCTCCCTGTCCTTCAGCAGGCCGTCAATCTTCTTTTCCATGGCGAGTTCATTCTCGATGCAGTCAGTCGCCTTTTTGACAAGTTCTGTCCCGGTCAATGATGCTAATGCAGGATCGGGTCTTCCCTTTTTAGCAGTCAGGATGTTTATCGCCTTCTTGGTCCTGATCAGTTCCTGTTCGGATACGGCGTAGTCGGGTGACGAGGCCTTCTCCCCCAGTTCGACATGCATTGCTCCCAGGTTCCTGAGTTCCTCCAGGGCACTGACCTTCTCGGAGGAGAGACAGATAAGGGATACTTTTTTCATTTGCACTATCATGCCGCGGTCTCCTGCATTTTTCTTTTTGCGATCTTCGAACGTCCCACTGCGGCTGTCTGCTGGTCGCCCATGTATATCTGGATCACCCTGATGTTCTCCTTGCATTCGGGGATCTTGACTTTTTCGAACAAATTCACACGCTGCGTCGTCACCCTCAGTTCATTCCCGATAAGCTCGTGCTGCTTCCTGATGATCAGGCCTTCGGCCTTCATGCTGAAAAGCTTCCTGACCGCATCTATGGCGCTGTCGATCCAGAGAGGCTCGGTGAAAAGATCGTATTCGACGACTGCAAAACGGACTGACTTGAATACAGGCACTTCAACGCCGGCAATGTTCTGCGTGTCGGTGATTATGTGTTCCGGCTTTATGAAGGAAGTCAGCTTTTCGACCGTGTTGTCTTCGCTGAACAGGGAGACCCAGGACGAGATTTCCTCGTGATACGTCTTCTGCCTCTCCTCGATTTCCTCGAGTTTCTGCTGGCATTTGCGCATTTCCATCTGCAGCTGGATCTTCTTCAGCTGCAGCGTAGGCAGATAGCGCGAGAACTGCTTCAGTGCGTCCCGCTGCGTCTTCAATTCGCTTTTTGTCAG
The DNA here is from genome assembly GCA_001804815.1 of Lentisphaerae bacterium GWF2_50_93. GTDB lineage: Bacteria > Verrucomicrobiota > Lentisphaeria > Victivallales > GWF2-50-93 > GWF2-50-93. The sequence goes on from MHBI01000029.1 coordinate 3,855, forward strand.
TTTTATCTTTGCCATAGCTTGCTTAGTTTTAAGTTTCAAGTTTCAGGTTTAAGCCTGGGAACGGTCGTTGGTCTTCAGTCTCCAGTAAACTTCCCCTGCTTTCTACTTTCTAAATTCTACCTTCTCAATTATTATACTTTGTGCCTCTGTGCCTTCTTTCCCTTTCCCCAACTCCCGCACTCCAGAACTTCTTCCTAAACTCCCGCACTCCAGAACTTTCGAACTCTAGAACTTCTTCCTACTGCTTCTCCGGCCAGAATTCCTTGATGATATCAGACTTCACGCCGGTCTCGGTCTTGTCAAAACATTCCGCCAGCGTCTTCCATCCGAGAGTAAGCCCTTCCTCGAGCGGAATGTTCACGGAAAGGTCCATCATCCGTTTCTCGAAAAGCAGTCCATACTTGAGAAGCTTCTCGTCCCAGGAACTCATCTTGAACCCCATGGACTGCTTTTCGCGAGTTTCGCGGAAATCAGCGTAGAGGCGGATCATCGTGTCCATGATGACGCGATGGTCCTTCCTGGTCTTGTCGTTGACAAGCTGTTTGAGACGGCTCAGCGAGCCGAACGGTTCGATTCTTCCCCTGCGGAGATAGAACTGTCCTTCAGTTATATATCCGGTATTGTCAGGGATGGGATGCGTCACGTCATCGCCGGGCATTGTCGTCACGGCGAGGATTGTGATCGAGCCTGCGCCTTCGAAGTCGACCGCCTTCTCATAACGGGAGGCCAGCTGGCTGTAAAGATCTCCGGGATAGCCTCGGTTTGAAGGGATCTGCTCCATGGTGATGGCGATTTCCTTCATGGCGTCGGCGAAGTTCGTCATGTCGGAAAGCAGTACCAGCACCCTCTTGTGGTTCAGGGCATAGCTTTCCGCCACTGCAAGCGCCATGTCGGGGACAAGCAGGCATTCGACGACCGGATCCGCGGCGGTATGCACGAACATTATCGAGCGGGAGAGGGAGCCCTGTTCGTCGAGGGTGTTCCTGAAGAAAAGATAGTCGTCGTTCTTCAATCCCATTCCACCGAGGATGATCACGTCTACTTCGGCCTGCATTGCGATTCTCGCAAGAAGCTTGTTGTAGGGTTCGCCGGCGACCGAGAAGATCGGCAGCTTCTGGGATTCAACCAGCGAGTTGAAGATGTCGATCATTGGAATACCGGTACGTATCATCCTGCGCGGAATGATTCGTTTCGCGGGATTCACGGAAGGTCCGCCGATCTCGATCAGCTTGTCCTTTATGGAAGGGCGCCCGTCCTTCGGATCCCCTGCACCGGTGAATACGCGGCCGAGAAGATCCTCTGAGGATGAGACCTGCATCGGCTTGCCGAGGAAACGCACTTCGTCGCCGGTTGAAACACCGCGGCTTCCGGCGAATACCTGCAGGAAAACCTTCTGCCCCTGCAGCCTGATGACCTGCGCGAGCGAAGTACCCCGCCTGCTCGTCACTTCGGCGAGTTCGCCGTAGATTATATTGTCGGCCTCTACCGTGATCACGTTTCCGGCGATCTGGATTATCTTGTGATAAACTTTACGCATGTTTGCTGCGCTCCTTAACTTTGCTGTCGATTGAGCCTTCGATTTCCTTGAAGCCGTTCGAGTTCCAGGCCGTGTAGTTCCAGTCAATGAACATCTGCCTCAGTTCATTGAAGAGATGACGGGCCTCGTCCTTATGGTTAAATGGAAATTTTGTTTTAAGTACAAGTACGACCTTGCCGAACACATGTTTCTGCCTTTCCTCGTTCGTCGCCCCGTCCACCTTGTCGAAAGTGTTCTGCTGGAGATAGACGGCGTCGAGAAATTCGCTCTTCATGTAGATCTGGAAATCGTCGACATGCGTTCCTTCCTCTCCGATGACTTTCATCATCTGGTTGACTTCATTGCCCCTCCTCAGGATTTCACGTGCGAAATCGACCAGCTCCTCGTCGACGATGCTTGCATAGTGGCTCCAGCTGTCGAGAGGATGGATCGCAGGGAACCTTCTGGCGTTCGCCCTGTCTCGCGACAGCCCCAGGAATGCGCCCACGACTTTCAGGGTCGCCTGCGTAACCGGTTCTTCGAAGTTACCGCCTGCGGGACTTACGGCGCCACCGATGGTGACTGAACCCGTCTTCCCATTGTTCAGCTTGACCAGGCCGGCTCTTTCATAGAATCCGGCAATGAGGGATTCGAGATATGCGGGGAATGCTTCCTCTCCGGGAATTTCCTCGAGACGTCCTGACATTTCGCGTAGCGCCTGGGCCCATCGCGATGTCGAGTCGGCGAGAAGCACGCAGTCGAGTCCCATCTGCCTGTAATATTCAGTTATGGTTATGGCGGTGTATACTGAAGCTTCACGTGCCGCAACGGGCATTGAACTGGTGTTGCAGATGATCACTGAACGCTCCATCAGCGTACGCCCGGTCTTCGGATCCTCGAGATGTGGGAATTCACGGAGCACTTCGACGACTTCACCGGCGCGCTCGCCGCATGCCGCGACTACGACCACGTCCGCTTCAGCGTAACGGCTCAGGGCGTGCTGGAGGACTGTCTTTCCTGCGCCGAATGGTCCGGGGGTGCAGAACGTCCCGCCCTTGGATACTGGGAAGAACGTGTCGATGATCCTCTGCTGCGTGATGAGCGGCTTTTCAGGGATGAGCTTTTCCTTGTAGGCGGTGATCGGTATCTTCACAGGCCACTTCTGTACCATCGTGACCGTCTGCTGCTCGCCAATCTCGTTTTTGACCTTTGCTACCGGGAATGTGATGTTGTAGCTGCCGGCAGGCGCAACGCTGACGACCTCCCACTTCCCTTTGAAGCCGAATGGAAGCATGATGAGATGCTCGAAGATTCCTTCTGGAACGCTGCCGACCTTGTCGCCGGCTGAAAGCCTGTCCCCAATCTTCGCCGAAGGAGTGAACTGCCACAGCCTTTCATAGTCAAGGGCCTCCATGTAGAGCCCGCGCTTCAGGAAGAATCCTGATTTCTCGGCAAGCTTGTTCAGGGGGTTCTGGAGTCCGTCGTAGACCTGCGCGAGAAGTCCTGGCCCGAGCTCAATGCTCAGAAGTTCGTTGGTGAATTCGACGGCGTCGCCGACCTTGAGGCCGCGCGTGTCCTCGTAGACCTGCAGGTCAGCGAGCTGTCCGCGGACGCGTATCACCTCCGACTTGAGCCTTATATCGCCCATTATGGCATATGCGACTTCATTCTGCGTAACGGAAGTTTCGAACTTCACGGTCAGCATATTTCCGTTGACACCAACGATTGAACCAATGTTTTTTTCAGACATGTTGAAGCAGTCTCCTAGCTAAAATTTATCTGGAAATAGAAACCTCGTATTTTTCCAGATTATTTATAATCGCATCAAGGTTTTCATAACCTTTCTGCTGTTCTTTTCCGACCCATTTCTCAAGAAGCATGAGCCTGATCCTGTAGATGCACAGGGCGTCGAAGTTGAAGTTCTGCCCGAATTCAAGTTCGTCGAGGAACTTCCATCTTAGCGTATCAAGCATTCTCTCCCTTTCCACGGGATTGGCTACGGACATGATGTCCTCTATGTGCTTGTCGACCTCGGAATGGTTTGTCTCATGGTTCCGGCCTTCACGGTTGAGGTGTACGGCCCTGAATTTCGCCAGCCTGGTCCTTGTGGCGGTTTCCCATTCATACCATTTGTGCACTGCCGAGAAATGGCCGAAGGCCTTGTCGTCTCCAGGGACAAGCTTGATCTCGGAAAGCCTCGCCACGGTCTTTTCAGGAAGCACCTGCGCGCAGGAGCCCAGGAAAGTCTCCGAGTTCAAGGGAGGCAGCTCGCCCCTCTTGAGCATAGGCATTGAACTTAATATGTAATAATACGATAATGTCATTTTCTGTTTTCTGAATTGATGACCGCGGCAAGCCTTGGACCTACGTACGCGCATATGATTTCCGATATCGCCTCATCGCTGAAATCAAAGAAGACATCGCTCCCCTTGAACGATATCTTGAGGCCGGAGGCGAAATTCTGTCCGAGGGTGATCACCGGATTTTTCCTGAGGCTGCCGACAAGGCTGCTCTTCAGCAGGGCCTCCATTGAATCCCTGTCCTTCTGTGCAAGCACTATTTCCATGTTGGCTTCGGCGGTGGGCGTTTTCGAGCTGTAGTTCCTTGCCATTTCGAGGATGATCTTCCCCATCAGGTCGGGAGTCATGGCTTCGGCGGTGGCTTCCTTGACGACGCTCCTCAGCCTGTTCAGCAGTTCCTGCTGGAGCGCGATGGTGATGTCCCTGACGGCCTGGCGTACTGCCGCTTCGCCCCTGGCCTTGGCGGTCTCAGAAGCGGCCTGGGCGTTTTTCAGGATTTCATCCGCCTTCGCTGAGGCGTCGCTGATTATCCTTTCAGCTTCGGCCCTTGCATTGCCGATGATCTTATTTTTAGCCTCTTCGGCCTTCTTAATGCCTTCCTCATTGATTTTTTCCAACAAGCTCTGAAGTTCTTCAGCCATGGTTGTGATTCCTTAATTAATTATATTGAATAGAAAGGTATTGTCCTACTGAAAATATTATAAAAAAAATTGTTTTACCATACATTTAAAAAAATAGCTGTCAATTCGTTTAAGGAATAAAACATGCTGAATTCCGGGGAGGTGGGGATCCTACTGTCTTTTGTATTCGATTTGGCCGAAGACAAGGTTTATAACGCAGTCGCTGTAGGGGGTGATTTTGACTGCCGTGATATGGTGGTCGACATAGCCTGCGGATTTTACGACTATGTCATAAGTGCCCGCAGCCAGCCATCCGGTGTCGTAGACGGTGAGATTTGGATTAGGTGAAATAGTCTTCAAAGGCTTGTCCAGGAGTTTTGTGCCTGCTATGAATATGTCGATTGTATATGCTTTGGGCGGATACGCTACTTCCCCGATGATGCGCCCCTGCTTCTCCCACTGCGGGGAGCTGCGCTTGAGATAGAAATGAGCTGAATTCTCTATTTCCTTCACCACGCGGTTCTTGTAGTCGGCGGAAAAAACCGCAGACGAGATTCCTGCAAACAGCAGCACAAGGCAGAAAGATCCTAGTATTGGCGATTTCTTTTCCATGTCCGGAATATAATCCTCTTTAACTTTAAATCCAGTAATTTTTCCCTGCGTGAAAAATTAAATTTATTGAAAATGTTTGGAGTTTTGGGCTTGGAATTCAGAATATGCAATATATGCTGTAGTGGAATCTTGCTTGGCGAAAACACGGTTTACGGTGAACGCCATGTCCATCAAGGGAACCTCTAAAAATTGGCATATGGCGCGAGACAGGAGATTATGGAGATACGGCTAGGAGCAAATACCAGGAGCAGCCCCGTAGCGGGCTGTAACTGGTTTCGCGACAACGCCGGAATCCATAAGAATCTGTCTCCCTTAGGGTTGCGGTTCTTTTTGGCTCAAAGAAGAATATTCTTCTGTCGGCGTATCGATTCGATACGCCTCCGTTCAGAAATTCTTTTTGAGCTTTCAAAAATCTTCCGCAACGCGCCAAATGCGAATTTTTAGAGGTTCCCTCAAGTCAAATACAGGAATCTCTAATGGGAATGAGGATAAAGGTATTGCAGAAGGACGGCGGGAAGCTCCAGGTCAACGAGGAGTTTTCAGAGATGCTTGCCTTCAACGGCATTGATACGTTTGAGAAGCTCTGGAACATCCCCAGCGAACCTGTGAAGAAGGTCGTGAAACAGCGCGGGACCGAACGAGTCCTCCTCAAATCCCCTGATGGCGCTGCGCTGGAGGCATACATCAAGAGATACACGCCAGAGCCTTTGAAGGAGAAGATCAAGAATATCCTCTCGTTCAGGCCGAACCGCTATCCAGGCGCCTTGAACGAATGGAATGCTGTTGTCGAGTTCCACCGGAACAATCTTCCAACCATGCAGCCGATCGCATGCGCCTCCAGAGGTGGCGATTCCTGCATCCTCACCCTAGGCATCAGGGATTACAGGAGGGCGTCCGAGCTTTTTGCGGAATTCGCAGGGAAGGACAGGAGCCGCCGGAGAAGTCTCATAGGAAAAATCGCAGGTCTTGCCGCAGGCATGCATTCCGCCGGCATGGCCCACCAGGACTTCTACCTTGTACATATGTTTGTCAGGGAGGGCGAAGACGACAAGCCCTATCTCATCGATCTGCAGAGGGTTGTATTCAAGGAGGACTTTTCTGAAAGATGGAGGGTGAAGGACCTGGCACAGCTTCTTTTTTCATCTGAAAAGTTCGTCAGCAGGACCGATATCCTGTATTTCTGGAAAATATATGCTGGAGGTGCAGTCGGGAAGATGTCAGATGGCAAGGCGTTGATGGCGAAGATAATGCGCAAGACGGCAAGCATAAGGAAACATGCCGGCTGATGGAAAAAAAACAGCAACTTCAAATGTTCCCGCAAGCTTTGCTTGTAGAAAATTCCATCAGATAGTATATTAATGATTATCTTCTTTTTAGGGATTTATTTTTTTAAGGGGTAGGGAAGATGGGCCAGCTTATCTGCCGCGGTTGTGGCGGCGTCATGGACACAACAGGCATTGAGCCTTTTACTCTCTGTGAATGTTCCGACTGCGGGACAACGCTTTCCATACCCATGGAGATGGACTACCTCAAGCTGGAAAAATTTGTCGGCGAAAAGGGCATTTTCAAGATATATGAGGGCTTTGACCAGGGACAGAACCTCAATTCCATGATCTACATCCTTGAAAAGGACCATCCTGAATACAAGAGCTTCCTGAACATCGCCAAGGAAGACGCATTGGCTCTTTCCACCCTGAAACATCCGAACATCTGCCCCATCCTCAATTTCGGAGAGATAAACGGGAGTTTCTTCGTGACCGAACCAAAGATGGATGGCTATGCCCTTTCAGATTATTCGCCTGAAAACCAGGGGCTCCTCGATGTCGACAAGGTTGTCGACGTCCTGCAGGCCACCGCCCTGGGGCTGGCCGTAGCCCATCACAAGGAATTCGTGCATCACGATCTGTGCCCCGACAACGTCCACATAGACGCTAGGGGAAATGTAAGGACGAAGAACTTCTTCATTTCAAGGTTCGTCTACACGTTCCTCCAGAACAAGGAGGAGATCGCTCTTTCGGTCTCACCGTACTTCATCAGCCCTGAAAAGGCGGAAAGCCGTGTCGAGGACAAGCGCGGCGACATCTTCAGCTTCGGCGTTCTATTCTATTACATGCTGACCGGGAAATACCCTTTTTCCGGCAAGAGCGAAGTTGAAACCGTCTATTCCAGGATAAAGAAAAAGAAGCCCTCCGACAAATCGCAGATGTTCAGCGCTGAGAAACCATCAATCCTCACCGCCGAGACGGTCGACTACATAGCTCCCGTAGCTCCCTCGAACTACCGCGAGGATGTCCCCGAGGAGATCAGTTCGATTGTCATGGACATGCTTTCATATCATCCCGTACAGAGACCCAAGTTCACGGAAATCCTTACCACCATAAATCTCTATAAGGCCAAGGAGGAGAAGGAAAAAGTCGTCATGGGCGCCCAGAAGGAGATGGTAAGGGACAACAAGGAATCAGTCAGCACCAAGACAAGGGCGATTCCGATCATGAAGAACCTCGCCGGAGAACTCGACAGGAACAAGCAGAAGAAGAAGTTCTTCAAGCTGTAATTTTCAACGGGAGTTGAAAATTACCATCCATGAAGATTCTCGACGAAAAAACCGACTTCAAAAAAAATTCCCTTCTGCTCTTCAAGGATCACGGATTTTATTTCTATGCCGTCATCTTCACCGCCTTCGCAGGAGGACACACCTCTATTCTTCTGCCTGTCTCAGGCGTGGAGGGTCAAATAGAGGTTCTCAGGCATAGGGAAATTGTTCGTAGTAGCGCATGTTTGCGCGTTAGGTAGGTACGTGCTTCAGCATGTACCATCTTAATCTAAAGAATGGGACAGTCTAAAGCCCGTCCCTTCTTTAAGAACGCGCAAACATGCGCTACTACAAACAATTTCATCAACTTCTTCAACCTGCCATGCAACCCTCCTCTCCACTTGCATCCGATACGGCAATCCATAGAGCTGATTTCAAAAGCATCAGCGTTTTGCAACCGTTAAGTTGGGTGTTTTGAGGCTAATGGGGTTTTTATTCAACAAGAGTATGTTGGGCTTTAGCCCGACAATTCTTAAATAGGCGGGTTAAAACCCACCATACTTATGAGGCAAAACGTACGGTTACAACGTTTTGACATTTCCATCCATCCGTTTCGTTCAGATTTGCGTGGCCAGCGCCTTCGCCTTGTCCTGTGACGCCGCTATGCTTTTTTTCTGTAGCTCCTCGCCCATGTTCATCGGTTCTGCATTTATGAATTCGATGTCGGTGATGCCGCAGAAACCGAACACGAAGCGCAGATAAGGCTCCTGGAAGTCGGCCTTTTTTGCTTCAGCGGAACTGTAGTCGCCTCCACGGCTCGAAATCACGACCATCTTTTTATTTTTCAGAAGTCCTTCCGGCCCCTGGGCGGTGTAACGGAAAAGATATCTAGGCTGGACAATGACATCTATGTAATGCTTCAATGTGTAGGGGATGCTGAAATTCCACATCGGCGTGCTGATCAGATATGCGTCCGCCGACATGAACCGCTCAATCTGCGAAATGATGTCCTCCCATGACTCCTTCAAATCTCCATATAGGTCCTTGCCACTGAGAAGCACATATTTGCCGTCGACCCTTTTCATGGTAAGGTCTGGAAGTTCCTCCTTCGTAAGACCCAGCTCCTCGACAACCCAGTCAGCATGTTTATTTTTGAAAGTGTCCAGGAATGCGCCGGACACCTTGAGAGTGCTGGATTCGTCGCCGCGCGGTGTTGCAATGATGTGAAGAAGTTTTTTCATGGTATGCTCCTGGCGTTCTTATTTATGTGGCATGTCCTTGCATACAGTAGCAGGAAATATTATGCAATTCAAAGGATCTTTAAGTAGGTATATCCCTACTTCTATTTCACAAATACGGCACCAACGACATTGATCTTCCTGCCGTTTGAAAGCGTGACAGTGAATGTCTTTGTCAACGTGTCGCAGTATTTCCCGTCCTCAACGAAAGCGGCTTCGCCGGCTGCGATATTCGCATTAATTTAATATTAACAAAGTAGCTGAATTATTGCATAAATAACTTGACATTCTTTTATTATGCGTTAAAATATAGATGTAGCAAAGATACTGCATATGTAAATACCGTATTGGGTTAGCTTATGAAATATAAACTTAAAGATCTGGTTGAGATAATTAGTGGCTTCCAGCTTCGGGAGAAGCTGGAAAAGACCAATATCGGAGCCTACAGGATCATTCTTCCAAAGGATATAGATCGGGACATGCATGAGGTTGATCTTGCCAATCTCTATCTAACGGATATAAGAAATCCAGAAAAATATTTTGTCAGGAAAGGAGATGTTCTTCTGCAGGCAAGGGGATTTAGCTATCCACCCTCCCTGATCAGAGTCGATCTGGACAGGACAGCAGTCTCCTCCCAATATTATATAATAAGGGCGAATCCGGATAGGATTCTCCCTGAATTTCTAGCATTTTATCTATCCCTGGAACCGGTACAGAAGCGCCTGAAAGGCCTTGCAAGAGGGACAAATATCATGATGCTTGTAAAAGATGAGTTAGAAAAATTTATTCTGGATGTTCCTCATCTTGGAAAGCAAAAATACATTGTTGAATTGTCCGAACTGGCGAAGAAGGAGAAAAAACTGATGGAAGAGCTAATATATAGAAGAAACATGCTATTGTCTGCGCTGTGCGAGGACGAAAAATAAAGGAGAGTATTCAATGGACAAGGAAAGTTTAAAACAGGAAATATTCAACACGGTCTGGAAGGCCTGCGACACCTTCCGTGGCGTCATCGATCCGGGAATGTACAAGGACTACGTCCTCACAATGCTGTTCGTGAAATATATCAGCGACATTCGCAAGTCCAAAGTCGCGGAACTCAGCGAGAAGTACAGGGGCGACCCTACACGCCTGGAACGCGCATTGGGCCGCGAAAGATTCATGCTCCCGACTATCAATATCAAGGATGACAAGGGAAAGATATCGGAATCGTTTCTCGCTGAATTCGACAGCCTTTACGAGCGGAGAAACAATTCCAACATAGGTGAACTGATAAACATCGTCCTGGAGAACATTGAAGATGCCAACAAGGCGAAGCTGAACAATGTATTCCGCAATATAGACTTCAACAGCGAGGCGAACCTTGGCCAGGCCCGTCAGCGCAATACGCGCCTGAAACACCTTCTCGACGATTTCGTAGGCATCGATCTCAGGCCTGAGAAGATCGGGGAAATGGATATCATCGGGGACGTATACGAGTTTCTTATTGCGAAATTCGCGGCCACCGCCGGAAAGAAAGCAGGCGAGTTCTATACGCCCTCGGAAGTCTCTGAAACGCTGGCAAGGCTTGTCGCGCCGAAGAAAGGCGAGAGAATCTGCGACCCCGCCTGCGGTTCCGGTTCCCTCCTGATCCGGGCAGCCAGGCAGATCAACGACAGGGATTTCTCGCTTTATGGGCAGGAGATGAACGGCAGCACCTGGGCTCTCTGCAAGATGAATATGTTTCTCCATGGCATGGACTCCTCCCGTATCGAATGGGAGGACACCATCAGGCATCCTCTCCTGATTGAGAATGACTCACTGATGAAATTTGACGTGGTTATTGCAAATCCCCCGTTCAGCTTGGACAAATGGGGACAGGAAATTGCCGACAATGACAAGTACCGCCGTTTCTACCGTGGAATCCCTCCCAAGAGCAAGGGCGACTGGGCCTTCATATCGCACATGCTCGCTGCTGCTGCCGAGGGAACCGGCCGGGTCGGTGTAATCGTCCCGCACGGAGTTTTGTTCCGTGGCGGACAGGAAGGCCAAATACGAGAGGCGGTGATAAAGGAGAACCTGCTTGATGCTGTCATAGGACTTCCGGCAAATCTCTTCTATGGTACTGGCATTCCGACCGCGATTCTGATTTTCAGGAAGGACCGGAAACGCGATGATGGAATCCTCTTCATTGATGCGAGCCGCGAATATTCCGACGATAAAAACCAGAATCGGCTGCGCGATCAGGACATAGACAAGATTGTCGAGACATATCAGAAGCGAAAGGCCATAGACAAGTATTCATACCTTGCGAAAGTCGCAGGAATCAAGGAGAACGACTACAACCTGAACATCCCCAGATATGTTGACACCTTCGAACCCGAGCTGGAAATAGATATCTCCGCAGTCCAGAAGGAAATCGGAAGGATCGAGAACGAGCTTGTCAAGACACGTGAAAAGATGGCCAGGTATATGAAGGAGTTGGGGCTGGATAGATGAAAGTAACCATACACGCCAAGGGAACAGAGATTGCTGTCATCTCCAAAGGCCGCGATGATGACTTCATCTCGCTGACCGATATTGCACGTTATAAAAATCCAGACGAACCCAAAGATGTGGTGAAAAACTGGATGCGCAACAGAAGCACAATCGAATTCATCGGTCTTTGGGAGCAGCTGAACAACCCCAGTTTTAAAGGGGTCGAATTCGACTCCTTTCTCCAACAGTCAGGGGCAAACGTCTTTACCCTCTCACCTCAAAAATGGATTGAAGCCACCAATGCCATTGGAATTGTCTCGAAACCAGGGAAGTCTGGCGGTACCTTCGCCCATAAGGATATAGCTTTTGAGTTCGCCTCATGGATCTCAGCCGAGTTCAAGCTCTACATAATCAAGGACTACCAACGCTTGAAAAGCGATGAGAGCTCCAAGCTGTCATTGGAGTGGAATCTCAATCGCACACTTGCCAAGCTCAACTACCGCATTCACACCGATGCCATCAAGGATCATCTTATTCCCGGCTCCCTGACTCCTGAACAGATCAGTTTCGCCTATGCCAACGAAGCCGACGTGCTGAATGTCGCGCTTTTCAGCCAGACGGCCAGGCAGTGGAGTGAGAATAATCCCGAATTGGAAGGCAACATGCGCGACTACGCGGCAATCGAGCAATTGCTTGTTCTGTCCAACATAGAGGGTATGAATGCCGAATTCATCCGCATGGGGCTCTCCCAGCCCGACCGTTTGGTCCGTCTCAACCAGATCGCCATCCGTCAGCTCCAGTCCCTGACTTCCAGAGAAGCCGCGAAAGCCTTGGATTCCAAGCCGGAGGCGGAGAGAAAAGGAACAAGAAAATCAATAAAGAATATTTAACCCGGAAGACGCATATGGAAAACTTAAGAGAGAAATGAATGGAACTTAAACCGATATACAAATCTGATGAAATCAATGAACCGATTTTGATTTCGGAGGAACCTGTTATTGTTAAAACCACTAAGGGTGATTCCCCGCAAACAGCGCGGATTGTTCTCGAGCAATTCCCGAAGTCGAGAATCAGATTCCATATTGACTTTAAAGATAAAATCTATCCTTTTTCTCTCGATGATGTCAAGTCTGTTGTCTTGACGGGAAGAAACAATCTTGAATGGGAAGGATTTGCAATAGGCTTAACGCATTCAACAAAAGAAGGCTCTTCTCTGACATGGTCTCCTAGAAGTGAGCCGCTTATAGCAAGAGGAATCGGTGACACGGAAATTTCTTATGCCGTTTTCCATATTTTTAACTTCAAAGAATGTTTCGGACCAAGACGATCTTCTGAGACACGCGGGAATAGTATGTATGCCATTTTTCACTTTGATCTTGTATGGAAGGATTGGCATGTTGAGATAAAATCCCTTACGACAACCAGTGAAACCATTAAGCAGCTTGAAAAGAGCGGTGGGTACGGATTGACGCATATTGGATCAGTAAAAAAGAAGAATGATGTCACGTTTAAAGGGAAGGAATTAAAAGATATTCTTTACGGCTTGCGTTTGTTCTTGTCCTTTGCAAAAGGTACTTGGTGTCCACCTGTTCTTTGCATAGGATTTAATAAGGACAATGAAAAAGTATGGGAGTCCTGGAATTCACCTCATTCTTCATGGCAGGCCCCTATGTCCTGGCACGATGCTCATCATGGAGATCAGTTGACTGGACTATTCCCTAAGTTTATGGATATGTGGTCTGATGAAATTTGGAAGGATGCTATTCAAGAGGCTATTTATTGGTATATCAGCGCGAATGACCATTTGAGTTCAATAGAAATCGAAAAAGGGATCATTCTGTCACAAACTGCTCTTGAAAGGCTGGCCTACGAGTATGCAGTGAATTACAAACGTTTGCTTACACCCAAAGGTTTCAAAGACTTATGGGCATCTGACAAGTTTCGACTTTTATTCTCATCTATTGATATTCCTATTGACATTCCAGATTCACTGAAGAATCTGAAGACAATGGCCGCTGAATTGAAATGGATTGATGCCCCGCATGGATTGACCGAAATCAGGAATTCCATGATTCATCCAGACCATAAGCATAAGGGCAAATTCAACGATGTGGTTTTTGAGGCTTGGAAACTGTCACTCTGGTATCTTGAATTAGCAATCCTTAGAATTTGCGGATACGAAGGAACATACAGTAATAGGCTTGTCTCAAGATTTGTTGGGGAGGCTGAAAATGTCCCTTGGAAATAATAGTAAATTGTTCGTAGATCCTTCAGACGTTAAAGAGATGAAATCTATTGAAGTCTCTATATATGCTGATGAAAGCCGTTCTACGGAATTAGAAATGGACTTTGCTGATAAGGAAAACTGGATGTATATAGGTATCCTTATTGTTCCCGAAACCATTAAGGAGGCACTCCTTGATGAGCTTAAATCCAATAGATGCAAGAATAAAAATACTTGGGACAAATGTCCTCATTTCAAATGTCTATATCATGACAAGAACAACAAGGAAGTTCATTTTGACAAATTGATCTCAAAGGATGATTATTATATTGCCGACCGGTGGATAGACTTTTTCATGAATGATCGGGCGAAAACACATTTTTATATCCTCGGAATAAATACCAAAGAAATAGACAGGTCATACTTTGGAGCCTTAAAAGGTCAGGATGATACTATCTATAACAGGTTTTTCAGGACTGCAATATCAAAATCATTGAGATATTACTTCTCTGATTATGATAAGATCGTTGTGAACCACATATGTCACGACAATTCCGACAGCTTGAAAACGCATGAGCACTTTCCGTGGCATAGCATTTTCAAAATTGAAAATGATATTTCAGAGGACAAGCTTCCAATTACCTTTAAATGCCGTGAAATAACATTTGTCGATTCAGATCATAGAATATCAGGCTCAGACGAGTCGCATTTCATCCAATACATTGATTTGCTGCTTGGTGCTGTCAGACTTTGTTTTCACGGTAATGTCAAGAATGACAACAAGAACCTTATCGCATTAAAAACAATTCCCATCGTTAAGCGAATTGCAGATGAAAGCTCTTGGAGAAATCCAAACAGTCGTTTTTGCTATCACAAAAGATGTTCAATAGACTTTTTCCCAAAGCAAAAATTATCAGCAGAAGATAATTTTTTGTATAAAGAATCTAAAAGACTCAATTGCTTTTATAAAAACAGACCGATTCTTATAGATGACGATAAGCAACCAAGATTGTTTTGAAGAACTTATAATATAAAGTTAAAAAATGAACGATAGAAATAAAAACATGCATGGTTGCAAGAAAACTCCTCACGGGTGGATTCCAAGCGAGTGGGATATAAAAACCTTAGGGGAACTGGGTTCTTTCTCCAAAGGCAAAGGCATTTCAAATAGTGAAAAGCAAAAGAATGGATATCCCTGCATCACTTATGGAGATATTTACACTAAATACGATATTAGAATCAAAAAGTTCTTTTCTTTTATCGATGAAAAGTCTGCAAGGGCAAGCCAAAGAATTTATAAAGGATGCATCTTATTCGCAGGGTCAGGTGAAACATTAGATGATATAGGAAAATGTGTGGCATTCGATAATAACGAAGAGGCTTATGCTGGAGGGGATATTATAATTTTTACTCCACGCGGAGTTAACGTGATTTATCTTTCATACCTTTTGAACAGTCATAACATGCTCAAGGATAGAAGAAAAATAGGGCAGGGGCACTCCGTCGTCCATATATATTCAAGTGGACTTGGAGTATTAAATGTCCATCTTCCACCTCTTTCCGAGCAGGGGAAGATAGCGGAGATATTGTCGATCTGGGATGAGGCGATTGCGAATCTCACAAAACTTGTTGAGGAGAAAGAAAAGCTCAAGCAATGCCTCATGCAACAGCTCCTGACAGGCAAGTTACGGTTTAAATCATCAGGAAAATCACCATGGAAGGAGGTTCATATGGGCGAACTGCTGACCCGCGTCTTTCGGCCCATCGACTGGACGGCCGACATGCAACTTTCCCTTGTGAGTCTGCGCCGCCGTTGCGGTGGACTGTTTCGTCGCCCGGATGTCCTTGGGGGAGACTACAAGACTCAGGATCTTCATGAGATAAAGACAGATGACTTCCTTGTTTCCAAACGTCAAGTCTCACATGGAGCCTGGGCATTGGTACTCCCTGATTTCGAAGGTTCTCAAGTTTCAAAGGAATATGCAATTTTTGTGAATAAGTCTCCAGACAAGTTTCATATGCCTTTCTTCGCCTGGCTCGCCCAGACGCCACGTATGATTCGCCTAGCACGGGTAGCGAGTATAGGGGTCCACATAGAGAAACTTATCTTTGATCCGGAGGTTTTCCTTCGTGAATCCATTCTCATTCCTCCATCTCTCGCCGAACAGAAACAAATTGCCGATGCCCTTGATTCTGCCCATTCGGAAATACTCCTGCTTCGCGCACAACGCGTAGCACTCGACCAGCAGAAGCGCGGCCTGATGCAGAAACTTTTAACAGGAGAAGTTAGGGTAAGGATGTGAATCGTAACTGTTTAGGATAGTTAAAACAATAAATATCTGTTATCATAATATATACGGAAAGGAATTAACTATGAATGAAGATTTAATACAAAAAAGAAATGAACTTGAAGATATTATTAAAAAAATTAAAAATTCGCTGAGTTATGATAGCAAGGAAAAGCTTAATGAAGAAGAATATAAGTCTTTATGGATTAGGATGGTTTTTTTAGCTAGAGAAATCCATAATAAATGGAGCCCGACCCCTAGGCATCATAGATGTATGATTAAGAATCGAGGATGTTCTCCTGATGAACCAGCTTTTTATGATCATATTCATTCTGTTGAAGATTTAATTAAATTTACTTATAATGATAAGGCTAACGAAGACCCGGAAGATCAAACACTGGACAATGTATTCTATATGAATATCCATTCAAGAAGATGGGGACATGTTGACCGCTATCAAATAACAAGAAACAATAAAGGATGGATTATTGTAGATAATACAATTAGTGGTCAGAGCGACAAGTCAGGGAATCCTTATTTGTTTAAGAATCTTGACCATGATTCCATTAATTATCCTGAAGAATTGCCTGGGTACATGGAATGGTTATGGGATAGGGCTGCAGAAGATGGTTTAACTCATGAACAACTTCAAGATGCTTTGAATGAACTGGCTGATTGGATCAATGTGTGCGAATCTAATTCGCCATCTGGTGTCTGGGAGCATTATAAATGAATACAAAATCACAAACCACAGAATTCCAGAAGAAGTTGCCTGATATGCTTGAAGGCTCTGTCACCTTTTTAGATATTCTTGGTTGGAAAGGAATTTGGACAAGAAATGTCAAAGCTGCAGAAAGATTGCTGGCATTAATCAATTCGATTGATGAACATAAACAAAAACTGCAAGAAAATCTTGCTGTTGACAACATAGAGTATCGTGGATTGAACACAACAATAAAAAGTATCTCTGACACAATAGTACTTTCAACTCCAGGTAGCCCGGTACATTCAGCGAAGTTACATGGCCATATAATTTCTTTTGCAATAATTGAGTCATTAAAACAAAAACTACCAATCAGGGGTGCAACTGCTTATGGTCAATTTTCAATCAAAGAGAATATAATGATTGGTCCAGCCATTGATGAAGCTGCTGAATGGTATGAGGCTACAGATTGGATTGGTGTTATTCAGACACCTTCAGCGGAATTTAAATATCGGGAAGAAACTGAAGATATTTGGATGAAATATGATGTTAAATACAAGCAGATTGGCAGATATGACTCCTATGCGCTGAACTGGTGCAAGAAATGGAATGAAGAATATGCCAATGGGAAAGAAACATTACATGAAATATTTTCGCAAATGGGGCCGATTTCTACATCTGTTTCCATTAAATATAAAAATACATTAGAATTTTATGATAAAATGACAAAATCTGATAAAGACAAGGCCAAATCTGATTAATGGATAACATGACAAAATTGCTAGAGTTGTTTATCAAGCATCCTTTCGGGAAGGTTATGGAGGCAGGATTAATTGGTTTTATCCTCCTTCTGTTTTTTGAACAGTATACGGATTATTTCAAACTTTCGCGTCTGAGCAGGGCTATTGAAATAATTCAGAAAACAGAAGACACCCAGCTTAAGACGGCGTTGTCCAAGCAAATACAAGAGGATCTCCAGGAAGTGCTGAACCCCACGATATATTCGTCTTTTCTTGAAAGAATAATTGGGGCAATGTATCCTTTTATAATTTTCTCCTTGTTCTGCTGGAAACGACAGAAGTTATGGTTTATTTTGTTGAACCTGTATGGCCTTGCTTTAGGCATTATACTTTCCCTTTTGCCTAAGTTCCTACCGAGCTTCCTTCACACCTTCGCTGTTACGGCATTAATTTTTCTCTTCCTGATAATTGTCATTGTCTATGGACTAATAAATCCACATTCCTTGAAGGACGAGGAAGAAGAAAATAAACGGGAAAGGAAGGTGTAGCATGGTTAAAAATAAAGAAAAATCACAATTTTATGATCTGTATATGGATTTCGGGAATCTAAGAATTTCCATGTCATCGGATCCCGACGAGCCATACACCTACTATCAGCAATATAAAGGGAAAATAATAGGCGAAAGCGAATCTGAAGAGAAGACTGAGATCGGAGAAGTCAAATTGGCATATTTTGCATTGGCTCAAGCACTTTCAAATGGTCTTTCAGAGTTGTTCGTCTTGGACGAAATAAGCATGGATTATGAACAATATTATGAGGCTTTATACGACTTGGGCACAAAAGAAATCAAACAATCCATTGTGGATGAAATTGGCCATAATAATGGAAACCTGCTGATTGTTGAAGATATTGTAGTGTTTCCAGAATTCAGGGGAAATTCGTTTGGCCTTCTTGCACTTCGCTCTATAATGGAAGAGTTCCAGACATGTTGTGGATATGTCATGCTAAAGGCGTTACCTCTGCAGTTTGAAGCACGTAAGGATAAAAAGTGGCTGGAAGATATGAAAATGGATGAATTCCCTTCTGGCTTGAGAAAGGCGACGGCAAATCTGGCAAAGCATTATGAGAAACTCGGATTTAAAAGGATCGGGAAATCGGATTTCTACCTTTTCTGTAATGAATTACCGATTCCAATGCCGGATGAATTAAAAGATAAATAAGAGATTATATTTGTGTGTTCTGCCTGCCTCGGTTAGCCTTGGCGTAGGCGGGTGGTTGAAGAAGGAGTTATTATGAAGATTATTAGGTGCACCAAGAAACTGCTTAAGGAAGTCGGTGGCGTCATTCCGGATCTGGATATTCGCCCTTCGTTCTGGCTGGAGTCGTGGCACGCAAACCTTGTTGTTATTGATCGTTGCAAGTGCCTGTTAGTGACCAATGATGAATCGCTATACACATTGTTCATCCCGGGATTAAAAAAGGCTGATTTCAAGCATCTCAAAATCATAATCAATGAGCATTTATTCAAAAGCATGGTATATGACGGCCTGTCTCAATCGTCAATTGAAAAGGTTCTTTCAGTTGGAGATGACCTTGTTTTTACCACAACCAATAGCCGGAGTGTAATTGGGGTGATGAACGACATGAAGTTAATTCTCGAGCAAAAAGTATATGGCAATGGAGGCATGAAATACTGCAATCCCTTTGAATTGCAGCATTCAATAAACAGGATGCCAATCGGACCGCTAAAATATGAGTTCTCGCTGGAAGTATTTAAGAAGAAACTAATGGATCAGAAATGAAAAGAACAATAAAAAGCCTAAAGCAGAACGAACTGCTTGCCTTGATTAACGGACTTCAGAAGTTGAACAATGAAAATCGTGACTATATCCAGGCATTCCTCAACAAGGAGGCAAGCGCACCCTCCCTCGAAATCTATAAGAAGAGGATTAGAAAGGCTTTGGAAGATACCATGGATGAGGATTGGAGTTTTGAAATCGAGGCCGATAAGTGCGAGAAGACGCTGAAAGCATATTTCTCTGCCACCGACGACAATCTAGGATATGCCGAACTGCTTGTACTCACAGTAGAGCTGGCAAACCAGATCACTCTGGATTATGGAGACATTGATGAAGAATATTACGATCAGGTTGAGGATTGGTATCTGACAGCGGCCAAACAGCTTTTATCCCTGAATAAACAAGCTATTGACGTGAAGCCTATGGTCAAAAGACTACAGAAAGTTTTCGAGTCAACTGACGGCATAGGCTGGTGCTATCATGATACACTTGGTGATATATTCTATGAGTATCTTGACAAGATTAAATAGATTATTTTTGTGTAATTAGCCTGCCCAGACCTGTACTGAGCCAAGTCGAAGTAGCTTGTCGAAGTGTGTGTGTCGTGGTTGTTTATTTATCTGTGTTATCTGTGGGCACATGTTTTAGTTGCGGCCTAAGTTGCTCTAGGTAATTCATGGTTTGAAAAAAGGTTTTATGGAAGATTTTGCGCCATATGGTTCTGGACCGGAGATGCTGCCGGAATACCTGGAGAAGATCCAGTCACATCTTCCTGCCCTTCAACTTCTGATCCAGATGGGCTGGCAATACTTGGCGCCCGAGGAAACGGTAAGGCTCAGAGGCGAACGGCTTGGCTCGGTAATTATCGAACCTATTCTTCTGGATTACATCCGGGCGAGGTGCCGTTATGAGTTCAAGGGGGCATCAAGGCCATTCACCGAAAACGCCATCCTGAATGCTGTCCAGGTCCTGAAGAATTTCCGGGCGACTGGCGCAATCCACCAGAACGAGAAGGTGTATGATTTGCTTTGCCTCGGCACAAGCGTGCCTCAGACTGTGGATGGAGACACTAAAAGCTTCAATATCGACTACATCGATTGGAAAAATCCAGAAAGAAACATCTATCACTGCACTGCTGAATACAAGGTTGAAAGAATCGGGTTTCAGAAATATTACATTCCCGACATAGTTCTTTTTGTCAACGGGATTCCTCTTGTCGTCATCGAATGCAAGAGGTCGGCATATGCCAAGGACAAGATAAGCCCTCTCGATTTGGCGATAAGGCAGCTGGGTGACTATCAGATCTCAGACGGTATCCCTCAGCTTTTCCTGTCAAGCCAGCTGCTTTTCGCGCTTGCAAGGGACAAGGCGGAATATGGCACGACTGGAACTCCCCGTAAATTCTGGACAGTATGGAAGGAGAAAGCCGACGATAAGGAAATAAAGGCTCTGATCCATAGGCCTCTTGCTGAAGAGCAGCTGAACAAGCTCCTATCAGGACCATTTGCGGATGTGAAATATAAATTCCTTTCCCTTCTCGGGCAAGGGCGTGAGGTTTACGAACAGGACAGGCTCCTTTATGCCATGTGCCGTCCGGAACGCCTTCTGGAACTCTCGTACAAGTTCATATTGTATGACAACGGTATAAAGAAGATTGCCCGTTACCAGCAGTATTTTACGGTTAAGAATATCATAAAACGCGTCCTGGGTTCCGATCCCGAGGAGGACAGGCAGGGCGGGGTTGTCTGGCATACACAGGGCAGCGGAAAATCCCTTACGATGGTGATGCTTGCGAAATCACTGGCACTTCATCCCGACATGCTCAATCCGAAAATCATACTTGTCACGGACAGAATTGACCTTGACGACCAGCTCTACGGCACGTTCCATGCCTGCGGGCTTGAGCCTGAACAGGCGAAGACCGGCAAACATCTATCCGAACTTCTTCTTGATAAGCGTACCCGCATCGCCACTACGCTGATCCATAAATTCGCAACAGCCGTGTCAAGCCGGGAGCTGAAAAAGGCCGACCGGGATACTTTCGTCCTCGTAGATGAAGGCCATAGGAGCCAGTATACCGAGCAGCACGCTCGGATGAAACTGGCATTGAAAGGTGCCTGCTTCATAGCGTTCACGGGAACTCCTCTTGCGAAGAACGCAAAAAGAAACACGTTCGCGCAGTTCGGAGAACTCTTCCGTCCTGCCTATACCATTGCCAGCGCTGTTGAGGACAGGGCAGTAGTGCCGTTGCTCTACGAGGCCAGGCATGTTCCTCAAAAGGTGGACAGGGCCTCGATAGACGGATGGTTCGAGAAGATTACCGCCCCGCTCACAAAAGAGCAGAAGGCGGATCTCAAGAGGAAGTTCTCCACTGAAAGGCAAATTAACAAAGCCGTCCAGAAGGTCAGGATGATAGCCTGGGATGTAAGCGTTCATTATTCGACCATGTATAAGGGGACGGGGCTTAAAGGCCAGCTTGTGACGCCCGACAAGGAGACAGCCATCAGATATAAGCAGTTCCTGGACGAGTTCAATCTGGTGTCATCGGAAATCCTGATTTCTGCGCCGTCAGAGAAGGAAGGGGACTGCGAGGAATATGCGCCTTCTGAAAATGAAAAGACATTCTGGCGGAAGATGATGGACCGCTATGGCTCCGACAAGCAGTATAACCAGCAGCTTATTGGAGCATTCAAGCATGGGGAAGAACCGGAAATAATCATCGTTGTGGACAAGCTCCTCACTGGATTTGATGCGCCATGCAATGCCGTCCTGTATCTTGCCAGAAAGCTCAAGGAGCACACGCTGCTCCAGGCAATTGCCAGGGTGAACCGGCTTCATGACGGCAAGGAATACGGACTCATACTTGATTACAGCGGAGTGATCCAGGAACTTGACGAGGCCATAGATTTCTACGGCCAGCTTGCCGATTATGACAGATCTGATCTGGAAGAGACCGTCATGTATGTGGATGACAAGATCGGGAAGCTGCCACAGCTCCATTCAAGCCTCTGGGAGCTTTTCAATGAAGTCAAAGGCAGCCGGGATCCTGAGGTTTATGAAAATCATCTGCGGGATACCGAACTGAGGAACAAGTT
This sequence comes from Lentisphaerae bacterium GWF2_50_93, assembly GCA_001804815.1. GTDB lineage: Bacteria > Verrucomicrobiota > Lentisphaeria > Victivallales > GWF2-50-93 > GWF2-50-93. The sequence goes on from MHBI01000029.1 coordinate 25,981, forward strand.
CTATGATCGTTTCAGCGAGTTTGCCCGGACATTATCCCTGGCGCTTTCATCTTTCCGCTATCTTGAAAGAACACCTGAGAAATTGACGGGGAAATACAAGTCTGACGTCAAGTTCTTTCAGAATCTGAGGGCGGCGGTTACGGACCGGTATCAGGAAAGTATCAGATATACGGAATATGAACCGAAAATTAAAAAGCTGATAGATTCGTATGTTGGAGCAGGAGAAGTCCAGCAGTTGCATGAGCCGGTCAACCTGCTCGACGCGTCAGAAAGACTGCGCATACTGGAGGACCAGGGTAAATCGGCTGGTGCCAAGGCTGACATGATCGCCTCGGCAACAAGGCATTACATCGAACAGGAGATGTCAAAGGATCCTGTTTTTTATAAGAAATTCTCAAAGCTGCTGGAAGATGTCATCGAGGAGTATCATATCGGACGTCTTCAGGCACTTGAAGCCCTTGAAAAGGTCAAAGGCATCTCCACGAAAGTCATAACTCATACGGATGATGGCGTGCCAGGAGAACTGATTGGTAAAGATATGGAAAGGCGTTTCTTTGGCTGTGTGCGAGAGTCGCTTGCCGAATATACCGTAGGCAACGAAAAACCAATGACTAAAATTGCAATTGAAACAGTAAAGCGCATCGGGAGATATAAGGTTCGCGACTGGCGCGACAACCATGATGCCAAGAATAAGATGCGCGGAGAGATAGACGACATCATTTTCGAAGTGGCGAAGGAATACGGTCTTGATATACCGTTGGATCAGCACGATGTGATTATCGATAAATGCATTGAAATTGCCATCGCAAATGAAGACTGAACCCGAAAAACACATCCTGAAGTATGGAACCCGTCGGATTGAATACAATCTCATCCGCAGACCCCGGAGGTCAATGCGGATAGTTGTTCTTCCTGACCTGAAAGTTTATGTTTATGTGCCACCTAGGGCAAGCGACGGACAGATATTGACTGCAATAGGCAAGAAAACCCGTTGGATAGCCCGTAAGCTTGATATGATGGAATGTTATCATCCTCTCCCAGTGTCCAAGCAGTTTATTAGTGGTGAGACCTTTAAATATCTCGGAAGGCAATACCGCCTCAAGGTTTCCAATGGAAAAAGTAATCAGATAAAGCTAAAGGGAAAATATCTTTGCATTTCCTGCAATGCTGCCAACAACAGGGCAAAGGTCAAAAAACTTGTAGAAGGCTGGTACAGGACAAGAGCCAAAGAAATTTTAACTCATTATGTTTCAAAAGCTCTGGATACGGCATACAGGCATGGAATTCCAAAACCGATTATTTCCATTCGAAAGATGACAAGACGCTGGGGAAGCTGTTCGTCTTCCGGCAGAATAACTTTGAACATAAAACTCCTGGAAGCTCCCCTTGATTGTATAGAATACGTAATAATGCATGAGCTATGCCATTTGAAATACCAAAATCATTCAAAAGGATTTTATACTTTGCTGACACGCTGCCAGCATGACTGGCGAAAGCGCAAGGAGACACTCGACAAAATGAGTGTATATTAGTCTTGAACTTCCACTTTTATTTTCAATCTTATGATATGAACTTCAAATAAGATTTAATTGTTGCTCTTGCTCATCTTCAGCCAGCGGAGGAAGACGGAGAGTGATGAGAAGCCGAGGGAGTCGGAGATCTCGGTCATGTTCCTTCCTTCCTTTTTCAGTTCGCCGACTTTTTTCAGCCTGCACTTGTCAACGAATGAATGTAGAGTCTCCCCGGCATATTCCCTGAACATCCGATGGAAATGGAACTTGCTCATTCCTGCGAGTTTCGCAGTCTTTGCGAGGTTGAAGCCGTGACCGCCGCTGGACTTGATGTTCTGCATGATGCCTTCCATGATTTCTTCAGTATGGTCGGGATTGTCCTTTGGCCTGCTTGGTGAATATCCTTTTTCGGCGACATGAAGGAGAAAAGATGAGAATGCGGAGACCATCTTAGCGCGCCTGAAAGAATCCGGGAGCTTGCCAGATACAGCCGCGTCCCATTCCATGCAGAATGCAGAGGAGTACGGATCGTTCTTCAGGAAAAAGCTCGCTGTGCGGTTGGATTTCCCTCCTCGTATGTCGTACAGATGGACAAACGTGATGTTGTTCAGGAATATCAGCCACATGTGTACCGAGTCGGGGTAGTGCGGAGGATAAAGGCGGTCATGGGGGGCGAAGGCATCGAAGAAGAAGACAGTTCCCGGATCGCAGAGATATAATTTCCCCTTGAAACCGCAGTAGCCTTTTCCCGAGAAGCAAACAAGGGCCTCGCGTGCTGGATGGCTGTCCGTATGCGCCTTCATCCATTTTAAATGTTTCTCTATGTTTATTTCAGGCCGTTCCGGCCTGAGGAAGGAGGATACGATCCTCCATCTTTCAGGTTGCTCAATGATCCCGAGTAACTCGTCTGTGAAGTATCTGTTCCTCATCGCTTAGAGGCCTTTCATTATAAAGAATCTCCGAACCGCGCCAATGAGCGCAGGAGTCCTTCTGCATCCCCGTTATCTGCAACTGGGAGCATGGATGGACGTTGGGAGATTCTTTATTAGCAATAAATGCACAACAATAGCAATATTTGTTTCTTGCCAATATAGCGTGTAAAGCTAAAATTAACACTGATCAAAAAGCATTTATTGCACACCTGGGAGAATTGGGCGATTTGGAGATGTGGAGATTGAGTGATTGGAGAGGATTGAATATAATACAGTTTTTATCTGTGTCATCTGTGGGCAAATAGAAATAAGGAGAACAGAAATGATCAAGTTCGGTTTTGCAAAAACAGATATCACGCCGCGGGTAGGGGTGGAGCTTTCAGGATTCGGAGCATATCTGCACAGACAGTCGATCGCGGTGCGTGACAGGCTTTCGGCAAGGGCCATGGCGGTTGCTGATGGGAAGAAGACGGTTGTGCTTTTAAGCCTTGATCTCCTACTCATCAGCCGCGAGGTGACTGATAAGACCAGGAAGCTGGTCGCCTATAAATATTCCAAGCCCTGTGACGTGATCGTCCACTGCACCCACACGCACAGCGGACCGGCAGTATTCGGGATTGAAGGCTGGGGTGAAGTTGATGTCCCATACTGCGAACTCCTGCCGAACCGTCTCGCGGAAGTAGCACTCGAGGCGATAGTGAACATGAAGGAGGCGACAGTCTCACATGCTGAAGTCCCATGCGTCGGCATCGGATTGAACAGGGAATATGACAAGGATGCCCCGCCGATCGAAGATGTAATGCGTGATGACTGGCGTCCAGCCAAACCCGAATTGACCGATACGACCTGCCATGTCCTTAAAATTGAATCTGGTGGCAAGCTGGTCGGGTTTGTAAGCCATTTCGGATGTCATCCTGTAGTCTGCTGCCAGAAATCCCGATACATACACGGAGATTATTGTGGAGTTGCCACGAATATTCTCGAAGCGGAAAATCCAGGAGCGATCGGACTTTTCCTGCAAGGTGCTCTGGGTGATGTCAATTCCTGCTGCGTGCACAAGCCCGAGAAGGAATCACTCGAGGCCTTGGATGTGATAGCTGCAAGATATGTGAAGGCCGTGAGCGAAGGGCTGAAACAGGCAAAGCCTGTTGCGATAGATGGAATTTCTTCAGTCTCGTCCCGTGTGAAGTTCGCCAGGAAGAAGCTTGATCTTGAAGCTCTGAAGAAATTGCTGGCTGAAAAGGAGAATATCTTTGCGCAGAAGGGCGCCAGCGACGAAGACGGGAATGTCCGGATGGCCGGAGTCTATGTCACCAATCTCAGGAAACTCATTGCCAGGATCGAGGCGGACGGATTCAAGGACGACGCTGCGGAACTCAACGCCATTCGCATGGGGCCGATAGCAATCTTGACAACTCCGTTCGAGGTTTTCCAGGCGATAAAGAATGACGTGAAGAAGCAGAGCAGATTCAAAAACACGTGGGTGCTGAGCGTAACTGACGAGTATAAAAGTTACGCTCCGGACGGTACGACGGCCAAGCGCGGAGGTTATGCCGCAGACCAGGTCCCGATGATGATCGGCGAACCTCCGTATGCGGATATCCACGGTGAACTTGTGAAGGCGTTGATTGAACTTGAAAAGAAATTGTAAGGAGATTTCTAAACTGGAATTATGAATTCGTTTGTAGTCAATGTCGTAAGACATGTACTTATGTAGGTACGTGCTTCAGCATGTACCATCTTAATCTAAGAATGGGACAGGCTAAAGCCCTGTCTACTATGCGCATTATTCTGGCTCTGTTTTGAATTCTTTAAGATGAGTCCTCCAGATGGAGGACGAATCTTTGGACTGCGCAGATCATTCTGCGCTTTGGATTCCGATGGAAGCGTGGAGAAAACAACAGCTATCGCCTTTGCTAAGTGCCATGGTGTGACTAACAGCTGTAAAAACAAAGCGGTGAATAATCACCGCAGTCCAAAGTCAGGCCGAAGCGCCTGACGTAAAGACGGGAAAACAGAAGAATAGGAGCACGCGACGTGGACAGTACAGGAAAATGCGTATAGTAGACAGGCCTAAAGGCCGTCCCTACTTTTAAAACAACAGCCCTTACGGGCTTAACTACGAACATAATCCATGAGGGAATAAAATTTCAAAGAAACGATTATTGATGTGATTCTTATAAGAAAGGAAAATGTGTCATGAAAAATATCAAAATTGAAAAACTTGCGGTCTCCGGCGGAAAACCTGTGTCGTTAAAACAGCTTAAGCCTATGTCCTGGCCGCCTCGGGATGAAGCTACAGCGAAGAAGCTTTCTGAAGTTTATATGAGCGGTAACTGGTCGTTCAACGGGACTGAGGAGCAGGCTTTTTCCAAGGAATACGCCGCGTTCCACGGTGCGAAATACGGAGTGTTCATGTTCAACGGGACTGTCACTCTCCAGTGCGCACTCGCCGCATGCGGAGTTGGCCCAGGTGACGAAGTCATCGTGCCGGCGCTGACATGGCTTGCGACATCAACTGCAGTAAACCAAATTGGTGCAAAGACAGTCTTTGTGGACATTGATCCTCTGACCCTCTGCATGGATCCGCAGAAATTTAAGGAGGCGATCACGCCAAAGACAAAGGCGGTGATTCCTGTACATCTCTATGGCTCGACTGCCGATCTTGACGCGATCATTTCGATTGCAAAGAAGAATGGAATCTTTGTCGTTGAGGACTGTGCCCATGCCCAGGGCGGGAAATGGAAGGGGCGCGGTCTCGGCAGCTGGGGCGATGTCGGATCATTCAGTTTCCAGCAGTCGAAGACACTTTCCTGCGGCGAGGGCGGTATCTGTCTGACCAACGATGAGAAAATTGCGGAGCGACTATATCGTCTGAAGCACATAGGATATGCAGCAAACACTGCCCAGGGAAAAGCTGCGAGCGGACCGCCGGCGGGACTGATCTGCAACAACTACCGTGCAACTGAATTCCAGGCGGTGATCCTGCGCGGACAGCTCAGGAAACTTGGCAAGCTCATTGCCCTCTACAATAGAAATGCTGCGCGCCTTGAGAAACAAATAGCCGGTATTCCTGGACTCCGTGTCCAGTCACGTGGAAGGCTTGCAGATCCTCAGAATTATTATGGATGGGCGGTGACTTTTACAGATGATGTCTTCGCAGGTATCCCGTTCAGCCGGATTCAGGCTGCGGCGACTGCCGAAGGTCTTCCGACCTGGGGGACTTACGGTTCTGTGTATAAGCACATGCTCTGGAACCTGCCCAAGTCGAAATACAGGATTGCGAACGGGAAATGTCCAGTGGCGGAAGGGATCTCTTCAACTATGACCGCAGTTCTTCCCCACCCTTGGCTCGGTTCGGATGCCACTACGATAGATTCGATCGCAAAGATTTTTGCGAAGATCGCAGGAAATGCGGATGCGCTGAGGATGATGAAATGAAATGCTGTCTGTCCTTTCCCTTTCCGTCTGGTCGGTAAGGGAAAGGATTATTTTTAATAATAAGATGAACTGATTGCAGGAAATAGAAACTGATAGCTCAGGGATTGAAAGAAGTAGGAGTTCACAACTGTTATGTAAACAGTCAAGCCGCCTCCGCCCCATTTCTTTTATTTTTCCATGTTTTTTTATTGACAGGAGGACAAAAA
>MHBI01000030.1 GCA_001804815.1 Lentisphaerae bacterium GWF2_50_93
AACCGACGATACTTCAGTATCGCCTTGTTCCATCCAAGCCAAATCCGCATCAAAAATAGACATAATTTTATTCGGCGTATTTGCGATACATGACACTAGTTTTCCAGTCCATACACCTGTCTGGGGGCAAGGTATTCCGGGAACCTTTCAAGCAGAGCCAGTCTTGCCGCATAGCAGAGATGGCATTCGTCCACGTAATTTTCATCCATTTCAAGCTCCTGCTCCTCGCCCAGGCGGACAGGACCTCCCCTGATCAGAGGTCCGCAAATGGGATGATTCCCGGGATCGTATTGTTTCATCAGGTCGGAAAGGGGCGTCTTCCAACAGTTGCCGATGCTGATGCCCTGGCAGACCTGGACGTTGCCATAGCAGTCGATGTGGACGCGCTTTGGATTCGCAAGGTCCTCATAAGGGCATTTTACAAAATTATCGCGTTTTCTGGAAGGAAGCTCCGCGGCGAACTTCTCTACCGCCCTTCCCCTCAGTTTTGTACCTCCGCTTATTTCAGGACTTCCTTTTTCAGAGTCCGCCTGAGCAGAAGGTTTTATAACCGGCTTTGTCTTGCAGATCGAATGGGCCGGCAGTCCAAGTTTTATAGCTGATGCGAGCGCGCATCTGGACGGTCTGTCGGGATCATCGCCGTAATGCAGTTCGTCATCGCTGACAGTCAGATCAAAAATTCCCAGGTCGGAAAGAGGCTTGAGCCAGAGTTCCGAGTCCTTCGGATCCGTAGCCCAATACCCGTTGGTCACTATTCCGGTTTTGAACCCCATATCCCTGGCCCTGCGGACACCTTCTATCATCAGGGGATAGAACAGAAACGGTTCACCTCCCTCGAAGAATATCTCCTGCACGGAATCTATTTTCTTCGATTCTCCAAGCAGTGCATCGATCTTCTCCATTGTCATCGTGCCTTTTGCCGTCGTGCTGCTGTAGAGGAAGCAGTGGTCGCATTTCAGATTGCACTTGTATGTCAGGAGGATGTGTATGCCTATAAGCATGATGGTCCCTCGCGGCGTCCCATGGATGACTGGATTAATGGATGGTTGGATGATGGCGTATCAAATAAATAAGAATTGAACAATCCTATGAAGAAAATACAAAATGACTTCTTCGATATTTGCATACAAGAGGGCATTTTCAGCTTTCTTAGAGTTTAAAACCAATAATCCACCTACCCAACAATCCATTCATCCGGCATCCGGCTTGGATGCCAGCTTGTTCCTGATCTTGTCGATGCTAATCTTTATTTTCCGGTATCGCATCCACCCGAACATCATTACGGCAACACCTGCAGGAATGCATGATATACCCAGGAGCTTAAACCATAATACATTTGAAAAATGGATGAAGGTCGCACCTGCGAGAATCAGGGCAACTCCGGATCTGAGATAAGCCATAATGGTCCTCTCATTGGCAAGAAGCGTACGGTCCACCGCAAGCTCATCCCTGAGAATCAATTCTTCTTTTTGAAAACGTTCATATGGATCCGGCATATTTTCCACCTTGAGTTTAACTTTCCGGAACCTAGCTTGGAATCACACTAATTTCAAGATTCACGGATTCATCTGATTCATCGATCTTCAATCAATTGAAAGTTTCGCGTACTTCTTCGGTGAATGGCCTGTGATGCTCTTGAACAGGCGGCAGAAATAGCTGCAGTTCTCGATTCCGCACAGCGAGGCCGCCTCATAAACAGACTTGTCCCCCTCCCTCAGAAGCCTGCATGCATGTGCTATGCGGAGACGCAGGATGTAGCGCAGAGGAGTCAATCCCGTCATTTCCAAAAAGTGCCTCTGGAAGGAACGTTCGGACATGCCGGCGATTTTCTGAAGATGGCTCATCGGGATCTCCTCGGCAAAATGAGTTTCAAGGTAGTCCAGCACCTTCGACAGCCATGGGCTCCTCCTGTCGTCCTTGAGAACCTCTTCCTTCTGGATGAAACGGAAAATCATAATGAAGATCTCAAGAAGGAGGCCAGTCATCATCGTCGTATGTCCGCTCTTCATCTCCCTGCGTTCGCGTTCAATCTCATCGATGATCCTCATGCAGGCGTCCAGTTCCTCCTGCGACAGGCTGGGCCTCTGTGAAAGAGCGCCTTTAGCTTTGATCTTCTTCCCTGATAGGGACGAGTAAGAAGGATTCTCCTTGAGCACAGGCCCGAACTGTTCTATGAAAGATGATCTTATAAGTACGTTCACAAGCCCCAGGTTGTTGCAGGAACTGTAGGAGTGCTGCATTCCTGGCTCGACAAGGAAGCAGTCACCCGCCTTTATCTTGTATCTTTCACCTCTGAAATCGTGGATCCCGGCTCCATCGAGGATCAGGATCAATTCCGTGAAATCATGTATATGCTTCACGATATCGCACTGCGGATCGGCCCTGTTTACAATCACTGGAGCTTCAGTCCCGCGGAAACTGATCTCCTCAAGCCATTTCGTGGATGCCATCGTGTTGGCGATGATATTTCTTTTATTCATAAATTTTTCCCCGCAAAAATTTATTTTTGTCGGTTTTATGCTATTATTTGCCGTTTTTATGCAAGTATTATATTTTTATAATGGTAAAATAATGACATAATTTAAAAATACAAGGAGATTTGCCATGCGTCTGAACGAAAAGGAATATCGCGACAAGGTACTCGGCTGCTGGATTGGAAAGAACATCGGAGGAACGATCGGGGCACCGTTCGAATGGAAACGGCAGGTGAACAATGTGAAGTTCTACGTCCAGGAACTCAATGGCAACCCGCTTCCCAACGACGATCTCGACATCCAGCTCCTCTGGCTCGCCGCCATGGAACAGCACGGATTAGGGGTCACTTCGAACACTCTTGCGGAATACTGGTGCAGCTATGTGACTCCCCACTGGGCGGAATACGGCACAGGCAAGATCAACATGCGTTCCGGGCTCCCTCCGCCCCTCTCCGGAACCTTCGGCAACCTGTACAAGCACAGCTGCGGCGCATATATCCGTTCTGAGATCTGGGCATGCATCTCTCCCGGACTCCCACATGTCGCCGCGAAACTCGCAACCAAGGACGCAGTTCTCGACCATGGCGACGGTGAAGGCACATGGGCCGAAATATTCATGGCCTCCCTTGAAAGTGCAGCCTTCATGGAAAAAGATATCTTCAAACTGATTGACATCGGCCTCTCATATATTCCAAAGGACTGCGGTGTCGCAAAGGCTGTCAACACCACCCTAAAATGCTTCAAGTCGAAAAAGACATGGCTCCAGACACGTGATGAAGTTTTGAAGCATCACCGCGGCGGACTTACTTTCTGCCATACATCCGATGAAGACAGGAAGAAAGGCTATGACGAGGGCGTCTTAGGCTACGACGTACCTTCAAACATAGCTTTTACACTGGCTCCGCTTCTCTATGGAGGCAAGGATTTCGCGAAGGTCCAGTGCATGGCGGTGAACCTTGGCGAAGACACCGACTGCACGGCAGCGACAGCCGGCTCGATCTGGGGAATAATTCATGGTGCAAAGGCAATCCCCCAGAAATGGATCGACCCCATCGGCAGAAGCATAGCCACAATCGTCCTCGACCTCGGAGACATCGGCTGGGCAATACCGAAGGATGTCGACAACCTCACCGAGAGGACCGTGAATCTCGCAAAGCAGAACCTGCTCATGAACAGGTCGGACATGATATCCAGCACTGAAGCCACCGACCTATCAGATCTCAATATCGCATCCTTGAAAAGCAAGACCAACGGCAAGGAATTCATCGACCGGCTGAAGATGCCGGCCTACGACTTCGATCTCTTCACGGTCTTTGTCGACTACGGAGACGAACCAGTCATCAAGCCTGGAATTCCCAAGAAGGTAACTGTCAAAATAGCCCATACCCGCAGCATGCAGGCAAACCTATCATTGCACTGGTATCTGCCTGAAGGATGGACGATGACACCGTCTGTTGACGGCTATGCACTGGGAGTACAGCCGCATCTTGGCGGCAGACCTCTCAGTTTCGACTTTGAATTCTCCGCCGGAAAACTGTCAAAGGCAATGAATCGGGCAGTGCTCGAGATCACAGTCGAGGGAAGACCGACAGTCATGCTCGTGCCGTTAACCCTTCTGAACGGAAGCATGATGGGGTGATAATAATTTTCCAGCATCTGCTGGAAAATTATTATTTTCGATTCCTGATCGCCTCGTTTGTGGCTTCGCGGGCGATGTCGGTGACTTTCATGCCGGCTTCGGCGGTGGTCAGGAGATCGGATTTTCCGGTGTGCAGGGATTTCGCCCATTCCCTGTAGACTCCCTCGAAGTTTTTTTCGTGGTCGAATTCAAGTTTGTACGTACCCCTTGAATTCCTCATGATGAAGCTTTCCGCCTCCCGGTCATAGCGGATCACGCCGTCGGTTCCTATCAGCTCGTATACGAACTCCTTGGGTTTCTCCCTGGACGTGAAATGGTATGAATAGCTGATTTCGACGACGGTATGCGCGCCGTTCGCATGGTCCATGTGCAGCCACATGTGGTCGGGAGCCTCATAATCATCCACCCAGGCGCCATGGCCATGGCATAAAACTATTTTCGAATCCAGCCAGAACATTGCAAGATCAATCTGGTGGGTTCCGCAGTCGACGACAGGTCCACCTTCGAACATCCGGTCCTCGCGCCGTTTCTGGACAACCTTTTTCCCTTTCCCATCAAGCTCATATTTCCCATGGCAGTCCCAATTGTAGATCAGCCTCAGCGAACGAACCTCGCCAATCGCCTTTTTCTTCACGAGCTCACGGATCTTGAGGGCGCACGGACTGAACCTGTAGCAGAACGCGGTGTAAAGAGGCAGTTTTGCCTTCTTCATCACCTTTATCATTTCCTCGGATTCTTTCCTGTCCATGGCCAGTGGCTTCTCGCAGATCACAGGTATCCTGTGTCTTGCCGCATCCAGGACATTCTGACGATGGCACGGTGCCGGGGAAGTAATGCTTACTGCCTCGATACCCGACTTGAAGAACTTCTCGGAATCAGTGAATGCATTCGGTATCCCGTATTTCTTCTGCATCTCCAGAAGATTTTTTCCATTGGGATCAAAAATTGCATGCAGCTTGAGGTTCTTCACATTTAAAATCGCAGGTATGTGTCCGTAGTTCGCCACAGCCCCGCATCCCATAAGCCCGATCTTTTTCATTTATGAAACTCCATGTTTTATAATTATCCTGACAGGATAACTGGATTAACGTGATAAGTTGAATTCAATAAATCCAGAAAATCTTGTAATCCTGTCCAAATATTTTAACATTTTTTGATTTCAGAACACCAGTTCCCAGTAGCCGACATCGATCCATTTACCAAACTTCAGACCAACTTCCTTGAAGTGGGCTACTTTCTTAAAACCAAATTTCTCATGGAGGGCGGTGCTCCCCTTGTTTGGAATGGCCAGGCATCCGACAACTGCGTGATAGCCTTTTTTCTTCAGCATTGGCAGAAGGGTCTTGTAGAGCTTCGTACCTATGCCCTTGCCTACAGCGTCATGGTGCAGATAGACAGTGCTTTCCAGGGTATGGCGGTAGGCGCTTCGAGTCTTCCATTTTGTGGTGTAAGCATACCCGAGCACCTGTCCACCCTCGACATATACGATCCACGGGAAGTCCTTTCCTGTGTCCTTTATCCGCTTGGCCATTCCCCTTGCTGACAGTGGTACTTCTTCGAATGTGATGACCGTGTTCTCGATATAGTAGTTGTAGATGGAACAGATCTTCTCGGCATCAGATGTTCTTGCTTTTCTTATCATGCCGTGAAACTAATACCAACGATGGATATTTTCAAGATTCCCGTCGATTTTCAAATGATAGAGGCAATTTCTAAATTGCCTCGAATGAGCTGATTTCTAAAGTTGGAGTGCGCTGCTTTAGCGTGTGTAACCTGTTAAATACCAAGACACGCTGAAGCTGTGAACTCCAACAAGCTTTTTTCCCGCAACAACCGTTTTTCGTATTTTTGAAATCAGCTCGATGAAGTGTATTTTAAGAGGATGAAGACACCAACGCAATACCAGATGTTCCACAGGACGGAACTCCAGCTCGGCAAGGAAGCCATGAAACGGATACAGGACGCGAAGGTCATGCTGTTCGGGGTCGGCGGTGTCGGCAGCTGGTGCGCGGAAGGGCTCATCCGCACGGGGATAAGACATCTGACAATCGTAGATTCCGACGTTGTCTGCGCGACAAACATCAACCGACAGCTCCAGGCTACATTCCACAATATCGGCAAGTCCAAGGTGGATGAACTGAAGGAGCGTCTCCTTTCGATCAACCCCGAGGCGGAAATCATTTCGCACAAGCTCCTCTACGATGCAAATACCTGCAGTCAGTTCGACCTGTCGAAATACGACTATGTGCTGGACGCAATTGACACGCTGAGGAGCAAGATTCTCCTGCTCAAGCTTGGGATGGAATCTGGCGCCACGGTTTTCGCGTCGATGGGCGCAGGCGCCAAAATGGATCCTACGCAGATACGCACTGCTACAATCAGCAAGACAAAACACTGTCCTCTTGCCCGCGTTGTCCGAAGGGGGCTCCGCGAGCAGAAAATCAAAAATGAATTCATCTGCGTATACAGCGAGGAACCACCTGTGGAAAACAAGGGACGCACCTTCTGCGGGAGCGCGGTATGCGCATGTCCTGACAAGGATGAGCAAAACCTCTGCATGTCGAAGGCGAAGATAAACGGTACGCTTGTACAGATAACAGCGCCGTTCGGATTTGTACTGGCCGGACTTGTGATCCAGGACCTGGTTAAAAAAGGGGGATAACGGCTTGCTGGATGTCGGCTTCATAGCTCAACATTAGGACAGCAAGTCCTGCGAACTTTTCGGTGGAGGACGCAGCAGCATGTTGAATCACAAATTCGCAGCGAATTTGAAAGTTGTTTCTGAAAGACAATCGTTCAGGAACGATAGAAGACCATAATATGCAAAGCCAAAGGTATGAGTATAAATAATTGCAATACAAGGATATGACCAGCATGGCACCAATGCCCGCTGGCACCAATGCCCGAATACAGGATTAATGGATGGGTGGATTGATGGATGAATGGGTTAGAGATTGGGAGTGGAGGTAGCGCAGACATTCTTGTCTGCGATTGAATTAGAAAGAGCCGGCCTGGAGACCGGCGCTCCTTAAGAGAAGACACAACTAAAGTTGTGAACTCCAACGATTGGAGTCTTTCGGGAATTCTTAAAGTAGGTACGGGCTTCAGCCTGTACCATGAATTTAATACCCAGAAGAATGGTACAACCTAAAGGATGTACCTACTTAGTTGTGAACTCCAACGATTGGAGTCTTTCGTTTACATATCAGTCGGAAATGCTTGATGAATTTATTCGACTGTAGCGAAGAAAACGTCAAGCTGGTGTCGGGTTCCTTCGACAGGCTCAGGACCTGGTGAAGCAAATAAATATTCACTGATCAGTGAATATTTATAATCCGAGAGGCTCGGAGAAATCCTTCTTGTCCTGCTCTTCCTGCTTCTCCATGTCTTCCTTGAGATCCTTGCTATCCTGCTCTTCCAATTCCTTTACAGCTGTGTCCTTGTCGGCGTCGGCAACCTTGTCGATCTTCTCCTTGAGCTTCTTGATAGCCTCGGGGTCCATTGAATCGATCCCGACGGCATTCATAAGCCTGTAATAAGCCACGTAATAGATACCGAGCGACTGGGTCCTCTGGATCTGGGTTTCGGCGGTCTCGAGGCGGAGGCGGTCTATTTCGAGCTGCGAGAAGGCGCCGCCGATGTTGAAGTTCTCCTGGGCGATCTCCATGTGCTTGTAATAGATCTGGTAGACCTTGTCATCAAGTTCATACCTTTCCCTTGATTCGAGAATCTCGGCATAGGATATCCTGACCTGCGCCATCACGCCTATTGTCTGGGTGAGCGTCTGCAGCTCAAATTCATTAACTTCCTCATTCAATGCGCGGTATTTGGCGATCTGCTGGGGCAGCTTCAGGACATTGTAGGCGGCCCTGACTCCGATCTCCCACCATGAAGTATGCATGAGGAACGAATTGCTGGAGTTGGTGAAATCTCCGACCATCTGGACGTTCGGGAACATCATCAAGATTGCCTTGCGGGACTCGTTGAGGGTAATATTGGACTGGATGTCCAGATTGTACAGTTCAGGACGTTCAATGAGCGAAATCCTTTCCAGGAGATCTATGTCGGGAAGATTTATTTCCTTTGCCTTCTCCAGTATGGAAGAATCCACCTTGATCTCACCCAGGGGATTGAATCCCATCAGCGTCCTGAGCTCTATGCAGGAATTCTGGTAGCTGCGGCGGAATTCCATCATCCTCTGCTGGAGCCGGATGAAGCGCTTATGCTCATCGAGGAGCCTGAGTATGGACACATCCCTGTTTTTCGCCAGTTCAGTGAACGTGTTGTCGATGTTCTTGCATCTTTCGATGAGTTTCTCGGTGGTCTCGATGGCGTCCTGGAGCGCGGCGACCCTGAAATATGTCCTCACCACGTCGAGCCGGAGGTTCTGTTCCGCGCGCCTTGTCTGTTCCATCTCGAGCAGCGCACGGTCGTTGGCCTGGAGGACGTTCAAATAGGCAAGGCCGAAGTCAAGCGCGCTGAAGAGGAGTTCGACCTTGAGGGTGTTCGTATCCTGGTCTTCGCTCTGGCTGTAGCCATAGGTTCCGCCGCCTGTGCCGACAAGGCTCTTGCTGGATGAACCGGGTACATTGTTGCGCGCTGTATAGTTGTTGTCGACCGTCAAGTCCGGCAGCATGCCGAGCATTTCCGCAGTGACGCGCTCGCTTGCGACCTTCTGCCTGAGCACGCTTACCTGCAGGTCAAGATTGTTCTTTATGGCAAGCTCTATGCACTCGGGCAAGGTGAGAGTCCTGCCTTTTTCGAGGGCGCGGCTGGATATCTTGCCGAAGTGCAGTTCCGCCTTTTCAATGCGTTCCCTGCGATAGGTGTCTTCGCTGCTGCATCCGGCGAAAATCAATACGGAGATGACAAAGACAGCGAGAAGATGATGCAATTTGATTTTCATAATTGCGAATTCTGTCATCTCCATTCAAGCTCCGCTACGACAGTATCGCCGTACTGCTGAAGCCCGAATTATTTCTTCTTGTCGGCCTTGGCTTCGAAAGTATTTTCAGCCTGGGGGTTGCGCTTGAGCACGCCTGCTTCGAGAAGCTTGTCGATCAGCTGCTGCATGGAATTGAAGGCGTTGAGGAAACCCTGTGGAGGCATGATGATTCTTTCATTGTAGACCGGAGTAGGTTCGCCCTTGCCCTTGGGATCCGGCTGCAATGTAATAAAGTCAAAGCGCACCATTCCGCCGACAAAGTGTATCTGTCCGATTCCGTCCGCGTAGATTTCCGACTCTTTTCTCTCTTCCATAAGATTCCGCCTTTCTCTATAATTATTGGGTTCCATGTTTTTTTTAAGAAGCAATAAACATATTATCTTTTCCATGAAATGCAACGGACGGACGTTAATTTTCCTGTTCTTTGGCTTGCGGGTTTTGCCAAACTGTGGAACCTACCATATATTATGAAGTTTTTTTGTTACAACGACAAGGATGCTCATATGAAAATTCCAGGATCGGCGAGGATATTCCTTCTTCCACTTGCGGCCGGCATGCTTTCACTTGCGGGGGCCATATCCTATGGAGAGGATCAGGATGACGGTGGATTCCAGACAAAGATCGTGCTGTTCCCGTTCAAGGCGGCGATACTGTCTTCGATGGTTGAAACCGCCATCCGCACGCATAAGTTCAAGGAGGGCGAGAAATTCAACAAGGACGACATGCTTGTAGAGCTGGACGACAACGCCTTCAAGCAGCGCCTGATCAAGGCGAAGTCGGCCTGCATCGAAGCCAGGGCGGGCGTATCTTTTGCAGAAAAGAACATCACCCGCACAAAGGACCTCTACAAGCGGGGCCTCCAGGGGCTCCAGGATGTTGAAAAGAACGAGCTTGAACTTGATATTGCGAATTCAAAGCTGATGTACCAGGATGCAAACCTGGAACTCGCAAAGGAGGATCTCGGCAACTGCCATATCGCAGCCCCCTTCTCTGGACGGGTCGTGAAAAAGATGCTCCAGGAGCACGAGTTTGTAAGAGTGGGGCAGCAGCTGCTGCAGATAATCGACGACAACCAGCTCCTCGCCGTAATGCATCTCCCCTCATCAGAACGCAACAACATCAAAATCGGGGAGACCCTGAAAATCCAGGTCGATGAGACGAAGACAGTCCACTCAGGTTCAGTATATGAGATCGCAGGCGAGATCGATGCAGGAAGCAGGACTTTTGAAATAAAAGTCCTGATTGACAACAAAGACTGTGCGCTGACCGCTGGAATGACAGGACGCCTCCTTCCCCCTCCCCAGAAGGAAAAGGAGCCTGAGAAATGAACGGGACCGGCGACCAGCAGCAGCAAAAGGAAGTACTGTTACTCAAGGGAAAGCTCAACGCCCTTTCCGCGATCATACGCCTGGGGCACGAGGCGTTTGAAAAACCCGATCTCATCCAGTGGGCCGGACACGTGGTCAACAACAGCGTCATCGCCCTCTCCTACAGCCGTTCGGCGATCATCGACGTGAGAGGTGTGCAGCCAAAGATCATCTCCGTGTCGGGCCAGGCCGACGTCAACAGCAATTCCGAGTACTGTCTTGAACTGGTCTCGCTGACAAGGCCTTTCGCCAAAGTTACAAAGATAACGGCTGTCGACGCCGAGGCACTTTCATCGGTCAACGCCGGACCTGAGGCCGCGGCGTCGCTTGAATACATGCTCAAGACGTCTCAGGCCGTCTACATCGTACCCGTCTCCGAACCCGGTTCAAAGCCCGGCGAAAACGTGAGTTTCATATGGGTGCTCGACTTTGCCCAGAAGGAGCAGGCCTCAGTCGCCTCAGCGATACTTTCACTCCTGCGGGAGAACTACGGCGAATCCCTCTTCTTCATCTTGAACCGCCACCGCACCCCCATGGTCAATAGGTTCATGGACCGCCGCGAATGGCTGCGTCCATCGCGGATAATGCTCATACTCCTTGTACTTTTCCTCATCTCGACGGTGGCGGTGCGCGTCAGGCAGACAGTATCGGCTGATTTTGAGATCGTCCCCGAAAAGGAGATCATCGCCTATTCCCCATTTGACGGAAGGATAGCAGCCTGCCATTTCAAGAGCGGCGACATCGTTAAGGCCGGAGACGCCATCGTCGACTTCGACACTGAAGAACGCGTCTTCAACCTGAACAGCGCCAGGAACGAGTTCAACAAGACCTCCGCACAGTACGATCTCATACAGAGGCAGTCCTTCCAGGAAGTGGCGAAGCGCGGACAGGTGAAGCTCCTTGAACTCCAGAAGGAAAAATCGTCGATAGACATCAGACGGAACCAATGGTATATCGACAAGAGCAAGGTCAGCGCCGAGTCAGACGGCATACTGGACATCGGCGAATCGAACAAGCTGGAAGGAAAGGCTGTCCGTCCCGGAGAGAAGCTTTTTGAAATACTGGAGACAAAAAGCCTGGTGGCTGAGATCTCGCTCGACGAACGCAATGCGACGGTGCTGGGGCAGGACTGCAGGGTCGCCCTCTACCTCCATGCCAGGCCGGAATCGACATTGCAGGGGGAGATCATTTCAATCAGTCCGAAGCCGATATTGACGGAGACGAAGAAATACTGCTATCTCATAAGAGTCAGGCTTACCGGCGACAAGCAGCAGAACCTCATCTGCGGAATGCGCGGCATCGCGAGGGTTTCCGGAAAGAAGGTTTCGCTGGGATACTACCTGTTCCGCCACATGGTGCTCTGGTACAGGCAGCTGTAGAAGAATGGATGATTGGATGAATGCGGGAATGGACGATTGGGTGAACATCGAACATTCAACTTCGAACTTCCAACCTCGAATGAATTTGTATTTAAAATTCGATGTTCAAAGTTGAACGTTGAATGTTGGACGTTCAAATTGTTTTTGAATTCAGCATTGGATGTTCATGAAATGAATAACAGCGGCGATAAAAATTCAAATGAGTCCTCGAAGCCGCAGCCGGCCTCCCCGCCCCAGCCAGTTTCCATGCCCATGCCGCCGCAGCAGCAGACCACCGGCGAACTGCGCGGGGATCTTGAGCTGTTCAAGGGCGGAAACGATGAGAGCGGGCTGCGTACCTGGGTCATATTCGATCCTGTCTCCGGGAATTATTTCCGGATAGGTGAAAAAGACTACCGGATAATCGGCTGCATGTCCGGGAACCAGGAGCTCGAATCCTTCATCGGCAAGCTCAAGGACTCCGGAATCCAGACCGACAAGGAGGAAGTCTCCAGGATACTTGCATTCCTCCAGCAGAGCAACCTCATGAGACCGGTCTACAAGGCCACCGAGATCAAGGCACAGCGCACACGTGAGATGAAGAAGAAGATGTTCTGGCACCTTGTGCTTGCGATGTATCTTTTCTTCCGCATACCGCTGATATCCCCCGACCGGTTCATTGTAAGGACATTGGACATTGTAAGATCCGTCTTCAACCGCTGGACCCTGATGGCGCTGAAGATTGTCGCCGCAGTGGGCTATGTCTGCCTCGTCGTCAACTTCCACAAGTTCGCAGACGCCTTCCTCGCATCCATCTCAGTCCAGGGGCTTCTCCGATATTCGCTTGCGATAGTGGTGATCAAGGCGATACACGAGTTCGCCCATGCCTATACGGCGCGTAATTTCGGATGCCGGGTCAGGAGGATGGGGGTCGCATTCATCGTGTTCTTCCCGAGGTTCTACACCGACATCACCGATTCATGGCGCATCCCTGAAAGAGGCAGGCGGTTCCTGATAGACGGAGCCGGGATCATAAGCGAGCTTTTCATCGGCGGTTTCGCCGCCCTGGTCTGGGCCAACACCAGCACGGGCCCGACCAACACGATCGCCTACTATATTTTCACAGTGACCCTCATCAACACGGTGATGGTGAACGGAAATCCGTTCATCCGGTATGACGGATACTACATGCTGATGGATCTTGTGAACATCGACAACCTCCAGAAGAGGGGGACCGAACTGGTGCGGGGAATCTGGAGGAAGTACCTTTTCGGGCTCGCGGTCCCTCCCGATCCGTCGACAGGCTGGAAGAGGATATTCCTGATAGCGTACAGCATATGCTCATTCCTGTACCGCATATTCCTTTACACCTCGATTATTCTCATCGTATACTTTAATTTTACAAAAGCCGTTGGTATAGTACTCCTCATACTCGAAGTATGGCTGCTGCTATTAAAACCCATGCTTGATGAAGGGAAATTTTTCGTGAAAAACTGGAAAAGCTTCAACCGTCGCAAGCTTGCCTATTCGCTGGGTGGGATAGCGTTCATCGTCATCCTCCTGATCGTACCCCTGCCCTGGAGGATATACCTGCCATGCGAGATAAAACCCGTCGAATCCGCCATGATCTACGCGCCTATGAACGGATTCCTGGACGGCACCCCCCTGGCCGACGGGGAATCCGTTCACAAGGGTGATCTAATCATGACACAGAAGGATCCAATACTGGGGATGAGGACGGAAGAGGCGAATCTCGATACAGAAATCGCAAAACTGCAGCTTGAGCAGGCGCAGACCGACAAGGAACAGCTTCCACAGATCAATGTCCGGAAGGAATCGCTTGAATACAGCCGTACCGCCCAGGCCGAGGTCGAAAGACGCACCTCTCAAATGAAAACGACCAGCCAGATGGATGGAGTATTCTCCCTCTACGACCAGCATCTCAAGAATGGAAAATGGCTTGCAAAAGGGGACATTGTCGGCGAAGTTTACCGGCCCGGCTCCAGGAAGGCTGTCGCCTTCGCAGTCGAGGACGATGTCAAACATATACGCAACGGCGACCGTGTTTCCGTGTCGCTGAGAGACGAGCTTTCGTCATATTCCGGGCGTGTCACCGGGATCAACCCGCTGCCTTCGGCGCTGCCTCCGTCTCCACTTCTATGCGTGTTCGGCGGACCCATACCCGGATTCATCGGCGAGGACGGCCTGTTCGTACCCGTATCCGCCTACTATCAGATCGAAATAGAGTTTCCGTCCAACTCGCCGGTCGCCGGCCGCACCGGCATCGCAAGCCTCGGCAAGTATTCCTCCGTCGCAGGAAACCTCGTGAGAAAGACGATCCAGGTCCTCCAGAGGGAGTTGAGCTTCTGAACAATCGAACAGACGAACGGCGAACAATCGAATGACGAATTGAGAAGGAGCTACGGGCTAGTCGCATGCAAAAGACGGATAAACACGTGGCACCACCAGTGGACTTTGAAATGAACTCAATTACGCGTGCGTTTCGTTTGTAGTAGCGCATGTTTGCGCGTTCTTTGGTCTTTTGAGATTTCATTAAGAACGCTCGAACACGAGCTACTACAAACAATTTCCTGGATCCACCTATCCGCGGCAATTTCATTTTCACTTTTTTTATTTTAATCAGGTCAAACTGCGTTAATCAGACTATATTTACAGCATAAACATGCGAGGACTATGCGGAAACGGTCATTCATACCAATAGTTGCCGATAAGAGAACAAAGACGCTCCCCGCGGAATTTCCTGTCAACATTGAACGGAACAGATACCAGACCGACGCCCCTATCAAGACAATCCATGTGCATGACTGCCTCGAGATCGGATTCTGCCATGAAGGCAACGGTATTTTCATCTGCGGCGACAGGATACTGCCGTACTCAAAGGGTGATGTGACAGTCTTCAACGAAGTTTCCGCGCATTTCGCAAGCAGCGCCTCCGGAACCAAGAGCAACTGGTCCTTTATTTTTTTCGAGCCGTCTGTCTTCCTGTCCGACACCTGTGGAAAAACAGATGTCCTTTCCACATCCAGGTTATGCGGAAGATCATTCCCATATGTCTTCTCGAAAAGAAAATACCCGCTGATCAGCGAACTGTTTGAAAAGCTACTGGAGGAGATGGACGGCAGGAAGAAAAACTACCAGACAGCCTTCAAGGCGCTCATGATCCGTTTCCTCATCGAGGTCGACAGATCTTCAGGCGACAGGACAACCGGGACGTCTATCCAGAACATCAAAATCAGCCAGAACGCTATCGAGAGGATTTCACCGGCGTTGAACTATCTCGGACACCACTACCATGAGCAGATCACCGTCACGGACATTGCAAAAAGGACCTACGTCAGCGTAGAGACTTTAAGGAGGCTCTTCCACAAGGCTGTCAGGAAATCACCGGAGAAATACCTTCATGACCTCAGGATCAGCATGGCGGCAAACCTTCTAGAGAACACGTCCGACGCAGTGATTGACATTGCCGGCAGGGTCGGCTACACCTCCCTCTCAAGCTTCAACAGGCAGTTCAAGTCCAAGAAAGGCGTCTCCCCAAGGGAGTGGAGGAAGAAGGGGAAGTTCTGAAGTGCGAAAGTGCGGGAGTTCGGAATTATTTGGAAAAAGCTTTATCCAATGAGTACAGGATTTCATTTAAACGGTTTTCAGCTGTCCGTCTAATATACATATTAACCTGTCATTTTGTAACATTGATATAACAAATCAACAGCTTGATGTATAAATGCAAGCCAATTATTTCGATTTATAGATGAAAATTACAGGTATTGTCCAGTATCCTCTCCAGTTTCGAGTTTCCAGGTATCCGCCTCAGCAAATCCTACGGCGTGGCGTGCAAGTTTCATCCGGGATTTTCCGCTTCGCCGGGTCCCACCGCCTCCTGCTTGAGATCCTTGTCACCCTCGTCGGGCGAATCAAGCCATGTCTGGAAGAACTGCCTCACCATCGGGGCACAGGTGGAACCGCCGCTGATGCCTTCCTGGACGATCAGGGCGAAACCATAGGTCTTGTCATTGTGTTTTCCGAACCCCATGAACCAGGTGTTCGTCTTCCTGTCGTTCTTCGGACCGATCTCGGCGGTGCCAGTTTTCCCCGACAGGACAATCTTGTCGTTGATGGCCTTCTTGGCGGTACCCTTGTCCCCGTTGACGACAAGGTACATTCCCTGTCTGATGATATCGAGATTTTCAGGTTTGACGTTCAGCCTGGACATCACCTCGGGATTCTCCCTCACGTACAGCTGGTTTCCGTTCGTATCCATCACTTCCTGCAGGAGGTACGGCTTCAATACCGAACCCCCGTTCGCGATCGCCGAGACATATACTGCCGCCTGCAGCGGAGTGAGGAGGATTATCCCCTGCCCTATGGAAACCAGGCATGTGTCATATACAGTCCATCTATCGCCATATAATTTGTATTTCACCTCCATGGACGGGATCTGTCCGGCGCGTTCAGGGAGGCAGATTCCGGTTTTACGTCCAATTCCGGCTGATTCCATCATATCCCTGATCTTTTCAAACCCCAGCTTCCTGCCCTGCACCATGAAGTAGACGTTGCATGACTGCTGTATTCCATAGAGCATGTCGACATCCCCGTGTCCGCCGTTCTTCCAGCTCCAGCAGTGGATCGCGGCGTTTCCGATCTGGAGCGAGCCGTCGCAGTTTATCTTCTCAAGGGGGTTGAACCAGCTCTCAAGCGCGGCCATCGCTATCACCGGTTTTATTATCGAGCCCGGCGTGTATTCCCCGAAGGTTGCACGGTTCATGAGAGGCTTGCCGGGATCATTCATGTACATTTTCCAGTCGGCGCTCTTTATTTTGGGTACGAAACGCTGCGGTTCGAACCCTGGAGTTGAAACCATCGCGACAACCGCGCCGCTTCCCGCGTCCAAAAGGACAAATGAGCCGTATCTGTCCTCAAGCAGCTTCTCTGCGATCCTCTGCGCCTTCCAGTTTATCGTAAGCACGATGTCGTTTCCATTCTGGGGAGGGACCGGTGTTCCTATTGTCTCGAATACAAAACCCATGTTGTTGATCCTGACCACCTCGCTTCCGGGAATTCCGCGCAGGCCGCGGAGCGGAATTGGCCCGCACGTTATGGCCTTGTCATAGACTTTCTCGACTCCGTCCCTTCCGGTCCAGTCCGGAAGATAATATGAATAGTCGGTCCTGTCGGCGGCGGTTCCCGGATCCTCGAGTCCGACATATCCCAGGACATGGCATGCGGTCTTTTCTCCCGGATAGAAGCGTTTCGGGATGGTCTTGATTTCCATGCCCTGTATATCGGCCCCCGATTCGACTGCGTTGGCGAGTTCGACGTCGGTAAGATCCTTGAAGACGGTTATGGGAAGGGCCGGCCTCATGTTTATATGCTGGAGGATCCCTTCCGTCGTCAGATTTGATTTCCTGCCGATCGAAACGCCTATGCTGTAGGCGCAGGCGAAAATGTGGTTGACGGTCTTCTTCTGCCTGCCTGGCTGGCGCATTTCAGCGGGATGGAAGACAATGTCGTAGCTTGGAATGTTGTCCGCGAGCATATGCATGTCCGAACTCAGTATGCTGCCCCTGATCGCGGGCAGCCTGATCCTGCGGATCGACTGCTTGGAGACCTTGTCCCTGTGCTCCTCCCCCATCCTTATCTGCTCGTCCCAGAGCTTGATGACTATCACAAGATAGAGAAGGGAGAAGCAGCCGCCGATTATCAATATCCTGAGCAGGGCTTTTACAATTGCATCTTTCAAGCTTTCATATCCTCTCTTCTATGTTTTCCCTGGCGTTCCTGTAAAGATCCATGCCGAGCCACTCGCTCAGGAAATCAAGGATGAGTATCAGCAACGGAAGAATGAAGGCGCCTGAAGCCATTGCGATCAGGAGGAGGATTGAAACTTCTCCAGCTCCGCATAGCATCATGTCCTTCCAATAGACCAGGATCAAAGGCAGCACGGTGACAAGCGCGGTCAATACTCCTGGAACAGCGTGGAGCAGGACGTCCTTCGTCTCGCCCTTGAGGAGCCAGAACGCCGTGACCCCGGATACCGCCATGAAGCTCAGGGCCGATACCGGGATCTCCCTGCTGAAGAGCATGTCGACCACGATTCCGGAAAAGAAACCCAGGAACAGGCCCACCCTCCAGCCGTGGACCATTGACAAATAGAACAGTGACATTCCCGTCAGCGGTATTATCACGCTGGCCGAGCCCAGCATCACCTCAAGCATGACTGACATGAAGAGAACCAGGAATATGTAGCATGCAGTTATCATTTCTCAGGCACCAGTATGAGGAGGAAATGGAGGTTGTCGAAATTCGCCGAAGGCTCCATCCACGCCTCCGCGTAGAGATTGTCCTTTATCTTTACAGCCTGCCCTTCCCTGCCCTCTGCGAGCTTGCCGATCAGGAGGGAGGAAGGCGTGACGCCGCTCAAGCCTGAAGTATAGATGAACTCCCCTGGCGCATACGTCACATCCTTCGGCAGGAATTTTATCTTCACGATGAAGTTCCTGTCGACTTTCTTTCCGGAGCCGGCTATTCCATGCGCCTTGCTTCCGGAAACCAGGACGCTCAGGGCGCAGTCGTCGCTGAGTATCGTGCTCACGACCGCCTCATGCCTTGAAACGGACTTCACGCGGCCGACTACTGCGAAGGATGTGGCGCTTCCGCCGCTTCCCGGAATCCTCGAAATCACAGAACTGCCCTCGCGTATCCCGTCGGCCTCGCCTTTGTCGATTATGAGCTTTTCATACCATCTGGCCGGATCCCGCCTTATTATTTCAGCCTTCAGGCAGGTGAAATACGGGATTTTGCCGATTCCGACAAGTTCCCTGAGCTTGGTATTTTCCTCCCTCAGGTTGTTCATTATCTTCATCTTCGCCGACAGTATCTCGTTCTTCTCCTGGAGGTCCAGAACCATGCCTGCGAGCCGGCCTTTGCTTTCAAGCATCATCTTTTCCGAGGCGACAGCATCCGATACCTTCGAGGATAGGGTGAAATACGGGTGGTAGAAGTCCGAGACCACCTTCCTTGAAAAACTCCTGACCGCGGTGATTGAAAGGATCACGAAAAGAACCGCGAACCCCGCAATCAGGAGAATGTTCTGCCTGCTCAGCATTTTAAACACCTTTATCGTATTCTTTCACATATTAACATTGCAATGAATTTCACAGCTTGTCCATCTCCGCGTCCAGCGCGGACCAGAAAGTACCGGTGAAACTTCCCGTCTCCTCAAGATATCTCAGTTCGCTTGCATGCCTTGTCGCGAACGGAATGAAGCTCTTCTCCCCCTCGTCAATGAAATTCTCGAGCTCCCTGAGACTCGCCACCTCCTTCTCGAAATTCTTCCTCAGCCTGGCATAGGCGTCCTCAAAGCCTTCCCGCTCGCCGTCCTTCAGCTTTTTAAGGGCTACAATGAAGCTGTTCATCTCATCCTGGAACAGCGACGGAAGCTGGTTTGACAGATCGCTGAAATTCTTCTGGCAGCGGATGACGAGCTTATCCGGATTCCTGATCTCGGGCCACTTCCTTCCAATCTCGCCTATCCTGCACGTCCTGATCAAATCTTTGCCGTCCTTCTTCCTTGAAGGAAGCTTGTCCTCCGTGTCATTGACAGTATAGCCCAATGTCTCAATTGCCTCAAGCCTGTTCACGGCGAAATCCGAAGTTCCAGGATAGAAGATACTCACCGAACCGTTCCTCGCGGCCATCCTGAACCAGGCTCCGGCCTTATCGACGGGAGTTTCGTTCTCAGGAGAAAAAAGGAAGTCCATCCCGCCCCTTTTGATATTCTCGGAGAGGACATCCCTCAATGCATCATCCTGCTTCTCGTCGTTCAGGGCAGATTTCAACAGCGTGATGAACATCTCCTTGCCGTTCCCGGGAAACTTCATGATCGCCTCCATCAGGAGCGAACAGGTTTCTGCATACAGCCTGTACGATGGTCCGTCGCCGGGTTTAAGCGGACAGTTGACAATGTTCCACAAATCCGGGTCGGAACCCGAAATGCATAGCGCCCTGACGCCGGGATACGTCACGACCCCCTGCAGGAAGAGGGAGCTCCTCCTCCGTTCAATCTTGTATAGGATGGCCGCGACCATCCAACCGGGAAGTTTCGCATATCCCCCGGGCTTCATTCCGAACCTGCCCAGAAGAAGAGAGGATATGATGGCCGACTGCAGCTCCGGCTTCCTCTCAATCGCCGCGGAGTCTTCGGCAATCATGATGCTGAGCGTGTCGCCGGTGGAACTGATTTCAAATCCGCCTTTGATGTCATCCTGGCTTATCACCACCGAGCATGGCATTGTCCTGTCCGCAGGCTTAAGTGACGCTATTGAATACGTAATGCCGTCGGCAGCCTTGAGGAAAACCTGCAGTTTTTCATATCTCTGGTCCAGCCTGGGCGGATAGAACTTCATCCTGTCGCTTATTTCAACCGTCCTGACGGCGGAAACGTCGCTGGAGATGAAGGACAGCGCCAAAAGCAGCGCCAGAAGAAGAGACGGTCTGGCCGGACGTTGATTCAAGTTCATAACTCCCTGTTTATTGCGGCAGCCATGTGCCGCCGGCATATCCGGAGGTTTGCCGGATGCAGGCCGCCAAAGGCAGCTTACCGCACTTACAGATTACATGGCGAAATCCAAGTTCCAACTTCCAAATATATCATTTAAAGTTCAAACTTAAAAAAAACAGAGGATCAAATTCAAGAAAAGTGATTGCGCAAGCCTGGCCGCAATTTGACATTGTTGATGAGGGAATCCCTATAAATTAACAAGTCCGGGTTTCCGAAAGTCTTCCAAAGAGCACCAAATATGACATTTTAGAGGTTCCCTACTGGCATACAAATAATAATCCATATATATTATTTTAGATTTTTTGTACTTATTTAAAGATTTTTGAACTTTTTCAGCTTGTTTTCTCTATTTTTTATGAAGTTTCAATGCCCATTTTGCAGAAATGTACTGGAAGTTGACAACTCGGATTGCGGAATAGATGTAGGATGTCCGAAATGCGGGGAAGTAACTATTGCACCAGCTTCTCTGGTCTCGACCGGGGTAGTCGTAGGAAACGACTTCCTCATACTCGAAGAGATCGGAAGAGGCGGGATGGGTGTCGTCTATCTGACCCACCAGATGTCCCTCGACCGCAGGGCGGCCCTCAAGATACTGTCCAAGAAATACGCCAACAACTCTGAGTTCGTGGCCGGCTTCATCAAGGAGGCGCGCGCCGCCGCAAAACTGAACCACCCGCACATCGTGCAGGCCTACGCCGTCGGCGAGGACAACGGAATATATTTCTTCGCCATGGAGCATATCGACGGCGAGACCATGAAGGCCGTCCTCAAACGCGAAGGCGTCGTACCACTGGATCCGGCGATCACCATAATCCAGCAGATCACCGAATCCCTGGACTATGCCTGGAAGGAGCAGCGACTCATACACCGGGATATCAAACCCGACAATATAATGATAACGAAGAACGGCCGTGCGAAACTCGCAGACCTCGGTCTTGCACGCGTCGCCGGAGAAATTGACGACTCCAGCGAAGACGAAGTGATGGGAACACCCCAGTATATCAGCCCCGAACATCTTACCGGCTCCCCTATGGACTGCAGAAGCGACATATACAGCCTGGGTGCGACATTCTACCATATCATCACAGGACAGTTCCCCTTCACCGGAAAAAGCGCAACGGAAATTGCAAGGAAACATCTCGAAGAGCCTCTCAGGTCGCCAAAACTTGTCAACCCGCAGATTCCCGATTCCATAAGCAGGATCATCATAAAAATGATGGAGAAAAGCCCCGGCGACAGATATCAGCTGCCGGAAGAGCTTGTCGAGGACATACGTCTCGCCAGGAGGGGCAAATCACTCACTGACGGGAAATCCACCGGATCGTTCGCAGTAAGGAAGGCCACGGGCAAGACAATCATCATCAACACCGCCAAGGCGTCGAAGACAGGGGCCTTCCAGGCAATCACCACCAATACCGGCAGGGTATCAACTTCAAGTTCCGGCATCGACACATCCTCGTCGTCCTTTCCAAAGAGCACGAAAAGCGGCACTCTAAGCACCTCGGACATGAGGAGGATGAAGGAAAAGAAGGCGATGTACCAGGTCGTGGCGGCTGTAAGCGCCTGCGTGCTTGCCGCCCTCTTCGCCGTAGGCTACACGATCTTCAAGATGAAGGAACCCCCCAAGAAAGACGTTCCGAAAACTGCTGGGGCACATACTGTTCCCGCCGGTGGTGCAACGCCTGCTGTTCCAGACAAAGGGGCGGTCCCCAAACAGGCAACGGCTGCTGAACCGACAAAGACTGCATATACTGAAAATGCCGACAAGCTGCTTGACTTCGCCGTCAAGAATCCCCAGTCGGAAGCCGACGTCCTGTTCAAGTGCGACGAGTTCCTGGCTCAGCATCCTTCACCTGCCTTCAAGTGCGACGAGAAGGCCCTCGCCGACATCCTGAAGATATACGTGCCGCTGGATGAAAAGCGCCTCGCCCCTGCCAGGAAGGAACTGAGGAGCAGGCATATGGAAGAGCTCAAGAAGAGGGAGGAAGCGGACAAGCTGAAGCTGGATGACGAGGAAAAGAAAAGGCGCGAGGAGGCCAGGAAAGAGGAGCTTGCAAGGGTTGACAGGGAGAAGGCTGAGTCCCAGAAGAAACGACTGGACGACTACAAGCAGGATCTTGAAAAACAGAAGGACAACCTCCGCTACCGTTACGCCTCCCAGAGCGTAAAGCGCAACTTTGCGGATTCCGCAAAAGTATATGATTCGGCGCTGGAAGAGGAGAAGTCTGCTCCGGAATTCATGAAGCCCGAAGCGAAGACATTCGCTGACTGGGCCTTGAAAATGCGGACCGGCGCGCTCAAGGGATCCAGTTTCTGGGAATCTCTCGCGAACACCGAAAAGCTTGCAGGCATGCAGATCGAGTACAAAGGCGGTTCCCTCGGAAAAATAGGAACCGTCAAGGACGGCATCGCCTCCATCAGGACAAGTTCCGGAACCGATACAAAGATGCCCATCATCAATCTTCCCCTGAGACAGTTCAAGCTCGTCGCCAGGAAGATCGGAGACCAGGAAGCCCTCTTCTTCTATTTCCTCAACTGCGGCGAATATGCTGAAGCCAGGGAGATTGCCCCCGAAGACTGGAAGTCCGAAGTCTCGGACATCGCCTATGCATATCTCAAGGGCAAGCTCAAATTCCTGAACAGCGAGAAATCGGATTCCGCAAAGCAGGAAATCAGGGAGCTCACGGCTAAATATTCCGCTCTCCCGGAATTTTCAAAGGCATCCCAGGACGCCGCCAAGTAATTCCATGGATGATTGGATTAATGGATTGCTGGATGGTTGGATCTGAGTAGAATGTCGCTAAATTATGCACTTCTGCCATCATGAATACACAAGCTAAAGCTTGGACTCCAACCTCAGCACACCGACAAATGTTGGAGTTCAAACTTTAGTTTGCTCTTCTCATCCATTCATCCTTCGGATTAATTATCGCATCGCCTTCTCCAGCCAGCCCGAAGGGCATTCGCCCGATATCTTCTTGAACACCTTGCTGAACGTATATATGCTGGAAAAGCCTGTCTTCTCCGCGATCTCGCTGAGGTTCGAAGCCGTATTTATCATCAGCTCCTTCGCGAAGCTTATACGGTAGTTGTTCAGATAGAGAAGCGGAGGCATGCCTATGTAATCCTTGAAGAGCTTGCAGAAATATGGCATGGACTGTCCCGCGTTCCGGCTTACCTCCCCTATCGTCAGCCCCGGCCTCTGATAGTTGGCATGGATGAACTTTATACCCCGTTCAATGTTCTGCCACCCGGAGGAGTTGACAGGATTTGAAGGCGGGACATCGTCGCTGTACCTTCGGTAAATCCCCAGAAACTGCGTCAGTATCCCCGCGGATATCAGATCGCTCCCCGGCTCAGGGCTTCTCCATTCCCGCTTCACCTGGCTGAACAACCCTGCGATCCGCTTCTGCTCGTTCAACGGGATCGACACCACCATCGGCAGCTTCTGCAAATCGCTCAGTCCCTCCAGCAGTTCGAAATGTATGACATACTGCACAAGATTCCTGCGGTCCACAGGACGCACCACGTGCAGCATGAACGGCGGCAGCAGTATGATGTTTCCGGGCGCGATACGGTACATCCGGTCCTCCATCCTGAAATTCCATCTCCCTCCGGCGATATAATGGAAGACGAACTCCTCGTCCAGGAAGGTGCCGGCAATCCCGGTTCCGGAATTGACGCCAACCCTTTTTATTATCGGAATGGTCTTCATAATATTAAAATTAATTGATAGACAATATAAAATTCACCCAAAGAAATAACACATGATTAACATATAGCCATGTGCGTGAAATAAAATAAAAGGGAAACCTAATAAAACACCTGCTTAATCTTAAATTTGGACAAATAATAGAAAAAGCATCCAAAGAAACCCCTTGCGCTCCAATGTAAATTCATCTCCAGAAAACGAATTCAATGTAGCACAGGCGTCTTGCCTGTGGAGTTGATTCAAATTTCTAAACGGTAAAGTTAAAAACAAGCAAAGGAGATTCATATGAAGGGCAGACAGGTATTGTTCACTAAGCCGTGGGAAGTCGAACTGAAGGACTATGAATTTGACGCGGCGGCCGGAGAGAGCGACATCGTGATCAAAACCGACTACAGCATAGTCAGCGCAGGCACCGAGCTCGCAATCCTCTCCGGAGGCGAATCCTGGGCGAAGCTTCCATATGTTCCGGGATACGGCGGAGTCGGCAAAATAATTTCAACAGGGAAGAATGTGAAGGGACTCAATGAGGGCGACCGCGTCTTCTCCTACACGAAACACCAGTCATACAACAAAACTTCCGTGATGGCAGTGCCGGTTCCTGAAGGCATCGACGGCAAGCTGGCGGTAATGGCGAGGATCGCAGGGGTCTCAATAACCTCTCTCAGGGTCTCAGACGCTGTACTCGGTGACTGGGTCGCCGTCTACGGCCTCGGATTAGTCGGCAATCTCGCCGCGCAGCTCTTCACGCTCGCCGGATGCAACGTCATCGGAATCGACGTCTCGGAAAAGCGTCTCGCGCTCGCCAAGAAATGCGGCATCCTCCATGCGATCAAGTCAGACGCCGATATAAAGGCGAAAATAAAAGAACTAACCTGCGGTGAAATGTGCAGGACCGTCGTCGAATCGACCGGCGTCACCGCCGTCGCCGAAAAGGCTTCGGACATCGCAGCAAGCCTGGGGGAAGTCATTCTTCTCGGAAGTCCGCGCGGCGAACACAAGACGGATCTTACCGCATTCCTCAACAGGATACATATCGCCAGCAACGGCTGCATCACCTTCAAGGGCGCGCACGAGTGGCGTTATCCCGTGAAAGCGGATCCGAGCGGCGTCAACAGGCATTCCATCGAACGCAACATCTCAAACATCCTCCAGCTGATCGGACAGGGAAAGCTCAAGGTCAATGAACTGATATCTGAAGTTGCATCTCCTGCGGATTGCGCTAAAGTCTATGACGGACTCAGGAACAGGAAGGACGAATATATCGGCGTAGTGTTCGACTGGAGCAAGTAAGAACAATTAAAGCGGATGAATGGATGGGTGGATTGCTGGATGGATGCGTCAACAATTGATTTTCATTCCAACCCAATCATCCAAACATCCATTAATCCAACAATCCAGATAAAAGGAGTTTTGTATCATGAACAAGATTGGCGTGCAGAGCTGGTGTTTCCGTGAATTCAAGCCGTTGGACAAGCTGATCGGGAAGCTCAACGAGTGCAAGTTCAAGAATGTCGAGCTGTGCGGAATACATGCGGATTTCAAGAATGCCGAGTCGGTCAAGGTGATCAAGCAGCTGAAGGATGCGGGCATCAGGATCTCGAGCATCGGAGTCGAACGTTTCAAGGGCGCACCGGAAGAGGAGATGACATTCAAGTTCGCGAAAGAGGCCGGCTGCGAATACATCGCCGCGGACTTCCCGATCGAAGGGCATGTCGAGGCCCTGAAGAAGACCTCCGAACTCGCCGACAAATACCGGATGAACCTCGGCATCCACAACCACGGCGGCGGTCACTGGCTCGGTTCGCGCCAGGCGCTGGACTATGTATTCGGCATAAGCAGCAAAAGGATCGGACTCTGCCTCGACACCGCCTGGGCCCTCGACGCCGGACAGGATCCTCTGAAGCTCGCGACGGACTTCTATGAGAGGCTCTACGGAATGCATCTCAAGGATTTCATTTTCGACAAGAAGGGAAACCCTGAAGACGTCGTCCTCGGAACAGGAGTGCTGGAACTGAAGGCGCTCCTGGACTTCCTGAAGGGAAAGAATTTCAGCGGACCGCTGACGATCGAGTACGAAGGCGAAGCCGCCAATCCCGCCGCCTCACTCATGAAGTGCGCCGCCAACATCAAATAGGCTTCACGATTTCTTCAAGTAATAAATAAATGCAGGACATCCGAACAGATGTCCTGCATTTATTTATGCATTCAGTCTTTTGCGGAGGTAGGCAAGATCGAAGGAAGCCTGGACTTCCCTGCGGTAATCTCCGGGAGTCCTGCCATCGTTCAGCTTCCGGAATATCCTGAAGAAATATGCCGGATCCCTGAAACCGCATTCTGCCGCCACAGTCGATGTCTTCAGGTAGGACTCTTTCAGGAGATGCCGTGCATGTTCGACACGCCTCTCGGTGAGCAGTCCGACGAAGCTCTTATCGAACTCCTTCCGCAATATCTGGCAGACGCGCGATTCGCTGAGTCCCAGGAACGAGGCAAGATCTGATATCTTGAGCTTGTGCCGGAACTCACGGTCTATGAAATACGGTATCTTCTTCACTGGGTCAGTCTCGGCAAGATCCATCCTGGCTGAAACAAGTTCAGCCTCGATGTGGCGCGCAAGAAGACCTCCAAGATTCAGCAGGTCCTGGAATTCGTCCGAGCACAGCACAGGAAGGTTCCTCTTCAGTTCTGCGGCTTCCTTTGAAAGAGGCGAATCTGGCTCCTGCCTCATTATGGATTTAATGTCCTTCGATGGTATTTTTCCATACTGGAACGGACCGACGAACATGGTGGCCGAGACCCGCGAGCCTGAAAACAGGGGAAATGCCGCCTCAAGCACGCCCATGTGGCAGATCTTGAATATTGGTTCTCTCGAAATAGTGAGCTTAGAACGGATATCCCGCGACTCCAGATCCACGCAGAAGCGTGCCATCTTCTTGTTTTTCTTCACAAGGTCGCAGAAGGGGTTTATGTGCATGCCGGGCAGCGAAGCGTTATGTCCGCGTATCTTCCCCTCATAGTCGTGGAAGCAGACATGGCAGGAGAATTTCCTCTCGAAGGACGTGATGATTTCAGCCAGCTTGCCCATGATCCATAACCTTTAAGATTGGAATTTTGCCTCATAAGTAGGGCGGTTTTCAAACCGCCAACCAAACGTCGGGTTAAAACCCGACATACTTTTAAGATATCCTGCCTCTTTTTATCAGGCTATTCTTTCCAGTTTTCAGGTATTTATACATAATAACTGCTGGATAATACACTTTATAAATATTTTATCCAAGCTCTATTGAGCTTATTGAAAAAATATTTATTATGAAAGGTATATATGAAAACAGATTTTCCGGCTTATGACGTTGTAGTGTGCGGCGGCGGTTTTGCAGGACTCGGTGCGGCCTTCGCGCTTTCCAGGAAGAAGCTGAAGGTCCTCGTGCTGGAACCCTCCCCTTCAATCGGCGGGGAAATCACCCGCTCATACAGTCTCAATATTGCATCCGGCATTTCCACCCTGGCCGACGAACTCTGCGCAAGGATTGAAAAAGCCGGAGGGAAAAAGGGTAACCGCATAGATGCCGTTGTCGCGGAGCTCTGCCTGCTGAAAATGGCAGAAGGCAACTTTGACATCCTCCTTTACTGCCAGCCTACGGGAATTATCAGTGACGGGGAGAAGACTCTTGGAATAGTCGTGTCAGGGAAGTCCGGACAGTTCCCTGTCCAGGCCAGGGCGCTTGTCGACGCCACCGGAAACAGCCTCCTCTTCAAATACGCGGGTGTTGAAGTTCCCGAGCCAGTCAAGGTCTCGCGCATCTACTCCATTTTCATGAATGGAATTGAAAACAGGGATTCTCTTCCCGGCAAGTTCACATGCGGAAAGAGCCGGATCATGATCAGAAACAGCGTATGGGACGGCGAGTGCTCGTTCGAATTCCTCTCAAACAGCGACAAGCCGCAGCATGCGCGTCTTATGATCCCTAAAATCCTCGAAACCGCCAGGAAGGAGTTCCCCCAGCTGAAGAACGCGCTGATGTCCCATGCGGCCATATCCGAGCTTCAGCTTTCCGGCTTCGGCAAAGGCAAAGTGAAAGTCCCTGAAAGCAGTTCCGGCATCTTTTCAACCGGCATTGCTTCAGCGGAGAAGTTCAGCCTGGAGAACCGCGACGGACTGGTCCCAGAACTTATCCTTTCGGGGGAAAAAGCCGCAAAGCTCCTAATAAATGAAACTGATCTCAAGGCAAAGCTCCCGAAGATCGACGACATTCCCGTATCCAGCGTAATCGCCTCTCCTTCGATGCGGAAAGACGTCGTCGTATGCGGCGGAGGAACTGCTGGCGCGGTGGCGGCGCTCACGTCCGCCCGCGAAGGCGCAAAGACTCTTCTCGTTGAATCCTCCTGCTGTCTCGGCGGGGCCGCCACCGGCGGAGCCATCAATTCATTCTATTATGGCGTGAAAGGCGGAATACAGGATGAGATTGACGCCCGCATCGAGAAAATGAGCAGCCTCTTCCTCGGCACCAGCGCCATATGGAAGAACGCCTTCCATCCTGACATTAAAAAGATCGTGCTGCAGGAGATGCTTATCGAGGCCGGTGCTGAAATGATTTTCGAGAGCACAGCCTGCGGTGTGGAGACCGAGCCCGTGAAGAGCCTGCTGCCGACGAAGCGTGGTGCAAAGCCTTCACGCAGGATCAAATCAGCGGTGATCGCTGGTCCGACAGGATGCGCGAACGTCGCAGCCGACGTATTCATCGATTCGACCGGCGATGCCGACCTTGCCGCCATGGCGGGCGCGGACTTCATCTTCGGCCGCGTATCAGACGGGATGCCGCACGCCTATACGCAGTCATCATCATCAATCAGGAAGGATGACAAGGGCAACCTTGCAATCGGGCACAACAACTTCGACGCCGGCTACTGCGATCCCACGGATCCACGCGATCTCACCAGGGCCAGGATTGCCGGGCTGAAACTCTACTGGAGGGAGAAGTTCGACGATCCTTCACGCCTTACCACCCTTGCCGAGCAGATCGGGCTCAGGAACAGCCGTCTCATAAAAGGCGACTGCACCATAACCTTCGCCGACCAGATCGTATGCAGGGAATATCCCGACGTGATAGGATACACGTACGCCAACTACGACAACCATGCGGTCGACTATGAGAATGAAAGCCCGCAGACGATGATCTGGTGCTGGGGCCTTGGAAACTGGAGGGAGCTGATCGGCAGCGAGATCCCGTACAGGGCGATACTCCCCGCCGGAATAGAAGGGCTGCTGATAGCCTGCCGCGCCCTTTCCGTGGATTTCGACGGACACAACCAGCTCAGGATGCAGAGGGACCTGCAGAGGGTCGGCGAGGCCGCCGGAATTGCCGCGGCGATGGCCTCGAAGTCAGGAAAGCCGCCAAGAAACATAGACGTGAAGAAGCTCCAGGAAAAACTCTTCAAGTCCGGCGCCCTGCTGGATTCCGGCAAGGGATATCATACAGACTCCTGGAAGCCGGAAAATCTTTTCTCGGCAACCCATAGCCAGCTCCGTATCGGCGACAAGGATTCAGGAAGCGTAAAATGGATCGCCAGGTGTGCTACGGATGAAAAGAGCCTCATGGAGCGCATGAACTCCGGAGACGCGAAAGCCAGCACCATGTCCGCGATCCTGCTGGGCACGGCCGGAAAGAAGGAGGCATTGGAAAAGCTCCTGGCATGCATCAAGGAGAGATCCGACATCAAGGCTGACGGCGAGAGAAGCACCCAGTTCTGGAAGCCTGCAATCGCCGTACTCGGCTGGAACAGGCGCGCGGACGCCGTCCCCATCCTTGAGGATATTCTGCTGGACAGGACTTCCGACCAGCCGGCGCTCGTTCTTGCGTTGAACGCCCTCGGCAACATCGGAAACAGGAAGTCGGCGTCGGCAATAAGGAAGATGCTGTCACGCAGGGACCTCCCCGCAGAACAGATCTTCAAGAAGAGCGGTGGAAGCATCCCGGCCGTAAAGGAGAACGCATTGTGGAAGATCGAACTCACGGCTGCTGCGAATCTCGCAAAACTCGGGTCTCCCGACAGGAAGCTCATTGAGAAATATCTCAATGACGAGAGAGGACCTGTCCGCAAATTCGCCCAAAAGCTGCTGGAGAATTAAGGAGCGTCCCGAGTCCCGAGGCATTTGCTCTCGGGACAATGTAGCACAGGCGTCTCGCCTGTGTCTTAATTCGTTTTCCACAGGCAAGATGCCTGTGCTACATTATTTTAAAACACAATGCTGCCGGCGAGACGCCAGCGCTCCTAAAAAACACAAAGATCCAATAATAGATTTTTCGTGTCATTCGTATGTTTCGTGGTTAAAATCCTACCTCTGCACCCTGGCTCCACCCCCCTTGACCAGCGATTTCACCTCACTGAGCGTCGCCATCGACGTGTCGCCGGGAGTCGTCATCGCTAGCGCGCCGTGCGCCGCGCCGTATTCCACGCATTCCTGCGGGGAAAGTCCGGACAGGAATCCATAGGCAAGACCTGAAGCGAAGGAGTCCCCTCCTCCGACACGGTCGAATATCTCAAGCTTCTCACGCAGGACCGACTCATAGAACTGTCCGTGCGCGTAGAGGATCGCACCCCAGTCATTCGAGGTCGCGCTGTGGACTGAACGCAGCGTCGTCGCCACCGCCTTGAAGTTCGGGAACTCCTTCACAGCCTGGTTGATCATCTTCTTGAAATTAGCAGGATCAAGCTCGGAGCATTTCTCATCAAGACCTTCGACCTTGAATCCAAGAGCCGCCGTGAAATCCTCCTCGTTGCCGATCATCACATCCACATATTTCGCGATCGTGCGGTTCACTTCCATCGCCCGCGTTGTCCCTCCAACTGATTTCCAGAGGCTCGGACGGTAGTTCAGGTCGTAGCTGATGATCGTGCCATTCTCCTTAGCGCATTCCATCGCCTCGATCGCGACTTCCGGCGTGCCTTCGCCAAGCGCCGCGAATATCCCTCCGCAATGGAACCAGCGGGCACCTTCGTCCTTGAAGATCTTCTTCCAGTTGATGTCGCCTCGCTTCAGCTGGCTGACAGCCGTGTGTCCGCGGTCGCTGCAACCTACGGCTCCGCGTGCGCCAAAACCCTTTTCCGTGAAGTTAAGACCGTTCCTGGATGCCTTGCCGACACCGTCGAAGGGCACCCATTTCACGTGGCTCATGTCGACTCCTCCCTGGAGGATCAGGTCTTCAAGGAGACGGCCGACGGGATTGTCGACTATTGCAGTGACAACAGCTGTTTTAAGTCCGAAGCATCTGCGAAGTCCGCGGGCCACATTGTATTCGCCTCCGCCTTCCCAGACCTCGAACTTGCGTGCAGCATGTATCCTTCCGTCGCCCGGATCGAGCCTTATCATTATCTCGCCCAGCGACACCTCGTCCCACTTGCAGCTTCCCGCAGCCTTCACATTGATTGCACCCATTATAACATGCTCCTTAAATAAATATATAATCAAATCCCTGCCATCCCATGGATTATTGGATTGCTGGATTAATGGATTGTTGCAAATCAAGGAGATATACACAAAGAACGACATTCATAAAATCCGAAATGCCTCTTTTGGAATTCCTTTCCCAATCCTTCCCTTTTATCCTTATCTTGAATTCAAACCCAATAATCCATTCATCCATCAATCCAAGCATCCAATCATCCGTCCCAAAGTCATTTGGGACAGTATTTGATTCAGACCATACATCGGCTTTGGGCAAAATCAATTCTTCTCCGAACTGCTTTCTCTGTCCAGTGCTTGTTGACCCTGAAGATTTTCTCGCACAAAGGCACAAAGTCACTGAGGCATGAATTGAATCTGACCATTGATGAGTCTTGTTATCCCGTCTTTCATCAGGCTTTCCCCGAAGGTCAACAGATAATCAAGCTTGCAACCGGGAGCGCCGAAGAGTTTTCCAACCACTAATCTTCACTTATCCTTCACTAACAATATCTTGCCGGGAGATTGTCTTTGACA
>MHBI01000031.1 GCA_001804815.1 Lentisphaerae bacterium GWF2_50_93
AGGATATTAAATGCTGACTCCACCACCTGCTTGCTGGTTAAGAAATTCGCAGCCAGATTCCTTGAACTCTGGATTTTATCGCCTGGGCGCAGCTTGTCGCTTCCAATCCCCTCCCTGAGAAAATTGGCCACCTGTTCTGTTTTCGATAATACGGCCATCAGTTCCATATTCGACCTCCATCGCTGGCATTCTTTAATATTATAATATGCCAGTTAATGCCAACTTCAAGAGGTTAAAGAAAAAAATAACCAATTTATTTTAAGACCGATAAGTCTTTCTTAATCTGTAGAGTATTGATGTCACTCCGAAAAATGGATTAGTTCTGCCCTGTATAATCATGTTTAATTTTATGCTTCACGTTCGGGGGATGGTCAAGAGATTGGCGAAGCCATCTTTCAGCATTTGTTCATTGAGCATGACAAAACGGTTGTTTTTGTCGAGAATGTAGACATAAACAAGAACACGCCCGTAATTGTCACATTTCTGCACATCGAACTCAAGATATACAAATTCATTCTTTCCGATGAGTTCCTTCAGGTGCGCCTTGGCTTTTTCTCCCAACTCAAGGATTGTCTTCTGCTCTTTGTCCTGCTGCCTCATCTGCAGTTCAAGACGCTTATTTGACCTTGATTCCGGAGCATCTTTCCCAATCATCCTGACAGATACCTCTTTCCCGTCATCATCCTTCACTTATATCGTGTCCCTGTCAATCACACAGACAAGCCTCCATTTCTGAAGATCTTTGGTTTCTGCCTTAAGATTTCAGACAAGAAAAGGATATCTCTAAGGATTACGCAAGTCTGTAATTCCGCCTTTGCAGTTGGACAGGTTGATGCCGAATTTCTTCACCCTCAGGCCGATCAGCCGTTCAGTAGTTCCAAGGATGACAGCGGCTTTGGCCATATTGCCGTGTGTTGACTTCAGGGCATCGCTTATCATCTCCCTTTCAAGGGAGTCCAAAGCGCCCTGCAGTTTGGCATTTGGAAGCGTACCGCTCGACTCGGCTGTCTGCAATGAGGGCGGCAGCTGGTGGCCGTGTATCACTCCGTCGGAGCTCAGGAGCACCGCCCGCTCTATGCAGTTTTCAAGCTCCCTCACATTTCCCGGCCAATGATAGCTCATCAGCATCTCGATTGCCGGCGTGGAAATCCTCAGGACTTTTTTCCCGTGCCTGGTTGAAACCTTCTCGGTGAAGTAGTCGGCGAGCAGCATTATGTCCGTCCGTCTCTCCCGCAGCGGAGGCACATGCACCGGAAAAACGCTCAGCCTGTAATAGAGGTCTTCACGAAACTTCTTTTCCCGGATCATCTCCTCGAGACTGCGGTTTGTCGCGGCAATGACGCGAACATCGGCCTTCAGCGTCTCCCCTCCTCCCACCCTTTCATACTCCCTCTCCTGGAGAACCCTGAGAAGCTTCACCTGGATCGACGGGGAGAGT
This sequence comes from Lentisphaerae bacterium GWF2_50_93, assembly GCA_001804815.1. Lineage (GTDB taxonomy): Bacteria > Verrucomicrobiota > Lentisphaeria > Victivallales > GWF2-50-93 > GWF2-50-93. The sequence continues at coordinate 1,439 of MHBI01000031.1, forward strand.
TCGCCAATCTCATCCAGGAACAGGGTCCCGCCCTCGGCCATCTCGAATCTTCCGGAACGCCGTGCAATGGCTCCGGTAAATGCCCCTTTCTCATGCCCGAAAAGCTCGCTTTCAATCAGGTTCTCCGGCAATGCCGCAAGATTTACCTTGACGAATGGTTTTCCGGAACGTGAGCTGTTCAGATGGATGGCTTCGGCGACAAGCTCCTTCCCGACTCCGCTTTCACCGGTAATCAGCACTGTCGCATTGCTGGGTGCGACCTGCGCGACCAATGCGCATATCTGCCGCATCGCGCTCGAATTGCCGATGATCCTCGTCGGTTTGAACTGCCGCAGAAGCTCTCCGCTGAGCCGGTCCTTCTCTTCGCGCAGGGCATTCTCCCGCTCCCTCGCCTCCCTCCGGAGCTTCACCGCCTGCGCTACGAGCGAAGCAACTATCGTAAGAATCTGGACATCCTCCTCCAGCGATACTGATTCGTCAAAAAGACGGTCGGCGCTCAGGGCGCCTATGGCTTCATTGCCTATCTTGATCGGCACGCAGATGAAGGAGATGTCCTTGCACTTGCAGTGCTTCTCTATTTCCCGCCAGCGCGTCTTGGTCCGATCGAGAAATAGAGGCGTCTCCGATATTTTCCTGACAACGGCGGGCTCTCCGGACTTCACGACCTGCCCGGTAACACCTTCGCCAAGCCTGTAGCGCCCCCTCGACCTCTCCTCTGTTGAAAGCCCGAACGCCTGGTCAATCTCAACCTGGCCTGTCTCCCTGTTCAATATCGTTATTGTACCACGGAGCATGCCCATGTGGCTCGACATCTTCTCCAGAACAGGAAGGACGGCCTGTTTCAGATCAAGCCCCTGCTGGAGCGACTGGGATATGTCCAGCATGAGCTGGAGCTTCTTCAGCTCCCTCTGGAGATTTGTATTCTCCAGCGGATTTAACACATACGACATTTTTGCATTATTTTTCATTTATTGTCACTTTATTGTAATTTTACGGATTATTCCCGCCACCTGTCCTTCAACAGCGAAACCATCCGTTCAACGTCCGATTGGACTGCTATCCCGATAATGCATCCGATATGGTTCTTTGACATCGTCAACCTTTAAGATAATAATATTCAGCAGTTCCTGTGCCACTGGAGCAATGTGATATCATAACATGTTGCACAGTTGATTGATATGATATTTTAATTCAAGACATGTCTTTTGTGATTTCAGAAACATCTTTCAATTCTGCGATTTTAGTGGGTACGCTTTAGAAAATTCTATTGATATTATCTACAGCCCGCTCGAAAAGGAGGTAGCACAGACATTCCTGTCTGTGACGAAAAATCTAATTTGAGCCCACAGACAGGAATGTCTGTGCTACTTTTTAGACAAATTTCATATGTTACCGCCGTCGCAAAGAAGCTATGGCGGACACGGGAAGCACGTACCTGCTTAACGTAACCTGAAACCAGAAATAACGCGCAAACATGCGCTAATACAAGCAAAACCATCTGCAGTCATGCTCATTTCTAAATCTGACAGGCTCCTCTGGCAGCGCACTCCAACTTAATCAATCACTTCAAAAGAGGCAACTTTAAAATCATCTCAGGATCAACAAAACGAGCTGCATGATGTAGGCAGTCCTATTCCTACCAAACGGTGGGATCCAAGAAATAAATACTTCCAAACGGTTGAAATTAATCGTCATTATTTTTACCTGGCAACCGACTTCCATAAAAACTGTCTTATCTATATCTCCTTATCCATATTATTGTTGCAACACGGCTATTCGAGTTTCCGGCACTCCTTTCAGAACCGCTTGGCACGGCCGTTGCTAAAGGCCTGCCCAGTTTCTGAACCATCGAACGAAAAGTAAAAAGAGGAAATGAAAATGAGAAAAGTTGCAATTTATGGAAAAGGCGGAATCGGAAAGTCCACCACTACTCAGAATACCGTGGCCGCGCTCGCCGAGATGGGCAAGAAGGTAATGGTCGTCGGATGCGATCCCAAGGCCGACTCCACCCGCCTGCTGCTCGGAGGCCTGGCCCAGAGGACGGTGCTCGACACACTCAGGGACGATGGCGAAGACATTGAGCTCGAAGAGATCCGCCGGGGCGGCTTCTGCCATACCCTCTGCGTTGAATCCGGCGGACCTGAACCAGGAGTCGGATGCGCGGGGCGCGGCATCATCACCTCGATCAACATGCTTGAGCAGCTCGGTGCATATGCCGAGGACGAGAAACTCGACTATGTGTTCTATGACGTGCTCGGCGATGTCGTGTGCGGAGGTTTTGCAATGCCCATCCGCGACGGGAAGGCCGATGAGATATACATAGTCGTCTCAGGCGAGATGATGGCGATGTATGCAGCCAACAACATTTGCAAGGGCATAGTAAAGTTCGCCGAAGCCGGAACCGTCCGTCTCGGAGGCCTCATCTGCAACAGCAGGAAGGTTGACAACGAACTGGAACTTGTACTCGCGCTGGCCGACAAGCTCGGTACGCAGCTCATACATTTCGTCCCACGCGACAACGACGTGCAGAGGGCGGAGATCAACCGCAAGACGGTGATCGAATGGAATGGAGCGGTTCCTCAGGCTGAGGAGTACAGGAAGCTCGCCAGGGCGATAGATTCAAACAAAAAGCTTGTGATACCGAAACCGCTGAAGATGGAGGAACTGGAAAAGCTCCTCCTCGAATACGGATTTTTGAACTGATGCATCTCCGGCCACAGGCCGGATCTGCATAAGCAGCCAAGCTGCACATATGGATTCAAAGAAAAACATATAAAGGAGAAATGAAAATGATTATGATCAGGGCAATCGTGAGACCGGAAAAAGTAATGGATGTCATGTCGGCGCTGATGTACGCGGGATTCCCTGCGGTGACGAAGATGGATGTCTTCGGACGCGGAAAGCAGCGTGGCATAAAGATCGGCGACATAACCTATGACGAGCTTTCAAAGGAGCTCCTGCTCCTGGTGGTTCCTGACAAGGACAGGCAGTTCGTAGTCGAGACCGTCATCAAGGCGGCCAGGACCGGGTCAAAAGGAGCATTCGGCGACGGAAAGATTTTCGTATCGCCTGTCGAGGAATCATACACAATCAGTTCCGGCATAAAGGAAACTGACCTGTAACAAGGAGAAAAGCAATGAAGGAAATATGTGCAATCATCAGGATTGACAAGATAAACGAGACCAAGCGCGCCCTCGCCGATGCCGGATTTCCGTCTGTCACCGCGAAAAAGTGCGTCGGACGCGGAAAGGGAAATGTCGAATACCTGATACGATCCAACATCGACACGGACGAGCTTGAGGAAAGCAGCAATCCCTCTGAAAAAGGGCCGAAGCTCATGCCGAAGAGGATGCTGGTGATCGTCGTCCCCGACTCGCGGAAGGACAAGGCTGTGGAAGCGCTCATCAAGTCGAACCAGACGGGCAAGCAGGGCGACGGGAAAATATTCGTGATGCCGGTGCTTGACGCCATCAGGGTTCGGACCGGGGAAGATGGCGACGCCGCAATTGACGAACAGGTTTGAAAACAACAGAGGTGAAAATGAAAACGTATCCAACAACTGAAGCAGTTCGCGATGAACTGGTGAAGAGTTATCCCGCAAAGGTGGCTAAGAAGCGCCTCGGCCAGATTGTCGTGAACAAGAAGGATGAAGCCGGCCTGGTGCCGGAGATCAAGGCAAACTCCAGATCCATCCCCGGCATAATCTCACAGCGCGGATGCTGCTATGCCGGATGCAAGGGCGTAGTCCTCGGACCGACCCGCGACATCATAAACCTCGTTCATGGCCCGATCGGATGCAGTTTCTACGCCTGGCTTACCAGGCGCAACCAGACCCGTCCGGAAGGATCCGAATCCGAAAATTACATGACATACTGTTTCTCCACCGACATAAAGGATGAGAACATAGTCTTCGGCGGAGAGAAGAAGCTCCGCAAGGCCATACAGGAGGCCTATGACCTCTTCCATCCCAAGGCGATTGGTGTCTTCGCGACATGTCCTGTCGGACTGATAGGCGACGACATCCATACCGTTGCAAGGGAGATGAAGGAGAAGTTCGGTGACTGCAACGTTTTCGGTTTCAGCTGCGAGGGATACAAGGGCGTCTCCCAGTCCGCAGGACACCACATCGCCAACAACCAGCTGTTCAAGCACGTGATCGGTTTGAACGACCAGCCTCCTGAGGGCAAGTTCAAGGTCACCCTGCTCGGCGAGTACAACATCGGCGGGGATTCATTCATCCTCGAGGAGATCTTCGAGAAGTGCGGAATGACGCTTGTGGCGACGCTGAGCGGCAATTCGACCATTGCGCAGTTTGAAAGGGCGCACACTGCGGATCTGAACTGTGTGATGTGCCACCGCTCGATCAACTACATCGCGGACATGATCGAGAAGAAATACGGCGTGCCATGGTTCAAGGTCAACTTCATCGGAGCCAAGGCGACCGCCAAGTCCCTGCGCAAGATCGCAGACTATTTCGAGGACGCCGGACTGAAGGAGAAAGTCGAGAAGCTGATAGCCGAGGAGATGGCGGAAGTTGAAAAAGTCGCGGCGGACGTAAGGACGCGCTGCGAAGGAAAGACCGCGATGCTCTTCGTCGGAGGCTCCAGGGCGCATCATTACCAGGAGCTTTTCGCCGAGATCGGAATGAAGACCCTTGCGGCCGGATACGAGTTCGCGCACCGCGACGACTACGAGGGACGTAATGTCCTTCCGAAGATCAAAGTCGACGCCGACAGCAGGAACATCGAGGAGCTCGACGTCAAGGCGGATCCGGTGAAGTTCCGCCAGCGCGCCACACCGGAGGAAATGACCTCCCGCGGCGTCCCGCACAGGGATTATGACGGGATGATGCCGGAGATGGAGAACAACGCCCTGGTCGTTGACGACATAAGCGAACACGAGACCGAGGAGCTTCTCCGCATATACAAGCCGGACATATTCTGCGCCGGAATCAAGGAGAAGTACGGGATACAGAAGAACGGCATCCCCTGCAAGCAGCTCCACAATTACGACTACGGCGGACCTTACGCCGGATTCAAGGGCGCGATCAACTTCTATCTCGAGATAGACAGAATGGTCAACGCATCGGTATGGAAGATGATCAGCCCGCCATGGCGCAAGAACGACATGCCCGAGCTGGAAGCGGACTACGTAAAAACATAAGCAAGGAGAATTGACATGGCTCTTTTAAGACATACAAAGGCGAATATGACGGAACGGGAGGCTCTCACGATAAATCCCGCGAAGACATGCCAGCCGATCGGTGCGATGTACGCGGCCCTCGGAATACACGGCTGCCTGCCGCACAGTCACGGATCACAGGGTTGCTGCTCCTACCACAGGAGCACGCTGACGAGGCACTACAAGGAACCGGTAATGGCTTCCACAAGCGCGTTCACCGAGGGCTCCGCTGTTTTCGGTGGACAGGCCAATCTCCTGCAGGCGATAGAAACCATATTCACAACCTATGATCCGGAAATCATTGCGGTCCATACCACATGCCTTTCCGAGACAATAGGCGACGATCTTGTCCAGATCATCGGCAAGGCCAAGGAGGAAGGAAAAATCCCCAAGGGTAAACGGGTTATTCACGCGAGCACACCTAGCTATGTCGGATCCCACGTCACAGGATTTTCAAACATGGTAAAGGCAATGGTGAAACTGCTGGCGGAACCATCAGACATCAGGCTGAGGAAGATCAACCTGATTCCAGGATGGGTGGAACCGTCCGACATGCGCGAGATCAAACGCATATTGGGTGTCATGAAGATCGATGCCACCATGTTTCCAGACACCTCCGGGATCCTGGACAGCCCGCAGTCCGGAAAATTCGAAATGTTCCCTGAAGGCGGAGTAACTGTCGCGCAGATGGCAAAGACTGGAGCTAACTGCTACACCCTGGCGCTGGGCCCGACAACATCGCTGTCGGCCGCGCAGGAGCTTGAGTCCAAATGCAAGATTCCCAGTGAAACCATCGAGATTCCGATAGGTCTCGGTGCAACCGACACATTCGTCGAGACTCTGCGCAGGATCGGAATGGTTGAAATTCCAAAGACAATAGAAGAGGAGCGCGGCAGACTGGTGGACGTGATGTCGGACATGCATCAGTACTTCTATCAGAAGCGGGTCGCACTCTGGGGAGATCCGGATCAGCTCGTGTCACTTACGGGATTCCTCTGCGACCTCGACATGAAGCCTGTCTACATCGTGACCGGAACTCCTGATCCGACATTCGAGGCGCGGATAGCACAGGCCATGAAAGGACGTGTCCCGAATGCAAAAGTACGCCAGGGGCCGTGTTCCGACATGTTCCTCATGCATCAGTGGATAAAGGAGGAACCGGTGGACCTTCTGATTGGAAATACGTACGGAAAATACATCGCCCGCGACGAGAACACTCCTTTTGTAAGGCATGGTTTTCCGATACTTGACCGGATAGGCCATTCATATTTCCCGTCGGTCGGATACGTCGGAGGACTCAGGCTGCTCGAAAAGATGCTCGATGCGATGCTGGACAACAAGGATCGCACATCCCTGGAAGAGAGCTTTGAACTAGTATTGTGAAATAATAAAGGTGAACGGAAATGATCGAAATTCTGACAGAGCGGAAGAACCAGATCGGACGCAGCGGTGAAGGTACCGGCGAGATTGCCTGTTCAAAGCCCAGCGCCGCCGGCTCGGTCAGCCAGAGGGCATGCGTGTTCTGCGGATCTCGCGTGGTCCTCTATCCGATTGCGGACGCCGTGCATCTCGTACACGGCCCGATCGGCTGCGCCGCCTACACCTGGGATATACGCGGTTCCGTTTCTTCAGGACCTCAGCTTCACAGGAACAGTTTTTCAACCGATCTCCAGGAGCAGGAAGTCATTCGCGGCGGAGAGAAGAAACTTTATTCCTGCCTGATCGAGCTCATAGACCGCTACAGACCGAAGGCGGCATTCGTATATTCCACCTGCATCGTCGGGGTGATAGGCGACGACGTAGAAGCGGTATGCCGCAAGGTCGCAGCTGAAAAGGGCATCACGGTCATTCCTGTCCATTCTGAAGGGTTCAAGGGGACGAAGAAGGACGGATACTCAGCCGCATGCGATGCGCTGCTGAAACTCGTCGGCACCGGCGATATAAAGGGGATTCCTGACTTCGGCATAAACCTGCTCGGGGAGTTCAATCTCGCTGGTGAAACATGGATCATAAGGAAATATCTGGAAAAAATGGGTGTCCACGTCGTCTCCGCGATCACAGGAGACGGCAGGATTGACGACATCAGGCGCGCGCATGGCGCAAAACTCAACGTCGTACAGTGCTCCGGCTCCATGACCCCTCTCGCGAAAAAAATGGAGTCCGAATACGGAATCCCTTTCAAGCGCGTCTCATATTTCGGAATAGAGGATATGTCTGCGGCACTTTACGACATCGCCGACTTCTTTGGCGATGCAGGCATGGGCTTGCGCACACAGGAACTTGTAAAGGATGAAATTACCAGGCTTCTGCCGGCGCTTGGAGAATTCAAGGAAAGGCTAAAAGGCCGCAGGGCCGCCATTTATGTAGGAGGAGCGTTCAAGGCTTTTTCACTTGTACGTGCGCTGCGTTCGCTGGGAATGAGAACTGCCGTGGTCGGATCACAGACCGGCAACTCTGAAGATTACAGGCAGCTCAAGGAGATATGTGACAAGGGTACGATCATCGTGGACGACTCAAACCCGCTTGAACTCTCATCCTTCCTCAGGGAAATGGAAGTGGATATTTTCATCGGCGGTGTAAAGGAGAGGCCGATCGCATACAAGCTTGGAATCGGATTCTGCGACCACAACCACGAAAGGAAAATCCCGCTGGCCGGTTTCGAGGGTATGTTCAATTTCGCACGCGAAGTCCACGCCACCGTCACAAGTCCCGTCTGGAATGCAATCAGGGGAAAGGAAACCGAGTGCGTGCCGATGCCAGGACCAAAGTCATCGGAATATCTCGAAAGTCTCGTCCAGAAGAGTCCGGAAATGCCGAAAGCCTGGCGAAATCCGCTCAACGAGGCGGCCGACGGAACTCCGGAATCTTCAACTGAAGACTCAAAACATACGTCCCGCAACTCCTGCAAGCTTTGCGCTCCGCTGGGAGCCTCCCTGGCATTCCGCGGAGTCGAGGGAGGAATGCCGTTCCTCCACGGTTCACAGGGCTGCGCCACTTACATCCGCAGATATGTCATAAGCCATTTCAGGGAGCCGTTCGACATAGCGTCCAGCAGCCTTGCCGAGGCCGACACCATTTTCGGGGGCACGAATAATTTCGGCAAAGGCATCGACAATGTACGTATGAAATATGATCCTGCGCTGATAGGCATTGCAACCACATGCCTGTCGGAGACCATCGGCGAAAACGTGGGAATGCTGATAAAAGGATATATTGCGGCGCATGCAGGTGAAAAACTGCCCGCACTCGTCAACGTCTCGACTCCAAGCTACAAGGATACGCATGCCGAGGGTTTCCATTCTGCTGTCAGGGCCATTGTCGACGTACTTGCAACGGAACCTCCTTTCATGATCGAAAAAGAGCGTCTGCTTATTCTACCCGGCATCGTCTCTCCTGCCGATCTCAGGCATCTGCGCGAAATGGCGGTCCTTTGCGGCGCGAAGCCGACGCTTTTGCCGGATTATTCGGAGACCTTGGACGCACCCCTATCAGGCGACTGCGCTCCCCTTTCCAAAGGTGGAACTCCTATTGCGGAAATCCGCCGCATTTCAGAATTAGCCGCAGTAATGCAGCTCGGACCCAGCGCCTCATCACGCGTTTCCGCAGCAGACATCCTGGAAGAAAGACATGGCAACAGAGTCTTCAGGATCGGCTGGCCTCTTGGATTGCGTGCTACAGATGAATTCGTGAAATCCGTCGAATCAGTCACCGGAAAAAGCGCAGCAGACGGGTTGAAAGATGAGAGAGGACGCCTGCTTGACGCCATGGCCGACGGACACAAATATACTTTCGGACTCAAGGCCGCAATCTATGGAGAAGAGGATCTCGTTGTCGCAGTCTGCGGGTTCCTCGTGGAGATCGGAGTCAAGCCGGTGCTGTGTGCGACAGGCGCCAGAAGCGGACACTTCGCCGAATGGCTTGAAAATACAGCAAGCGGAATTTCCTCAGGAGCTGAAATCATCGAAGGCGCTGATTTTGCGAATATCGCAGACGCCGCCCGGAAAGCCAGGCCCGATATCATGATCGGACACAGCAAGGGATCTTCAACGGCACGCGAACTCGGCATCCCGCTCATAAGAATCGGATTCCCGATACATGACCGATTCGGAGCACCGCGGAGCCTGATCCTCGGATATAGAGGGGCGATGGAATTATTTGACAGGATCGTCAACGCAGTCCTGGAGAAACGTCAGGCTGGTTCTGAAATAGGTTATTCATATCTTTAAGGAGATAAGAACATGGAAAACATTGAAATTAAAAATCATCCTTGCTTCAACGCCGAGGTAAGAAAGAAATACGCACGGATCCATCTGCCTGTCGCTCCCCTATGCAATGTCCAGTGCAGGTTCTGCAACCGCCGCTACGACTGTGCAAACGAGACCAGGCCCGGGGTTACAAGCGCCGTGCTTTCACCGCATCAGGCAATTGCATATCTGAAATATGCGCACGCAAAGAACCCGGACATCACGGTCGTCGGAATCGCCGGTCCAGGAGATCCGATGGCCGACGCGGAAAATACCTTTGAAACCCTGAAACTTGTCCGGCGCGAGTTCCCGAACATCCTGCTGTGCGTTGCAACAAACGGACTCGCCCTCGCACAGAACGTCGAAAGGCTGGCGGAACTCAGGGTAAGCCATGTCACCGTCACGGTCAACGCCGTCGATCCCGAGATCGGGGCGAAGGTCTACGCATGGATACGTCCTGAAAAGAAACCGTTGAGGGGCGTTGAAGGAGCCTCCATGATCTGGGAACGGCAGAAGGAGGGCATGAAGAAACTTGTTGCTGCTGGAATCACCCTCAAGGTCAACTGCATAGTAATGCCGGAAATAAACGATGGGCATGTCCTGGATGTGGCCAAGGCGGTAAAAGAAATAGGAGCGCACATCATGAACTGCACCCCGATGATTCCGGCGAAGGACTCCGAGTTTGAGAGCCGCGAACAGCCTTCTGCAAAGTTAATTCACGACATACGCGCTGCAGCCGGAGAGATCCTGCCGCAGATGGCGCATTGCGCACAGTGCAGGGCGGATGCATGCGGCCTGATCGGTGCGCCGGAACGTCTCGAAGACAGACTAACTATTGCGGATTTCGCAAAGATGCCATTACGGCCCGGAGAGAACAGGCTTTATGTGGCGGTAGGCACCAGGGAAGGAATATTGGTGAACCAGCATCTCGGTGAAGCAGAAAAACTTTTAATCTTCAAACGCGGTGAAAACGGCTTTGAAATCGAATCCGTAAGAAACACACCTCCTACTGGTACAGGAGTGAAAAGATGGCTGGATCTTGCGGATATCTTAAGCGACTGCAGGACTGTGCTTGTGAGCGGAATAGGCCCCTCGCCCAGGAAGATACTGCTTGAAAAAGGATTGGAGGTGACAGAAATGGAGGGTCTTGTCGAGGAGGGATTGAAGGCTGTCTTCGACGGAAGGGAGATTCCTGCTGTCCTGCGCCGGCGCTTCATGGGATGCGGAGCCGCCTGCAGCGGAAGCGGACAAGGATGCCAATAAATATTTTCCGCATAAATGCGGAAAATATTTATAACAAATAAAACTAAATAAGGAGAAAACGACAATGGAAAAGCCTGATTATCACATTCTGGTCTGCAACAGTTTCCGCCTCACAGGCGAACCGCAGGGTACCTGCAACAAGAAGGGTGCGCCTGCGCTGCTGCAGCATCTGGAGACGGAAATATCGGATCGCGGGATCAACGCAATGGTAACAAGCTCTGGATGCCTGAAGGTCTGCGGAAAGGGTCCGGTGATGGTCGTATATCCGCAGGGCTGGTGGTATGGCGAGCTTGACGAGGCAAAGGTTGACATGATTCTTGACGCGATGGAGAAGGGGGAGGCGGTCGAGAAATTGTTCGTCTGATCAGACAGATCGGACAGATCAGACGGATATATCTTCACAATAGGGTAAATATGAAAACAATCTGGATAGTTGATACGACTTTAAGGGACGGCCTGCAGGCGCCTGGCGTACATCTGTCCTTCGAATCCAAGAGCAGGATCGCCGTCGCCTTGGACGCTGCTGGAGTTCCAGAAATAGAGGCCGGAATACCGGCGATGGGCAAGGCCGCGGTCAAGGACATCAAAGGGCTTGCATCCCTGGATCTCGCGGCGCGACTGACATGCTGGTGCCGTGCGAAGCATGAGGACGTCGAAGCCGCGCTCGGGTGCGGAACAGATGCCGTCCATATCTCCTTTCCCGCTTCCAACAGGCTTCTTGAAGCTTTCCGCAAGGATCGCAAATGGCTTTTCAAGGCGATGGATGATGTCGTCCCCTACGCTGTAAGTAATTTTGCTTTCGTGTCAGTGGGATTTCAGGATGCCGGCCGCGCGGACGAATCCTTCCTCTCCGATATTTCAGAGATTGCAGCATCCAAGGGCGCACACAGGATAAGGCTGGCGGATTCAGTCGGCATCATGACAGTTGATGGAACCTCCGGCCTGGTCCGGAAAATACGTTCAATACTAGGAAATGCGGAACTGGGCTACCACGGCCACAATGATTTTGGACTGGCGGCGGCGAACACGCTTGCTGCAATAGAGGCCGGAGCATCGAGTGTTGACACGACTATCAACGGACTGGGGGAGCGTGCAGGAAACGCCCCCTTGGCGGAAGTAGTGGCAGGCACGCGTTTCCTCCTCGGAAAGAAGACAGGCGTAAAACTTGAGAATCTTAAATCCCTCAGTGATCTTCTGGATTACGAGACAGGCATCCCTGGAAATAGATTCCGTCCAATTACAGGTGCTGACACTTTCTCACACACAAGCGGAATCCATTGTGCGGCGATGGAACGAGATCCCCTTTCCTATCAGCCGATGGAGGCTGAGAAACTTGGGCGGAAGTCAAAATATCTGATCAGCCGGCAGTCGGGACGATCAGTGCTGCGTTCTGCCCTTACACGCTTTAATATAACACCATCAGAAGCCCAGCTCAAAGATCTGCTCGCAAAGGTTCGGACGACTGCGCACTTATATAAAAACGGTTTGAGCGCACTTGAATTAAAAGCATTATTCCTAGGACTTAACGGAAGGAAGCTCATATGATATTGTTTCCTTCATTTTTTATCGGAGCAATGATTTATGCCAGCGTAGGATTTGGGGGCGCATCCCTTTATCTGACGTTGCTTTCCTTTGGAAGCACAAATCACGACAGCCTTGCAGTCACCGCCATGATTTGCAACGTGATTGCCGTGCTGTCAAGCCACTGTACCTATCTCAAGGCTGGATATCTCCGTTGGAAATCAGCGTGGCCGCTGATAGTCGCATCCGTGCCGGCGGCATTCGTCGGCGGCATGTTCAAAACAAGCCCGATGATTTTCGCCCTGCTTCTCGGGCTGAGCCTGGTGACCGCCGGAATCCTGATGCTTTTGAAGTTCCACAGGGAAGACGAGGCCAGACCTCTTGAAATATCATGGAATTTCGGCGGAATTGCCGGAGCCGGAATAGGACTATTGTCAGGCGTTGTGGGAATTGGCGGAGGAATATTCCTGGCTCCTCTTCTAAGCTTCAGGAGAACAGGGAAGGCCAAGGAAATAGCCGCCTTGTGCGCTCTCTTCATACTTGTCAATTCCCTTGCCGGCATTTTCGCGCGGCTGATGCGTCTCGGAACTCTTCCGGTGGATGTTCGCCTTGAATGGCTCTGGATAGCGGTGCTTTTAGGCGCACTGGCAGGCGGCTGGATCGGCGCGACAAAACTGCCCAATGACTGGATCAAACGGATAATCGCCATGGTCATAATAATCGGCGGAATCAACCAGCTTGCAAAGGTCTTATGGTGAAATGCCTTTGGGAATTATCACTTCATTATCTACAATGAAAACAAATGGAATTTGAATTCACAGACAAGAATGTCTGTACTCCTTTTAAATCAAAAAACATTTTGAGATTAAGTGCTGGGTTTCTTGTTCGTATTCAAATCCAGCGCTGCCGCCCATTGGAATATGTCCTGGCGCCTGATTGCCGCCGCCATCAGTTCCGGGAAGATGTCCGGCGTACACGCAAAAGACGGTATCCCCAGCGAGGAAAGAGCGCCTGCTGTATCGTGATCGTAGGACGGCGCTCCATCATCGTTCAGCGCAAGGAGCGTTATCATGTTGACACCTGATGATACGATGGCATTGGCCCGTTTCAGCATTTCATCCTTTTTACCGCCCTCGTAGAGGTCAGTGATTAGGATAAAGATAGTGTCATGCGGACGCTGGATGAGGTTCTGGCAGTAGCATAGGGCCTGATTGATGTCCGTACCTCCGCCCAACTGGACGCCGAACAGGAGCTCGACGGGATCACTGAGATTTTCAGTAAGGTCGACAACGGCGGTATCGAAGACGACCATCCGGGTCCTGACCGCAGGAAGGGAGGCAAGTACGGCTCCGAACACTCCCGAATAGACCACCGACGTCCCCATTGATCCGCTCTGGTCCACGCATAGGATTACGTCCTTCAGCGCGCTCCTCTTGCGCCCGTAGCCGATACGCGTCTCAGGTATAATGGTCTTGTATTTGGGCTGGTAGTTCTTCATGTTCAGCTTGATCGTCCTGTTCCAGTCGATCTCGTTGTGACGCGGCCTCCTGTTGCGGATCGACCTGTTCAGGCTTCCGTAAACCGCCTGGCGCATGGGTTCTGCTATACGGCGTTCAAGATCCTCAACAACTTTCCTGACCACAATCCTCGCGGTCTCCTTTGTCTTGGCGGGCATCACGCGTCCTAGGGAGACAAGCGTCGACACAAGATGGACATCGGCCTCTACGGACTGGAGCATTTCAGGTTCCAGCAGCATCTGCTTCAGGTTGAGCCGCTCCATCGCGTCCTCCTGCATTATCTTTACTACGGATGACGGGAAGAATGTGCGGATGTCCCCGAGCCATCTCGCCACACCTGGCGACGACGCACCGAGTCCACCCTTTCTTTCGGAATCATATAGCGACTGCAGGGTCTGGTCCATCCTCAGGTCGGATGCGTCAAGGCTGACAGAGATACCATCAGCCTCTTTCCCGCCGAGTATCAGCCTCCAACGCCGGAGACGTTCGTCATTTGTCTTTTCGTTGCCGTTCATTTCTGGTTTTCCTTGTTTGCCGTCAGACCAAGTATTTCAGCGAGCACTGGCAGTATCGCCTCAGCGCGGGCGGTATCGAAATCATCTTCCGATACTGCTTCCGATACGGATACAGCGGTTTTTCCAGACTTGGCACGGTTTCCGATCTGCCTGCGTTCACCGGATGCGAACTGGGAGAATGTCCTCCTGAGAAGAGGAAGCGTCCTGAGGAAATTTTCACCGTTGAGTCCGGTAACCCAGTCATCGATTATTTTCCACAGCCTGTCGTCGTGCAGGAGTATGAGTCCGCTTCCATGCAGGAACCCCTCGATCCACGAGGCTCCATGCGACGGATCAGCCCCCTGTGAAAGGGCGAGGCTCAGACGGCGTGAGACTTCTCCGCTGTCCAGGGATCCGCAATCAAGGAGGATCCTGCAGCTTGCGCCGGATATGAGCCCGTTTATGTTGAAGAGATCGGACAGGGCCTTCAAGGTTCCATGCCATTCCTCAAGAAATTCCTTGTCGGCAAGCGTATTCAATGCGGTGTTCACCGAAATGATTCTTCCGTACATCTCCCTGGCGGCATCTTCGTTCATTGAACTGCATCCAGCCGGGAGTCCGGCGCATATCCTTCCGGCAAACCCCCTGACGACGTGCGAGACCGTATCAGTATCAGTCTGCCGGACATTTCCGTAGCGCACCACCTCCACCAGCGGGACAATGGCATCCATCAGAAGGCCCACGTCATGGGTTGCCGCAGATTCGTCGTTAAGCCTGCTGAGAAGATTTTTCACGGCATCGGGGAGTTCCGCGAGCAAGGCGGAATTAAGCATCTTTGTGAGCTCGGGAAGATTCGCTTTCGCGGCCCTGCCTGCCATGAATGCCGAAGCGGCGGATTCCGCAGTATTGCCCCAGGAGGACGCTTCGATTATCAGTATGGAGAATTCCGGTTTCCACTGAAGTTCCCATATCTCATGGAATGTTCCGCTCTTGCCACGGACACCCTGCGCGATGCCCCAGGGAATTCCGAGTATCAGCAGCCTGTGCAGAAGGTGGCTTCTTGCAAGATCATTTTCCTTCCTCAGGTCGAGGTCCAGGTTTTTCTTCTCAGCCTCAGGCTGCATGCGCAGGCTTTTCTGGCGTGCTGCTATGTCCTTCTGGAGGGGGACCTGCGGAGCGCTCGCAGGAACTGCACCGAGTTTTTCATCTATGATGAGCTTTGTCCGGATGAGTTCAAGCTGGAGAGGGTCTCCAGAACAGATGACCGATACAGCCGCGTCCATCAGTTCAGGAAGTCCTGGAACAGGATGCTCGCGCAATGCAGACAGTGATTCCGCCAGACGTACGGTCTCGATCACATGGGCCGGCGATACATCAATGTCTTTCTCGCGCAGGAATTTTGCGATCCTGCTGATCCAGAGAGTGGCGGAACTTTTGGACAGCCTTCCCGAAATTCCGCAGTCCCAGAGGTGCTGATACCATCCGGGAGAATGAATTCCCGCGCCGTAGCCTCCCGCATAAAGGAGGCGTCCATGCGTCCAAGGTATCCAGGTCGCGGCCGTCTTCATTTTCGGAAGCCCCTTGAGTATTTCATTGTCGCGCACAGCCGGAGGCATGTTCTTCAGTGCCGGAGCATGCCATGCTCCGCATACTACGGCGATGTTCTTGAATCCCTCCTTCATCGCGGTCCGGAGCGTCTGCCGCATGAACGCCTCCCTCCTCAGCTCCATCATGAGCTTCTCCGAAGGCTTTTCAGGTACCTTCTCATTTTCACGGAGCGCCTGCATCGCCTCCTGTATGGCAATGAAAAGATCCTTTACGTCTATCCTTGTCTCGACAATGTGCTCCCACCAGCGCTCGCTGTCGCTGTAGCCTGCGGCTTCGGCCAGATATTTCAGGGGATCTTCGTGGAGAGAGGCTTCCATCCCGTTTTCAGCAGGATGTTCTTTCTCCTCTGCATGATCTGTTTCAGGCCGCTGCTGCAGTTTCTCTTTCTCTTGCTTCCTGATTCCGAACTGGAACGACTGCGGCAGATCCATGAATCTTGCAGGAACTCCGGCCTTGAACGCATAGCGCAGGGCATGCCATTCCGGGGAGAACTCCGCAAAAGGATCATAGACCGCATAGCTGGGTTCGTCAGGAGCGTAGACCAGAAGTGCGACCGGAGGCTTCATGCCGGGATCGGCAATGACGGGCAGGAATTCCGCCGCATCGGGAGGCCCTTCGACAAGCACGCAGTCCGGTTTCAGCCCTTCAAGCGCGCCAAGCACGCTCCTCGCCGAGCCGGGACCGTGGTGTCTTATTCCCAGGATATGGACGGATTCTTCCATTCAGATCTGTTCCCTGCAGTTACGATAAAGGTCCTTCCAGCCGTCGCGTTCCTTCACGACCGTCTCCAGGTATTCCTGCCATACGATCCTGTCCTGTACCGGATCCTTTATTACCGCTCCTACAAGTCCTGATGCCAGATCCGCTGACTTGAGCTTTCCATTGCCGAAATGTCCCGCCAGGGCCAATCCGTTGGTAACAACGGAAATGGCTTCCGCCGTACTGAGAGTTCCAGACGGGCTCTTGAGCTTGGTCTTGCCATCTGCGGTCTTGCCGTCGCGCAGTTCCCTGAAGATAGTGACGACCCTGCGGATTTCCTCAATTGCCGGAGCTTCAGCCGGAAGCGCAAGCGAACGCCCAAGGGCATCCACTCTCCTCTGGACAATATCGCATTCCTCTTCAATGGAATCCGGAACAGGAAGCACGACCGTGTTGAACCTGCGCTTCAGGGCACTGGACATCTCATTGACACCGCGGTCCCTGTTGTTGGAGGTGGCTATGACAGAAAATCCCTTGGTCGCCTGGACTTCCTGGTTGAGTTCTGGCACAGGCAGCGTCTTTTCTGAAAGTATAGTGATAAGAGAATCCTGCACATCAGCTGGTATCCTGGTCAGTTCCTCGACACGTGCTATCTTGCCCTCCCTCATCGCGACCATCATGGGACTCGGGACAAGCGCGGCCATGGACGGGCCGTCCGCGAGAAGGCGTGCGTAGTTCCAGCCGTACCTGACAGATTCCTCGGAGGTTCCAGCCGTCCCCTGCACAAGCAGTGTTGAATTGCCGCTTATGGCCGCTGAAAGATGTTCGCTCACCCATGTCTTTGCAGTTCCAGGAACTCCAAGAAGGAGTAGCGCACGGTCTGTAGTAAGGGTGGATACGGCTATTTCCATCAGTCTTCTTGAACCGATATACTTCGGCGTGACCTCAAAGCCGTTGTCAAGCTTGCCGCCCATGACGTATGCAACCACGGCCCATGGTGAAAGCTTCCAGTTTTCAGGACGTGGGTGCTTGTCGCATTTCCTGATCTCGTCCAGTTCCTGCGCGAACTGCTGTTCGGCGTGCAACCTTAGTATTAATTCCCCTGCCATAGACATATCCTCCGTTTGTTATGCCATTGAATTGAAAGCGTCATGCATTTCCCTGCGGAACTGTATCTTCGACGTGAAATTTTCCAGGAGCTTTCTCATCGATGGGATGAGCTTTTCCAAGTCCAGGTCCGCCATGTACCTTGCGACATCACCGGCGCATGACGGCGATATCTGCAGGGAAGCCTTGCCGAGGAAGGAGCCGATTGTCCAGTCGGCCTTGGGAATCAGCCTGAATATGATCTTCAGCACCTTCCTGCTGAAATCCTCGCTCCAGGAGTGATCGCAGGCACCCAGTATCTGGACGATCTCGCTGGAAGCATTGTCTCCCGAGACCGAAGAGAGCATTTCAAGCGCGAAACCTTCGCGGTCCTTCACGGCCGCAAGCAGTGCCGGGATATGCCTGACGTGCCCGGAGATCCATTTCTTTTCGGAAAGTATCGCCCTCGCCCATGCTTCGTCCATATGCGTCGCAGCCGCTCTTGTCCACCCCTCCATCAGGAGATCCTTCCATTCGCCCTGCACGGCAGAAGCAATAAGATCTTCAGGCGTTCCTCCCCATATGGAACACCACTTCGAGGGGGCAGGTATCATGAGCATCTGGAAAACAATCATAGCTTTTTCACCGCCGTTGAAGTCAGTACCTTCCGGATGTGATTTCGGAGTTATTCCATCCTTGCCCATTTCAGCATCCGGCGCATCTGGAAGTTTCAGGTCGAACGTTCCTTTCTTAGATGCGAAGACATTGAATACCGAAGTTTTCGGCGGAGGCGTATAGCTGATAATCTTCCCCAGCCTTTCAAGCATTCTCCTGCAATATGCCGAATCCGGGAGCCTGCAGAGGACTGATGATGCGGCGGATCTTATGTCCTTGCGTCTTTCCCTCAGCGCGGTTTCAAGGAAAACCTCGTCTGCAGGGCCTAGTCCTGCAGCTGTCGCGTCTATGAATTCGACCTTGTCTTCAGGAACCTCATCATCCCATGTAGATGTGAGAAGCTCAATCGCCTTTGCCGGCTCTGTCGAGCGCAGCCTCCTGAAATAGGCAATCCTCTGAGGCCTTCCGGCAGTCTGCCAGTCAACTGAGTCATCAACCTCGCCGCACACCCAGGACCATTCACTATTCAATGAAGCAAGCCATGCGCCCCTTTCGCCCAAGGAAAGGGAGATCATCTGCCGAAGATTCCTGTGGGAGGTTCCAGTTTCAAGGAGTCTCACCACATATTCCGTAGGAGCACGGCAGGGTGATTTTTTGAGAAGCGAAAGCCACTCCTCTAGAATTTCCGGATGCTCTCCTGAAAGCATCCGGGCCAGGAAAGACGACGACGCAGGGCTGCATTCCGGTTTCTTCTCATCTGCGGAAACTTTGATCTCATGTTTTCCGCTCTTCACAGGTCCTGCACCTGATTTTATATAGAGGGCAGCCATGGATGCGGAAACAAGGAACTCCTTTTCCTTTTCCTTTTCAGGGGATTCGGCAAGCCTGAACATTTCACCGAGTTTTCCGACTGCACCGGTTATTTTTCCCGGACTGTGTTCCGTCCCGAGAAGAACCGAGACGGATATGGATTTCTTCATTTCAGATATCAAGACTCCACCTCCTTGCTCCGCCTGAAGCAATGGAATCCGGACTCCCAGCAGACACCAAGCGGAAAGAGAAACCTTCCGTCCCATTCGCCGAAGACGCTGACAGGACGGCCTCCAGCCAGGCCGATCAGCTGCCAGTTCTCCACGAACACCGGCGAGACTGGCACAGAGAAACCCTCTGGATCGCTGAGGAGCAACACGTCATCCTGCAGATGAGGAACAACGTCTTTCAGGAAGAAAGGAAATACTTCTGTCCAGGGATTCCTCAATAGATTATCCGAATATGACACATATGCTTTCGTGATGCTTGTACCGGCATTGGCAGTTTTAAAAGTCTGAAGCCTCTCCGTACGTTTTTTAATAAGGGCCCTGCGGGGATATGAACCTTTGAACATGACAAGTTCACCTTCCATGGCGCTCCCTGTAGGAAGGCCTGCGTCGAAGGGGCTGTTGCCAACCGCATAATCCAGGAGATAGGCGAATTGGGAAGTGTTTTCGCCATACAGCCATGTCTTGCGGGATTTAAGACGGCCTTCCTCCTCAAATGTTCCTGAAAGTATGAGCCACCTGTCGGAAATCCCGTCCTGGGCCAATATCTCATCCTGATCCTGCGGCCATCCGATCAGGTTCCTTATGTCCTGCTGCGTATCCTGGGGTAACGATGCTATGCGTCCATAACCTTGCATGAGAAGATAAAGCTGGACGAGATGTTCCATGAGCCTGTCCTGCCAGCCTTCACCTGAGGAGGTGGTTTCACCCATCTTTCTTATTTTCCTCGCGAGACCCGGAGCCTGCGAGTCGATCATCCTGGCGGCCCTCGACTCCCAGAAAGCGGGCGGTTCTCCCTGCACAGAGGCAAACCCCCTTCTTGCAAGATCCATGAGCCACAGTTCGGTCTCCTCAATCCCTGCTTTGACGTTTGCCTCCCGGTTCGCGGCACGCTTGACCTGGGCTTCCGGATCAGGAGCCTTCTTCTCGTCCTGTGTTTTGTCAGCCTTTTTCTTTTCCCTATCTTCTCTCTTATCAAGCCATTCCGCCACCCAGCCGGGGATAGTGTCTTTCTTGAAGGAAACCGGTTTTTCAGAAAAGAGGAGAAAAAGTCCAAGCGTATGCTTGCACGGGAATTTCCTGCTGGGGCACGAGCATTTGCCCACGCCGTCGTTGAGATCTATCTTCGTCTGATAGGGATCCTTGCCGCTTCCCTGGCAAAGACCCCATACAGCTCTTTCATTGGAGGCAAGCAGGCTCCAGCGTCGCTCGGAAGCGAGATCCCTTCCGCTTTTCGCGGCCGAAGGATCCGGAGCCATTGCCAGGATCTGTTCCCTGTTCCATTGCATAAAGTGCTTCCTAAAAGAAATTAAAGCTATACTACCAAGATACTAATCGCCGCAACCATGCAATCAGCCCTATGGAGTATGCTATTTCGACACCTTTATCAAACCGATCGGCAACATGAAGAAACTGTTCACCCCATCCACTACTTTCGCTGACCTCCTGAATCGGACCAGTTGGCAGGAACAAGGTACTCCAACTCAATGGTGACGTCCTCCTTGCGGACCTTCGCAGCGCGCCAGCTGGTCAGCCCCATGTTGGGCTTGGAGCTGCCGGCGCGGGAGTGGATGATTTCCGCAGCCGTCTGGCCGGTGATGGCCCAGTGCATCTTGTGCGGGTGGCCACGGCGCTCTTCACGCGGTAGCCTACGGAGATGATGGCATCGAGGTTATAGAAGTCGAGAGGCCGCTTGACCTGGCGGGTCCCCTCCTGCCGAACTGACAAGTATTCCTTGTGAGTTGCCGCACGCTCCAGCTCTCCCTCCTCGTAGATATTTTGCAGATGGAGGCTGATGTTCTGCTGGGTGGTCTGGAATAAGTCAGCCATGTTTTGCTGGGACAACCAGACGGTCTCGTTCTCCAGCCGGACATCAATCTTGACTTGTCCGTCCTCGGCCGAGTAGACAAGGAACTGGGAGGCGGGCTTGTGGCTCATGTCTTCGTTCATGTTTCCAATATCTCCGCTACGTTTTTAGCAATTGTGGACTCAAGCCCGCGCGCCTGGATGTTCAGTTTTTCTAGTTCCTCGTTCAACTCTTCGAGCTGCTCCTTGAAGTCCTCGGGGCAAAGGGGGTCAAGCCCAACACTATCACTATTATTTCCTGAAAGATATTATGTTTTATACCTGTTGAAATAAAAGGCAATCCTAGCCTGATTGATTCCATGCGCTCTGCGAGCGCATGGAATCAATCATTTCCGCACGCATGGAGATGTCAATAGTTGCTGGGATACATTTCGAAAAAGGCCTTCGGGTGCTGGCAGATCGGGCATTTCTCAACTGATTTTTCACCTTCGTGCATGAAACCGCAGTTGCGGCAGCGCCACTTGACCTTCTGGAACTTCTGGAATACGGTGCCGCCTTCAACGTTCTTCAAGAGGACCGCGTATCGTTCCTGATGCCCTTTTTCAATCTTGCCGATGCCTTCCAGGGTGCGTGCGATCTCTTCGAAACCTTCATCGCGGGCGTCCTTCGCCATTGAGGGATACATGTCCGTCCATTCATGTGTTTCCCCTGCGGCTGCCGCCTTGAGGTTGGCAATTGTATCGCCAATGCCGCCCAGTTTCTGCAGGTGCAGCTTGGCGTGTTCTTTTTCCTGTTCCGCAGTTTCAAGGAAAATTGCGGCGATCTGCTCGTAGCCCTCCTTCTTCGCGACCGAGGCGAAATAGGTATACTTGTTCCTAGCCTGCGACTCCCCTGCGAACGCCGCCATCAGGTTCTTCTCCGTCTTGCTGCCTTTCAGTTCCGCCATGACACATCCTCCTCCTGTTTCAAAATTTAATTGGTTCTTTTTTTACCTTTAATCCAATCATACAAGATACTTTCTGTTTCCCATATTTTCCCTGTGATTGTTAAAATAATAAAATAATTTCAAACTTTCCTTGACTCATAATTTTTGCATGATACAATATTGATATACTTGATATATTCATAAAGAGGGAATTTCCATGTCGTTGCTCGAATCAGTCAAGGACAGGCTTGCAGGGAAGATAGACTCAGGAGAGTATCCAGCCGGCTCAAAGCTGCCTCCGATCAGGGAATTGGTGCGTGAGCTGGATGCCAGCTTTGTAACTGTCCAACGGGCAATCGGGCTTCTGCAGAAGGAACAGTATGTCAAATCGCATGTGGGCAAGGGAACATACGTGATAAGGGGATCGTTGGATATGGATACATCCCAGGCTAAAGCAGGCGGTAACAGTGTGGCGTTTGTGTTCAGTGATCCGTATCCGCTTACCAACTACCAGATGGAGATTTACCGTGGTGTGCAGGAAGCCTGCCGCGCAATGAGGCTTGTGGACCGGATAATCGGGATCGACGATGATCCCAGGGGAGTGGATTCGTCCCGGCTGTTCGGCGCCATCTCCATCTGCCAGTCACCGCTGGCGCTCGAATTGAGCGGACGCGGAGTGCCTGTCGTCATGTGCGGTGAAATTCCCCAGGACAAGTCCGCCGACTCGATAACACCCAATTACCATGACGGAAGCCGCCAGGTTGTCCGCCATATTGCAGGCAGCGGCGCGCGGCGGATCTTCTTCGTCGATGTATTCGAAGGGTCGAGCGAGCTGTGTTTCATGGAACGCCGCATCGGTTACCAGGAGGCGATGCGGGAAGCTGGACTCAAGGCGGAGCAGCCGATGCGATGGCACTGGCGGAAATGCAGTTCAGCAGTCAAATCGCTGCTTTCCAAGCCTCCAAAGTCGCAATTTGGAATCTTTGCCGCCAACGATGCCATGGCATTCGAGATCTGCGAGATGGCCCATGAAATGGGGCTGCGCATCCCTGAAGACTTCAGCATCGCCGGACTTGAAGACATGGCATGCGCACGCCAGTGCGAGCCGCAGCTGACCACCGCCGGATACGACAAGCGCGGATTAGGACAGGAGGCCGTCAAGATGCTCGCGCGCAGAGTGCGCAGGGGTTTGTCCGAAGGAGCCGAGCGTGTCATGCTGCCGATGAAACTGATCGTCAGAGGCAGCGTCCGTCCACCACACTAATACTTAATCTCAAGGAGTATGAAATGAGAAAAGCCTTATCACTGCTAATAGTGTTCGCCTTATGCACCGCAATAAATGCTGCTGATCCGACGCCAAAGACTTTCGCATGCAACGGCTGGTCCGTGTCCCTTGGTTCCGGTATCAGCCTCTCGAGGAGCAACGTAAACTATGGTGCCTGGTTTAACGGAATAACTTTAGGCGAGTGGAAGAAGCTCTCCGACACTGATTACGAGGCGGCCGGCTCCGTAAACGGCGGTGGAAAGGATCTCAAGGATATATCATTCCATGCAACGTTGTCGCCGTCAGGCAACCTGAAGGTGAGTCTTGCTCCAGCTGCCGGCGCGGCTCCGCGCCAGGTGATGATGATCTGCCAGATCGACGAGACTCTCGGTGGAACGAGCGTGGAGATGGACGGGGAGGCCGTGATCATACCTGTGAAGGGAAAAGACCACGAGTTCAAACACGCCAGATCATTTGAATTCTTCAAGTCGACCCCCTTCAAACGCCTTAAGATCAGTGCTCCGGTCTGCGAGTTCGCCAATCTCCGCGACTTCCGCGCGCTCCGCAACACGGGCCCGTTCGAGCTTTTCATCATCGGCGAAAAGGATGGGCGGCTTGAGGTCAACTTTGATTTGAGCCTCGCCGTCGCGAAGCAGGGCGGAACGGAATTCGGCGCGAGGCCGGGTGGGACCGACCCAGTGATTCCCGGTCCCGCATCCGGGAAAAACCTGATCCAGAATCCGGGGTTCGAGAACGGACTGGCATCCTGGTGCCTTGACGTCAATCCCGATACTGGAATAAGCGGCTGGAAGATCATCGACAGCGCCGCGCTCACCGGAAAGCGCAGTGCGGAGTTCACCACTGTAAAGGGAGTGGGCCTTCCAATGCTCTCGTCTTTTCCTTTTCCAACCGTGCAGGACAAGGAGTATACGATTTCATTCAACACGAAGACCGACAGGCCTGGAACCGAGATGAGCCTGTTCATGCAGACCACTAACTGGGGCACTTTCCCCTTAATCAAGCGCGTGAAAATGGAGGGCGATTGGAAAAAATTCGTATTCACATTCAAGGCTGCAAACCCTTTCGCACGCATCTGCTTCGGAGACCTATGGTACGAGAAAGGTTCGGTTGATGGCGCTAAAATCATGATCGATGACGTGCAGGTGGAACCTGGCACATCCGCCACGGATTTCGTGCAGAAACCAGTAGCATGCCGTCTCGAGACTGACGAGAAATACAATGTTTTCTTTACGGGATCCGCAGCTCCTGCGCGGATCGTCCTGACAAACACAGGCGCCACCGATGCCGACTGCGGAACAGTGGTCAAGATCACCGATGTCAACCACAAGGTTCTTGTCACGAAAACATTCGAGGCCAGGCTTGCGCCCTGGGAGGCGAAGCCGTTTGCGCTCGATCTGTCAACGTCCGGAATCAGGGGATTCATCCGTGTGGAGATGGAGGCGAAGGCCGGCGGGTTTGCGGAAGTCTTCCACGGACGTGCGACCGTGTGCGAGCCGGTGGACCGGAAACCTGCGCTCATCTATGCCTACCACTGCGAGGAAGGTCCGGACGTGAAGGATCTGCCATGGCTGAAGAAACTCGGATACCGCGGCACGCTTGCGTTCCGTCCGCCTGAGAAACCGTCCGTCATGGGGGAATACGATAAAGCCGACTGGAGGCATATCTTCACTGTTGTCGAGGGTGAGAAATGTCCGGTGAAGGTATTCAAGCAGGAGATGACCGAAGCCGACTGGAACAAGTATTTCGAATGGCTGGACAAGAGGATCGAGCCGTTCCTTGGGATGCCGATATGGTGGAAGACGATGAACGAGCCGAACTGCGGCGGCTACAAATGGACGCCCGAGGATAATTTGAAGGTGGTCAGGCATATCCGCGAGAAGGTGATGTCGGCAAATCCGAAGGCGCTGATCCTGACACCCGATCCATATTCATCGGACCGCAACGCACAGAACTGGCTCGACAGCTTCCTCACCGCCGGAGGGAAGGAAGTCGTGAACGCGCTGGCGACGCACACTTACCGCGGGAGGCCGGAAGCGCCGGACCTCGATCTGGACATACAGGCTCTGAAGGCGATCAAGGCGAGGCATGGTCTGGGAAAGGCACCCATAATGTTCACGGAGGGGGAGGCGACGGCCATCCACACGGTTCCCGAGATCGGCATGTCGCCTTTCCGCGGGTTCTTCGAATGGCGGCTCGGACTGCTCTCGCTGGATGCAGGCGTCTCCGAGGCGAGTGCCGCCGCGCTGATGGCTCGGACGCTGCTCGTGTGCCTGAAGAACTCCGACGAAGTCAAGTGCTACCTCACCTGGGCGGACGGCGATTTCGCAAGCGGACAGCCGCTCGCTTCGCTGGGATCGGTGAACCAGGCGATGTCTCTGCTTGGGGACGCCCGTTTCCTCGGTGAGCACGTGATCGGCAACAACACCAGGACCTATGTGTTCGAGACCGCCTCAAAGAATGCAGTCGCCGCCGTCTGGTGCTGCGACATCAAGGTTGAACGCGGAGAGATTCCGGCGCCCAAGGCAATCATCCCATTGCCTGCTTCGGGCTGGAAATTGATTGACATGATGGGAAATCCGCAGGCGTTCGAACGCAAGGATGGTGCCATCTCCTTCGACCTCAGCAACCAGCCGACGTATATCGTCTGCGACACGCTTGGAGCTGCAGAATTGAACAAGGCTCTCGAACATTCCACCTACGGTGCGGAAGGTCTCCGCATGGCGGATCTGAATGTGCGCGTCACTGCCGCTGATGCTGCTGCGGTGAACATCATCAACCGGCTCACCGGCAAACTCGCCGGTGTTGTCAGCGTGACTGTCGATGGAAAGAACGTCGCCGAGAAGGAGCTTTCACTTGAATCTAAGGAGGCTAAGTCCGTGGCGTTCGCGCTGTCCGGATTCAAGCAGGGCGCATTCAACAAGGCTAAGGTTTCCGTTGTCTTCAAGGAGAGTGCAACGGGCGCTGTCACTACCTTTGAAGATAAGGATTTCGTCTGGTTCGCCATACCTCCAGCACAAAGGGAGCCGAGCATCGAAGGTGATCTTGCGGACTGGCTGGCGATGGAGACTTTCATTCTTGAGAAGAAGGAATCCGTGACGAACGTGCTGAAGGGTGTGGAATGGAAGGGTCCGAGCGACTTCTCCGCCGCATATCATCTCGGCTATGGCAAAGGCGGCCTCTATTTCTGCGCGGAGGTGGATGACGAGAACTTCCTGCCTGCGACGACGATTCCGTCTGCGTGGCAGGGTGACTCGCTCCAGCTGTACATCGATCTGAATGCCGATGGTCACGACCGTCCCGATGTCGGCTACGACTCGAACGACGAGAGCATCTGGGCTGCGAAGATCGCAAGCAGGGACATACTTTTCCGCGACTACGTGCCGGAATGGCAGGTGGCGTTCGTACGTGGCGGCATGCTCGAGAAAGGGAAGGTCTCCATACGGAGGAACGGAAACAAGACCATCTATATGATCCATTTACCTCCGGAGGAGATATTCCCCCTCAAGATGAAGCCGGGAACGAGTTTCGGTTTCGGCATCATCGCCAATGACTCGGACAAGGAGGGAGGCGGTCGCAGGCTCTCGATCACCAACACGAAACCGGACACGGAACCGCACCAGCGTCCGGAGATATGGCCGATTGCCGTGCTGATAGACAAGTAGGGAAATATATAGGGAGGTGTGTTAAAATGAAAAGCAGATAGGAGTTGGCATCCTCCTGTATGTAAATGAGAACTGCGACTATATCCCTCCGGGATTCAATGGACGCATGGGCACTTGGGACTATCTGATAGCCAGCAATATCGGACTGGGGAACATCAGCCTCGTCAACGGCTTTTATTTAAGCAAGGCGCCATTGCTGACATGTCCGGAAGACACGGTCGACCGCGAGGTTCCAGGATGGGTGTGGTCACCTCCCGGGCCTGGGGAAGGGATCCGCAGCTATGCTATGTCATCTCCGCAGTCCGGACTCGCCGAACCTTACACTTTCCGCGGTGCGGGAACATGGGAGAGCTGGGCTTTCAACACAAATCCCGGCGTGAAGATGTTCCAATGCGATGAAAGCACGCTGCTGATTGTGGAATACCAGCCCAGGAACGGCAGCAAGGGAACCAACGTCGCAGGCTTCCAGTGCTGGTCAAACTGCGGCGGGCCCAACGACTATGTTGCCAGTGGAACTTCCGTGATCCACGGCAGGATGCAGAACTGGCTCTTCTGCGACGGACACGCAAACAAGATGAATGTCGCTGACACATATACCGCTCCGCCCGGAGGCGACTCATGGGTGGTCACCGGCAACTGGGCAAGACCGGGATGCAGGTGAAGGAGAAAACACTGTTTGAAAATAGAACAGTGTCATCCCGTAGGATGACGGATTAATGGATTGTTGGATTGCTGGATTATTGGTTTGATATCAAGAAAAATTATAAAATAGGCATTTTGCATTTCTCCCATGTAATGGTTTTTGCATAACTCTTGGATTTGCAACAATCCATTAATCCAACAATCCAATAATCCATGGGACGGCAGTGGAAATTAAGGTAGATTTTTCATCTCACAATATGGAGGATTTTTTTATTCCATGAAACCATCGGCAGACATCAGGCGGGTGCATGTGATATTCAAGACGCATCTTGACATAGGCTTCACCGATCTCGCGGCAAACGTTGTCAAGCGCTACTTTGGGACTTTCATCTCCCTGCCGCCCTCCATGTGGCGGAAGAAATGCGCAGCTCAGGTTCGGATGACCGTTTCATCTGGACGACAGGCAGCTGGCTGATCTATGAATATCTGGAACAGGCATCGCCGCGGACACGCAGGAAAATGGAAGAGGCGATCGCTGCAGGTGATATCCGCTGGCATGCGCTGCTGTTCACGAGCCATTCGGAATACATGGATGCACGGATGTTCAGGTTCGGACTCAGCCTTTCAAGGACAATGGATACGCGTTATGGAAAGAAGACCATCGCTGCAAAGATGACAGATGTCCCAGGCCATACCAGAGCAATCATCCCCCTCCTCTCGGAAGCTGGCGTGAAGTTCCTGCATATCGGTGTAAATCCCGCATCAAAGCCGCCAGACGTCCCTGACCTCTTCCGCTGGCGCTGCCCTGAAACTGGAAAGGAGGTCATTGTCATGTACCACAAGTCTAGCTATGGCGCTGTTTCACTGGTCAAGGGGCTTGACGAGGCGGTCGCTTTCGCGCACACCGGCGACAACAACGGCCCTCAGTCCGCGGAGCAGATACGCGAACAGCTTTCGAATCTACGCCGTGAATTTCCAAATGCCGAAGTCAACTCCTCGACCTTGGACGATTACGCCGCGAAGCTGGAACATGTCCGTTCAACTCTGCCAGTCGTCCAGTCGGAGATAGGCGACACGTGGATACATGGCACAGGCAGCGATCCGGTGAAGACGTCGCGCTTCCGGGCATTATGCCGCCTTTTCGCCAAGCATGATTCGAACAGGAAATCAGCCGGAATCATCTCGCAGGCGCGCCGTTGCATACTGCCGGTGCCGGAACACACCTGGGGACTCGACATAAAATGCCATCTTGCGGATTATTTCAACTATGACAGGAAAAAATTTGAGGCCGCCAGAAGGCATGACAAGGTCAGGCCTGATGTCCCTGCGAAATACGCATGGACAATGGTTTACAGGAAGGGGCACGGCATGGACCAGCGCTATTCAAAAGTCGAGAGATCCTGGGAGGAACAGCGCGGCTACGTCGGCAAAGGATTAAAAGTCCTGAAGAAATCGCCTCTTAGGAAAGAGACCGAGGAGCTTTTGAACGAACTGAAGGCCGTGAAGCCTGGAATCAGGCATATGGAAAAGCTCAGCATCCCGTATGAACTGGAAATCGGTTCCTGGAATGTCGGGATCGACAGGAGGAACGGGTCACTGGTAAAACTTTCCAACTCCGGTTCGGGAACAAGCCTCGCGAAAAAAGGAAATCCCATCGGGCTTCTGTCATACCAGATATTCGGCGGTGCCGACTACAGGAGATACCTGAAGCAATACGGTGTGAACATGAAGGCCCATTGGAACTGGGCAATTCCGGATCTGACAAAGCCAGGAATGGAAAATACGAAAGTCAGGAGAAGGACTTTCATGCCGTCGCTGAAAGGTGCCTGGAGTGATGGCGCTTCCATTGCACTGCTCCTTGAACTGCCGTTGGAAACGCGCAGGCAATATGGAGCCCCGGAGGAAATATGGCTTGAATATTCGTTCAGGGAAAACGGGATCGATGCACGCATCTCATGGAAGGACAAGCCTGCATCGAGAATCACCGAGGCATTCTGGTTCTCATTCAATCCGCCTGTTTCAGATACGGAATCATGGTGTCTCCTGAAGATGGGCAGGCAGGTGTCGCCTCTTGAGATCGTCAGCAACGGGCAGCGCAATCTTCATGGCGTAAATCCCGGAATTCTGTTCAAGGAGGGAAAACAGGAGGTCCGCATCAACAGTCTTGATGCGGCGCTCGTGGCGCCGGGCAGACCGAGGATTCTGGAGTTCGACGGTTCGCAGCCTGACATGAAGGGCGGCATGCATTTCTGTCTCTATAACAATATGTATCCGACTAATTTCCCGTTGTGGTTCGAAGGCGACGCAGTGTTCAGGTTCGAAATCAGGAGTTGATTTCCCTCAGCATACCCGCCTTCCGTCCAGCACTTGCCAAGATAGGCATATTGAAACCGCGATGCACCAAGACCGTGAGAGAATATGACCACAGGCCCGAAGGAAGGTCCCAGGAAGTGAATTCGAGCATCTGCCTCAGCTGCATTGTTCACATGGATTCGAAAAATTTCATAACCTTTTGCGGTACTGCGCCTGGGTTTGGCCGGTTACTGCTTTGAATTGACGGCAAAAAAAGTTTACCGAACTGTATCCCAGCTGGTCAGATATTTCCGAAGCAGTCATATTTGAATTGAGAAGCAGCGCACAAGCCTGTTTTATCCTGGCTCCAATCACGAAATCCAGCGGTGTTACCCCCTTGTAACCTTTGAACACCCGTGAAAAATGGTCCTTGCACAAACACAATTCCCTTGCCATGCCATTCACTGTATATGATTGTTCCGGACGGTTGATTATCCGTACACATAACTTATCTATTCCCTCAGCATAATTCCCAGGGATATCATGGCTCTCAGGTGGCAGTATCTTCCGCAAGGCCGCACTGAGCCAGAAGTCCGCATCTTCCTGCTCCCTATTGCCTGATGCAATTATTGCCTGCTGCATCAGCTCTCCGATAAAGCCAGCCGACTCCAGATTTGAATACAGATAATCTTTCAATGGAGGATTGCCTATGAAATCGAAATGGATGGCCGCTACCTTCAAAGGATTTTTCGGATCATGGGAGCCGTGAACCCTGTTCCCTGGAATAAGTACAAGCACGCTGCCCGCACTTAGCTTGCAATCAACCCCGTTTACCCTAAGCATTCCTTTCCCGGATAAAACCAGCCAGAGGTCACAGTCCTTCATCGAAGCGAAATTCCAGCTCCATTTCGTCATGCAGTTGTAAATCGCACCGTTATTGTATTTAGCTTTAAATTCCCTCATAAGTCTGTTTAGTGCTAATTAATGTCGTTTTAGTTCATTGATTTAAGATAGCATAATCATTAAAATAACAGCGTAAAATTCAATATAGTCAACCAACAGCAAAAGGGAAATAAAATATGAATAAAATAAACCGCTATTGCTCCACTGCCCTTACTGTACTCCCGGCCATCATTGTTATTTTAATATGCGCCCAGGCCTGTGCCCAGCAAACAGCAATGGTCGATGGCGAGGCAAAACCTTACAAGCTCGAGGAGGCGAAATATGAAAAAGGCCTAAAAGGCGAAGCCATACGCATAACAGGGGAAAAGGGATATGCCGAGATCGAAAAATCAGCGACAGTCCCCCAACCAGAATCATTTACAATCGAGATTCTTGTCAAACTTGACTCTCTCCCTGCGGGGGGAACTATAGCGGCGCGCCGGAGCCCCGAGGCAGGAAACATCTGGCAGCTATATACGCATGTAACCGGAGCCGTTTTCTTTTTAGCCTACGGACAAGGGAACGCCATTGCCCTTGATGTCAGAGACGCAGGAGCAATGCAGGTCGGACACTGGCACCACATCTGCGTTTCCGTTGAAAAAAATGGCAAGGCCCGCTTCTATCTTGACGGCAAACATGTATCCGAGGGGACATTTTCATCTCCGCTGAACCAGGTTGAAGCTCCAATCCGGATCGGTGGGCTCGGTTACACCGGCAAGCCGCTTCAGGGCTTGTTGGCGGATTTCCGCTTTTATCCCGGCCCTGTACCACCGAAACGTCTGGAGGAAATCAAAACCCAGGTCGACTCCCAATAAGGAATTGCTAATTGAAGGATTAAGCGCTTTATGAAAAATAAAATAGACGAGAAAGAACGGTTGTTCCGCAGGGTATTTGCGGGAGAAGAAGACTATATGCCGCTGATTATCTCACCACAGTTGAACTGTCCCGAAGGAGTCAGCTATCCCAGCAGCATGGAATTCAAGGAGGACACCGCAAAGTCAATTGCTTGTGCGGTCGGAATGCTGAAACCGAAGGTGGAAATTAATTCCGACTGGATTCCAATGATTAACATTTCATATTATCAGAATATCCTGGTACCAAGCCTTATCGGTGCGGAGATAGCTTTCCAGGACGGTTCTGATCCGATGGCAAAACGCTCATCGGCCGAAATCAAGGATGTCTTCAAGAACGGCATTCCTCCGTTAGAAGGCGAACTGGTTGAAGAAATGATTGCCACCCTTAGAACTGCAAAAAGATGCATGCCTGATGATTTCAGATTGTCGTTTCCCGTCTGTTCATCTCCGTTTGACATCGCCCAGCTGATGTTCGGCGAAGAATTCCTTGTATCGTCTGTCCTTGAACCGGAAATGGTAAACGAGTTTCTTATGAATCTTACAGAGCTTAGCATCAAGGCTTTTGACCTCGTCAAAAAGGAGATGGGACAGGATGCCGATGAATATATCACCAACAGGGGGTTGTTTTTCCCGGGATTGAGGTTGCCATGCGACGCGCTTGTGACATTTTCACCTTCGCTTATAAGGGACATCGCACTGCCGGTTCTTAAACGCTTCGGTGAAAGATATGGCAATCTATGCATCCATTATTGCACGTCCCCGGCGCCATCCCAGCACGTTCTTCCAGTACTGCTGGAATCAGATTTCGCAGGAGCGGTTGACAACTGGCAGGGGCCTGGTGTTTTCATCGGGGATGACGCTCCTGCACGGATGCAGGACAGAATAGCGATAATTACCGACATTGATTTGAGCACTGAAGAGAAGATGCGGGATTTTATCGGCAGCAAGCCGGTCCGCGAGATTTCCCGCAAGGGAGGAAGGGGAATTGTAGCGAATACAAAATCCGGCTCAGTCGACGAAGGGCGCCGGACATATGAAACCTGGCAAAAGTTAATACGTTGAAATATCAATTTACGGATTTATTTTAACCAGTAAACGAGGGTTATGAAATGAGGTATTCATCATGCGATCAACTTCCAAACTCCAATCTATTACGGACTTTCAGGCTCTGGACATGTGTCTTCCTGTCCGTATTATTATTCCAGGACATGGCGGGCGCCAACCAGGAAAAGCCCCCCGCCCCAGGAGATGCAACTGCCGAAAAGGAACCATCCATTGAAGATGCCATGGGGTTTGAGTCGGAAAATTGCTGGCTTACCGCTCCAGTGAACATCCTGGGCAAATTCCGCAAATCCGATTTGATATGCCTGAAAAAACTCGCAGGGCCCGGTTTGGATGTAAAAGCCGTCCCCCTGTCGGAACTGGCTGCAGGTTTTAAACTCGGTGAAGAGCATGTGATGGAGGGGAAACACTCCGGTGTATGGAAGGATCTTGAAAAGCATCCAACAATAATGTGCAATAGAGTCCCGCCAGACTGGTCGGCCTTCAGGGAACTTGAAATTTCAATTTTTTCTGAAAGGATTACCGGTGACGTTATCACTGTCGGAATCATGTCTGACAATCCGAAGACTCCCTACAAGGATTTTTTCATCCGGGATTTCACTGTGGACTGGGCGGGATGGAAAAAACTTGCCATTCCAATCGCTGAATTTAAAAAACTTGGAAGCCCGTCTGGAGCGGACAAAGTTGACGGGATCTGTTTTTTCAGCAAGAATTCTTATCGCCAGCCTAATCCATATACAATCCTCCATCTTGACGGCATGAAACTTAACAGCAATCTTTCTTCCAGCACACAGGCATCAAAAGCCGCACCATCCGTTGAAAAATTCGTTTACAGAGTTTCAGCACCCGTTCCAAGCACCCCTCTCAATCATGGATTCCCGGAACTGGCGCAGGAACCTGCTCCAACCGCTCCCTTCAGCCATCAGTATTACTTCCAGGCGGAACGCACCATGTTTAAATATTATCCCAGGTTTCATCCTGGATATGTTTCTTTTGATCCCGGAGGCAAGGCCTACATCAACTCCGGTGAAACAATCGAATGGACAGGGGGTGACGGCAAATGGGAAAGCTCCGACATCAAGAACGTCCTGGTTAAGTGGGCCAAGGGCAAAGGATGGGAAGGTTTATTCTTCAAATGGGGTGCAGACTCGCAGGAACAGTCCATCCGCTTTGACAACGACGGGGACGCCTACCTCCTTGAGCAGGTTACAGCCATCAAGGGCGACGGGAACGAGCTGGATCCGAGGATGCGCCGTATTCTCCTGCTTTATTCCTCTGACCAGATGAAGACATGGACCGTCTACGAACTTCCCAAAGGCCATATGGGGGGATTTGAGAAACTTGACGGGCACAATAAAGACTGCCTGAAAAGGCCT
>MHBI01000032.1 GCA_001804815.1 Lentisphaerae bacterium GWF2_50_93
AAGTCCTTCTCCTTTCTTTTTCTTAAGCTGTTATAATTTAAGAAGGGAGAAGGCTTTTTCTAACTATTCTATGTTTAACATAAGGTCTTTAGTGTGTCTTGGTATTAAATAAGCTACGCACGCTAAAGCCGTGAACTCCAACTTTAAAAATCAGCTCATATGAGGCAATTTTGAAATTGCCTCAATCAACGACCGTTACCCCTGTAATATAGCAGTGCATGCTTATCTTAACTTCCTCTGGTAATTAAATGTTTTAACAGTGGATTTGCAAGCGGCTCCGGATCTTTTCAGTTCAGAGGAAAAATCCACGGAACCCGAAAGATCCGCTGCGAAACTCGCAGCCGCAGGCCCTCTCTTCGCCTCGTGGCGGAGGTCATACGGTTCTATCGGCCTGAAAACACTCAGATTCCATTCAATCCCTAGCCTCATCGAACAGTTCCTCCTGTCCTGGAAAATCCTGCCGTGGAACTCAGGGGGGAAATCAGCACGGCTTATCATGAGGACCGGACGTCCGTAGGCATATATGCGCAATGGAACAGAACTCCTCAACGCAAGATCTTCCATCTGGCGGCTGTCCGCCTCCAGTGAAACCGCCACGGTTCCGCACCCTTTTTCATTGAGGAATCCGGCGGCCATGGAATTCAGCACCGCCATGCCCGGCCCCGCTTCAAATCCGACCCCCGCCCCTCTCGCAAGGAACCATCCGTCCCAGCTGTTTATCTCAACAGTGAATCCCCTCGCCCTGCAGACTTCCAGAAGAGATTTCATCCGTTCGATGTCGCCCTCGAAAAACACCGGTGGAAGCGCGATGACAGGAAGGCTCCGCCCCCAGTCATAATCAGAATCAAGGATCTCATGCGCCCCGGCGCTGCCGATGATGATCCTGTATCCGGTGCATCTCCTGCGGAATTCGCACGCATCGCCGTATCCTGGGATCCTGACAACATCAATCACTCCATTGAACTTCATCATGTTTGGATTATCCGGGACCGTATTCCTGCAGCCGTCCAGGATCGACTGGACATCGGCAGGAATCTTAACCTTGATCTTTTCTTCAGTTCCCTTTTTGGCGAGGCGCAGGAACGATGAGAGATCCTCCCTCAGCTTCTTCAGGATGTTGCGCGGCATCTGCAATTCGCTGTTTTCAACGGAGAAGTTCCCAGGCAACAGCCCCTGGATCGGATCTTCCGAGAGCATTTCCCCGACAGCACCGAGCGCCACAGCCCTTTCCGGCGAGCGCACCAGGCTGACAGGATACAGATATTTTTTTGAGGAAACTCCATGCGTGAACACACAGGCCAGCCTGCCGTTTTCGATTTTAATATCAATGCCGTATGTATCATCAGGTAAACTTTCAGGCTGGCCTGCCGTGGTGGCTTCAACATCCTCAGGCACCTTTGATATTCTTCCAGAATCGCCGGTCAGGCATTTCCTGCATCCTTTCAAATAAGCATCCGTGAAATTCCTGCCTGTATACTCTCCGAGTTCAAGAACCTCCTTCCTCAGCTCTTCATCTACTCCATTGTCAATGGCCCTGCGGTAGACAGACACGGCTTTTGAGATCCATCCGGGATTCTTGAGCCTGCCTTCAATCTTGAGGGAGGCGACACCGGCCTGCTTCAGATCATCCAGCCTCTCCAGCAGCGACAAGTCATGCATTGAAAGGAACCGTCCGCCATCACTGCCGCCGGCCTTCCATTCAAATCTGCAGGGGCTGGCGCATAAGCCGCGGTTCCCGCTCCGTCCGCCAAGCCAGCTTGACAACAGGCAATGTCCGGACATGCAAAAACAAAGCGCCCCCTGGACAAAGACCTCGGTCTCAATCCCTTCAACAGAAGAAGCCGCCCTGATCTCGTCAATTGAAAGCTCCCTGGCAAGGACTACGCGCTTTATACCAAGTTCCCTTGCCGCCCTCACTCCAGCAGAAGACGATATTCCCGCCTGGGTACTGAAGTGAAAATCAATTTCGGGAAAACATGGCATCATTTTCAGAACCGCCGGATCCTTGACAAGAACAGCGTCAACCCTGCACTGCCGTGCAAGCTCAAGCTGTCTTGCGGCCTCACCGAGTTCACGTTGAGAAACATCTATATTGAGGGTAAGATACGCCTTCGCCCCCTTTTCATGCACGAATCCTACATTCCGAGCGAGATTCTCCTGCGTGAAGTTTTCGGCCCCCCGCCGGGCATTTAGCTCCTTGAGGCCGAAGTAAACCGCATCAGCTCCGGCTTCAACAGCCGCAACCAAAGCCTCCGGCCCTCCCGCAGGAGCAAGAAGTTCCATCTTATTACATGCATTCATCCTGCTATCCAATCATTAAGTTTATCGAGGCAATTTGGAAATTGCCTCCCTTGATTAGAACTCGAGATTCTCCTCGACTCCAGTGAGATCCTTGAACTTCTTGTCGATGATCTTATCTCGTTTCTCCTCGCGCTGCTTAATATGCTGCCGGAGCTTCTCCAAGTCATTCTCAAGATTCTTCAGCTCTTCCTTCTCGTTCTGGAGCTTGGTGTCGAAAAGCCTGTTCAACTCGCCTTTCAACTCTTTTTCAGTTTTTTCGATTTCATCCTTGTTCTTGCCGGCATCCTTTTCCTTGAGATCCTGTATCTTCTCTCCAAGCAGGTCCGTCTTCACTTCAAGCTTCATGTATTCGAGCCTTTTCCTGAACTCCTCGGGATTATCGTCCTTCATCCCAAGCATCTCATTGCATTCGGACAGATCTCCGATAAGCTCCGAAACTGCTTCCGCGGGATCATCCTTCAGCTCCTTCTCCAGGAACTTTATCTTTTCAGCGAAGTTCGCCTTGTAGAAGTCAACGACTTTCCTGGCGTTGTCCTGCTCGTCGCCGAAATGGTCCATCGCAGCCTTCCACGCCTGTTCCATGGTCTTCACCGCCCTTGCACCATCATCGTCCTTCTCATCCTCGGCGTTCAGGCTCATCGGAGCCAGCAATCCAACACATAGGATCAATGCCATCAGTTTCTTGATATCCATTTTTCTCCTTCAGTTTTGATTAAAACTCCATAAAAAAAGAGCGCGGGAACTTAATCCCGCGCTCTTACAATTGATTACAGAGGCTGTTATTTGAGAGCAGCCATAGCCTTCTCGACAAACACCTTGAAAGCTTCGGGATCCTTGACCGCCACATCCGCGAGGACTTTACGGTTGACATTGATCTGGGCCTTCTTGAGACCATTTATGAACTTGCTGTAGGTCGTACCGAGTGAACGGCATGCGGCATTGATTCTGATGGTCCAGAGCCCCCTGTATTCGCGCTTCTTCAGCTTCCTGCCGATATAGGCGTTGGCATTGGCCTTGTCGACCGCATCATATACCGTACGGATCTGCTTGCTGCTCGCACCATAAAAACCCTTCGCCCTTTCCAGCGCGCGCTTTCTGCGTTTGCGTGAAGGAACTGCAAATGTTACTCTTGGCATTGAAATATCTCCTGAAAATAATAATTAATATTGATTTTAATTGAACTCAGACTCCGTAAGGCAGAGCTGATCTGATTCTTCTCATTTCAGTGCTTCTGACTACATTTTTCTTGCTGAGAAGGCGTTTACGCTTCGAGCTCTTTCCAGTCTTGAGATGCCTGGATCCGGCCCTGTAATGGGTGAACTTGCCGGTCCCCGTCATTTTCACGCGCTTCGCAGCGCATTTCCTTGTCTTCATCTTGGGCATCGTTTGTCTCCTTTGTTTTTTACCCGCTCATGCTGCTGCGAAGGCAGATGCCAGCCATTCTCAGTGATGTGCAGGATTAAAGTTAATAATAATGCTTCTTCCCATAAGTTTGGGCGTGTTCTCGGCAATTCCGTGTCCTTCAAGGTCTTTTACAACCTTTTCCATTATGCCGAAACCAAGCTCCTTGTGGGCCATTTCGCGGCCCTTGAACATCATGGAGGTCTTTAGTTTATAGCTCTTGTCCAAAAATTCAATTGCATGATTAATTTTTATCTGATAATCATGCGGGTCTATGTTGCAGCCGAATTTTATCTCCTTCACCTTGTGTGCGTGCTGGAGCTTCCGCTGATCCTTTTCCTTCCTCTTCTGCTCGTAGATCAGCTTGCCGAAGTTGACAACCCTGCATACTGGCGGGGTCGCATTATCAGCAACCAGCGCCAGATCCAGACCGCCCTGCTTCGCAAGCTCGAGCCCGCGCGTAAAAGTCATTACGCCAAGCTGACTTCCATCTGCACCAATAAGACGAATTTCCCGACCGCTGAGAAAACGATCGCCGGCTTTGACTAACCTAGATATAAGCAGGCCCTCCTATTTTTATTTTCAAGTGTCAAAGTATCAGAGTATCAATGTATCAAAGCATCGTTTAAATTCATGACACTCTGACACCAATGCTTCTCCACCGGAGAAGCGTAATGACACACATGACACTTTCTATAATTTTTCCGCCACTTCAATCTTCATCTTCTCTATGAGCGTGTCTATGCTGATCGCACCAAGCTCGCCTTCCCTGCGGCTCCTTACCGACACAGTACCGGCCGCAACTTCCTTCTCGCCGATCACCGCAATCATGGGGATCCTGAGATTTCTTGCATCCCTGATCTTGGCGCCGATCTTCTCGGTGCGCAGATCATAGTCTACCCTGAACCCGAGCTCCTTGAGCTTGTTCGCCAGGTTCAATGTCGCCTCATGCTGATCCTCCGTTATCGGAAGTATCCTGACCTGTTCAGGAGCAAGCCACAACGGGAAAGCTCCGGCGCAGTTTTCGATCAGTATCCCGAAAAATCTTTCAAGCGAGCCGAACAGCGCACGGTGAACCATGTATGGACGGTGCTTCTGCCCGTCGGCAGCTATATAATTCATATCGAACCGTTCCGGCAGGTTGAAGTCGAACTGTATGGTCGTCGTCTGCCATTCGCGTCCGATCGCATCCTTGACCTTGAGATCGATCTTCGGCCCGTAGAACGCACCGCCGCCCTTGTCGACTTCGCATTTGAGTCCGCATTTGTTGACGGCTTTCTCAAGGGAAACTATGGCCTGGGCCCAGCGTGATTCCTCGCCCACGGCCTTTTCCGGCCTGGTTGCGAGATACGCATTGACTTCCTTGAAACCGAAACATTTCCATATGTAGAGGCTGAACTTGAGTACCCGTTCGATTTCGTCCTCGATCTGTTCCGGCGTGCATATGATATGTGCATCGTCCTGTGTGAATCCGCGCACGCGCAGAAGTCCATGGAGGACTCCGCCTTTCTCATAGCGGTATACTGTGCCGAGTTCCGCCCAGCGCAGTGGCAGTTCGCGGTATGAGCGGTTCTTCGTCTGATATGCCTGTATGTGGAACGGGCAGTTCATCGGCTTCACATAGTAATTGTTCTTGTCGATTTCCATCGGCGAATACATGGCATCCTTGTAGAAGTCGAGATGCCCGCTGGTCTGCCAGAGCTTTGCCAGGCCGATATGGGGAGTGTAAAGCAGTTCGTAGCCGTTCTTGTAATGTTCCTCGCGCCAGAAATTCTCTATCTGGTTCCTGATCCTGCCGCCCTTCGGCTGCCAGATTATAAGTCCGGGACCGACATCCTCGGCGACAGTATACAATTCGAGTTCTTTTCCAAGCTTGCGATGATCGCGCTTCTTCGCCTCTTCAATAAGAAGGAGATATTTCCTGAGTTCCTTGTCATTCGCAAACGCAGTTCCGTAGACGCGCTGGAGCATCGGATTTGTTTCCTTGCCGCGGTAGTATGAACCCGCAATTGAAAGCAGCTTGAAGGAGCCGGCCTGCCCGCTGTTCTCGACATGCGGTCCGCGGCAGAGATCCACAAAATCACCGCACTGGTAGAAGCTTATGCTTTCACCTTCAGGTATGTCGGCAAGGCGTTCCAGCTTGAAGTTCTGATTGCCCTTCTTCAGGATATCCTGGGCGTCTGCACGCGAAAGTTCCATCCTGTTGAATGGAAGCTTCTCGGAGACTATCTTCTGCATTTCAGCTTCAATGGCTTCAAGATCCTCCGGTCCAAGACGGTGCTCCATGTCGAAATCATAGTAGAACCCGTCGTCGGTCGAAGGTCCGATATCAAACCTGGTGTCGGGAAACAGCCTTTTGACGGCGGCAGCCATGATATGAGCACAGCTGTGTCGGATAGTTTCGAGGGTGAAAGCGCTCATGACAGGTAAAACTCCCGTCCGGCGTCCATCTGGTAGGAACAAGTAGTGGATAACATCTTAAAAAATATAAATCCCCATGCTGTTTAAATTTGAGGGTGACAATATACCCGCCTGTCCTGATTATGTCAATCCTTTATAAATTTTTCATCGGAATGAAAAATTTATGACATCAATGCAATTAAAGGAGGACTCCCTGTACAGGCGGCGGGTTGACTATATCCCTTACCGGAGCAAATGTCTTCCTGTGGATCGGGCACGGACCGTGCTTCTTCAACGCCTTAAGATGATCTTCCGTGCCATAACCCTTATGACTGTCAAACCCGTACTGGGGATATTTCCCGGCGTACATCATCATGATTTCGTCCCTGTGGACTTTTGCGAGGATGCTGGCGGCGGCGATGCTGGCGGATTTTGAATCACCCTTGACTATGAAATTGCACTCGACCGGCATGTTCGGGACCCTGAGCCCGTCGACAAGCGCAATCTGCGCCTCTGGAAGTTTCATCAGTGCATTACGCATTCCAAGATGGGTGGCCCTGAGGATATTGATCCGGTCGATCTCGTCGGCCTGCACTTCAGATATGGAATACATGATGCCGGGGAGCTCAAGGATGATGCTGCGGAGTTCGCAGCGCTGTTTCTCTGAAAGCTGCTTTGAATCGTCTACTGCGGGTATCCGTGAATTGTCAGGGAATATGACCGCAGCGACGACGACTGGTCCTGCAAGAGGTCCTCTTCCAGCCTCGTCAACGCCTGCGATGAATTTAATACCGTCCTTCCAGAGCTTCCTTTCGAAAGCCAGGAGTTCGGATTTCTTTCCGAGGAAATCAGGCTTTGGCTTCTGCCTTCGCATCGTATCTCTGCTCTTTGACTCGAGCTGATTTACCGACTTTTTCCCTGAGGTAATAGAGTTTTGCACGGCGTACTTTTCCGTGTCTTTCAACTTCTATCTTGTCGATTCCGGGCGAGTTCAAAGGGAATATGCGCTCCATGCCCTGGCCGAACGCGATCCTGCGGACGGTGAAGGTCTCTCCGATTCCGGAACCTTTTCTCGCGATCA
The DNA here is from genome assembly GCA_001804815.1 of Lentisphaerae bacterium GWF2_50_93. Classification (GTDB taxonomy): domain Bacteria; phylum Verrucomicrobiota; class Lentisphaeria; order Victivallales; family GWF2-50-93; genus GWF2-50-93. The sequence goes on from MHBI01000032.1 coordinate 7,184, forward strand.
CGGTGCCTGCAAAGACCTGGATACGCTCGCTGTCGCCTTCCTTGATCTTGGTATACACTTTAACGGCGTCCCCCGGCACAAACTCGGTTATGTTCTTCTTGCACTGGCTTGCTTTGATCTTATCCATGATGTTCATCTCAGTCTCTCTCCTCTGTTTTCTTTTTTATCGCCGGGCGTATCAGATCCGGCCTGACTTTTTTTGTTTTTTCAACTGCCTGCTTCCTTCTCCATATCTCAATCTCCCCGTGATTTCCAGAGAGGAGAACGTCTGGCACCTTCATTCCCCTGAAAACTTCCGGCCTGGTGTACTGCGGATACTCGAGCAAATCCTCGCTGAACGACTCCGTCACTCCGGATTCCTCGGATCCCAGCACTCCTGGCAGGAGCCTGACCACCGCGTCAACCACAACCATCGCGGCAAGATTGCCGTTGGTCAGCACATAGTCGCCTATCGAAATTTCGCGCGCCGCAAGGCCTTCGCGAACTCTTTCATCTATCCCCTCGTAATGGCCGCAGAGGAATATCAGATGATTCACCTTCGTCAACTCTCTCGCGGTCTTCTGGGTGAAAACTTCACCCCCCGGACCCGGCAGGATCACGCATGATCCAGCAGTCCTCAGGCTTTCAACTGCCTCGAAAATAGGTTCGGGCTTCATCAGCATCCCCGGCCCGCCGCCATACGGCTTGTCATCGACCGACCTGTGCTTGTCATGCGTGAAATCACGCAGGTTCACAGTGTTTATCTCGACAATATTCTTCTTGACCGCCCTGGCTATCACGCTTTCCGCGAACGGCCCGAAAAAAACCTGAGGGAAAATTGTGATGATATCTATTCTCAAATCACTCAACAACCTCGACGGAGAACTTCTGTCCCAGGCGTCCGCCTGCTCCGCTTACAAGTGAACGGATCGCCATGATGGTCTTGCCGTTCTTTCCTATAACCTTGCCCATATCCTCTTTGGCACAGTTGATCTTGATCACTGTGGAATTCTCGAGCTTCTCGATCTGGATTTTGACAGAATCCGGCTGGTCAACAAGGGCCCTGACGACATAGTCAACAAAATTTTCGAGGTCGTGGGACCCCGCAGGAGCCTTCTTGTCAATGGATTTCGCCGCTACAGGAGCTGAACTGCTGTCTTTTTTCCCGAACATCTGCATCAGTTTGCTTAACACGGTGGATATTCCTTGGTTTATTTTCAGCTTTTCTTCTCGGCCTCAACCTTTGGCTGGACCGCTGCGGCTTCAACTTTGCCGGCCTGCTTGCGAGCGTAGTTGATCATGCTCTGGACCGTCTCAGAAGGCTTCGCACCCTTTGAAAGCCAGTATTCGATCCTGTCCATTTCAATCTTGCGTTCATTCTTGACGGGATTGTAGTAGCCGACTTCCTCGATGAATTTTCCGTCCCTCTGGTGGCGGATGTCTGCGACTACAAGACGGAACCTTGGCTCATTCTTGCCGCCCACTCTCTTCAACCTGATTCTTACCATACTGTCCTCTTTTTAACCAATATTTGTTGTGATTGTGCTTGCTTCCGCGCCCTGGAGGATTGCAGCCAGAACTCGTAAACAGATGTCGTTTTCATCGTATTTCACCTGTTCCGCTTCTGGAATGCCATATCCAGAATCCATACCAGACAAGTCGCGTCCATAAACACACAGGGGTCATATTATAACGCATGTTTGCATTACTGCAACTGGATTTCCGCAATTTCCTTCACATGTAAATATTCATGCGGATATTTACCATCACTTCTTCAGCAGCGTCCTGAAATATGCGATGGTCCGTTCAAGCCCTTCGTCGAGCGGGACAGTCGGATGCCAGTCGAGTATCTTTTCGGCCTTGGAGATGTCGGGCTTCCTTCTCACAGGATCATCCTTCGGCAGAGGCTTGTGGACAAGCTTGGACTTCGATTTTGTCAGCTTGATGACCTTCTCCGCAAGCTCCAGCATCGTGAATTCGCCGGGATTCCCAAGGTTGATCGGCCCTGTCACATCGTGGGGCGTATGCATCATCTTCACGAATCCCTCGATCATGTCGGTAACGAAACAGAAGCTCCGGGTCTGCTGGCCTTCACCATATATTGTAATATCCTCATTCTTCAACGCCTGAACTATGAAGTTGCTGACAACGCGTCCGTCGTTGATCTGCATCCTGGGTCCGTAGGTGTTGAAGATCCTGACGACCTTGACCGACACGTTCAACTGCCTGTAATAGTCGAAGAACAATGTTTCCGCGCAGCGCTTGCCTTCGTCATAACAGCTTCTCGGACCGATCGGATTGACATTGCCCCAGTATTCCTCCGTCTGGGGATGTATGGCCGGATCGCCGTAGACTTCAGAAGTCGAAGCCTGCATTATCGGAGCCTTGAGCCGCTTCGCCATTCCCAGGAGGTTTATCGCACCGAGGACACTCGTCTTTGTCGTCTGCACCGGATCATGCTGGTAATGTATCGGGGAGGCCGGACACGCCAGATTGTATATCGCATCCACTTCAAGGTAGATCGGCCAGGTGATATCGTGGCGGATGAGCTCGAAACCGGAATGGTTGAGTAGATGCCTTATGTTCTCCTTCGAACCAGTGAAGAAATTATCCATGCATATGACGTCGTGGTCTTCGTCAAGGAGCCTTTCACAGAGGTGAGAGCCGAGGAATCCACCGCCGCCGGTTATAAGTATCGTCTGGTTTTTCTTTCTCACTTTTTCACCTCTTGATGTTTTATTATGTCAACTACCTGTCCTTTTCTGTTGAACATGACCCTTTCCGTCTCAACCGGGGTATTGAAGAATATCCAGGTGTCCTCGCTGATTGACGGAGTCCTGTGCAATGGCGGATATCCGAAGCAGATGATCACTTCGTTCTTGGACATGCCCTTTCCAACCACACCCTTCTTGATTTTATCAAGGACCGCAGGGGAAATCCCTTCAACAAGCTTGTCCGGAGACTTCTTGGTGAACAGCAGCTTCATGTAGTTCTCCGCGCTGGACATCGCGAATTTCTTCAGGACCGAAAGCCTGTACGTCTCTCCGCCCGCGACATCGCTGAAAACGATCTCATATGGATGCGCCTCGACGATCTTCACTTCGGTCCCGAATGGAAGTATCCTGCCTCTGTGGTAGTGGACCTGGAAAATCTCATTTTTATCATCAAACCACAGATTGTGCGAAGTATAGAGCTTGTCGCCGGGCCTCAGCTTCAGGATGCCGTTTACATCCAGGATGGCATCGTCGTCAGAATCGAACAGGGCGCATGAGACGAGGAACAATGCTGAGCACGCAATCATCGACAAATATAATAATCTTTTCATGGCACCTTGCTTTATATTAATTTTGCGGCCCCTAATCTACAGGCGGGCTGCCGCTATTTCAATTTTTAATTTGCGCGCCTATGCTGGTAATACCACTGCAGCTGCTGGGCATTGGAGTCCTGGTCGACATTCTCCTGCTTGACCAGCCCGTTCTCATTCGCCTGCAGCAGAACCTCTTTCAGCTTCCACATGTTGCCCATACGTCCAAATGTAAGATATTGTTCAAAAAACGTCACGTCATCATCTTTGCTTATGACGTTTCCCTTGTGCAGCATTATCTTCTGCGCATGGGCCCGGACTCTTGCAACATACTCGTCCTTGCTGTTGTCCGACATGTTCCTAACCAATACAAGCTCGATCTTCCTCACGCACAAGTTGCGGAATTCCATCCTTATCCCGTTCTTACTGTTGGATTCAATATCCTCCTTCAGGCTGTCATAAAGCTCCGGAAACAATTCCCCCTTCGGAATATTTCCAATCTCTCCGGACTCCCATGAGAGGGTGACTTCAAGGAATATCCGGCGCGCTGTCTCAGCCATCTTCTGCCTGTCCCATATCTTGTCGGTCTGAACCAGGAAATTAAGAAGCCGTTCAATCCTGGTGTCCTTCACCTCGACTTCCTTTTCAAGCCATGGTCCCGAAGGACCTTCCTTACCAGCCTCACCTCCATATATCTGATTGACGCCGACATCCGTGAACTGCTCGAAGAAGTTCTCTTCCTTCAGTGCATCCGACTCGCCTGTCTGTTCAATCTCCCTGAGCCTCCAGGCCTTGTCAAAATAATGGAATGTCCAGAATTCCTGGAACTGAGACGGCTTGTCATCCCCGCGTATCTTCTCCTTCGTGCGGTCATCAACATAGATGTCCATGGCAGTAGCAGTTATCAGGGCCGTGAACTCCCTGCGGTTCTCCTTCAACGTATACCTCACGTTCACCAGATCGATCCTGTCAACGCTCAGACTTGCGATCACATTTATCTCATGGTTGCGGATCATCCCCTTGATCTGCTTGTTGTGCTCTGTAAAGAGATCGTTCATCATAAGTGGCTGCATCGGAGCGTAATCACGCGCCTCCCAGCACGTCTGGAGCTTCAAGAATGTCGCCCTGGCTGTTTCCGTCAGCTTGTCGGGAGCAAATGCTGGATCCTGCCTGGAAATGAATTCCAGCAGCTTCATTGTCTTCTTCGTCTTGCGGGAAACTTGGAACGGCGAAAATAGGAAATCAAGATTGACCTCATTATTTCCTACATATTTGCCAACTATTACGATCACAATAATTGCGCCGGCAAATATTATGAAGAATAAATTGGCTGCTGGGCTCGAACCTCCCAAGGAATATCTTCCACTGCGATATAATCCTCCTCCTCCAAAACCACCACGCCTGAATCCTCCCCCGCCAAATCCACCACCTTTATTATGAACTGCAATACCGTTCGCAAAATATGTATTCGGCGCGTCTGTCTGGAGATTATAGACTATGACATCCTCTTCCACCTTCGTCATCGCTTCGATCCTCTGAGCGCTCAATCCGCTCCCATCAAAGGCAAAGATGAAATCACCCGCCTTGAGCGCTTCAAGCGTCTTGAAAATCCCGCCTCCTACATAGAACGGATGTTCGACAGTGACCCGTAGCTGCATCCTGTCCGTCTTCACGATCAGATATTCATCGACCGCGTGGGTGAGGATTTTCCGGACGGTCGCCTCTGAGAGTTCGCCGTTGTTCCTGAATGCAAGAAGCCTGTCGCCAATCCTGATCGAGCTTATAGGAGTCTCAACGCCATCAGCCTTTCTGACCATCGTATCCGGAAGGAAACAGCCCTTGTTGTGGACGACGATCCCGTTCGCCATATATGTTCCGCCGGGTGAAACAAGAAGATTGAATGCTGGCAATCCCGAAGTTTTATTTTCAACAGAAGAGATCTCATCTTCGATGATCTTCCGCCCGTCAGACAACCGAATCCTGTCTCCGACCTTCAACTGCGATGCAATCTTGAAAACTCCCTGTCTGATTTCAACCGGATGCTCGGAAGTCACCCTGATCCTATGCCCTCCACAGGATATTTCACAATAGGATTCCGGAGTCACTTTCATCAGAGCCAGGACTTTTGCCTCAGCAACTCCGCCATTGCTTTCTGCAAGGACAGAATCACCGGCCTTCAACTCCTCTATTGAGCTGGTGCCGGACGGCGTGTATATCAAAGTGCCTTCTTCAAGACAGCCACCGCCACCGCGCGCATATAGAATCTGGGATAGCGCCAGAAAGCTCAAAAGAAAAAATATCAGCGGAAGAATTCTTCTCATTTCTTTCCTCGATATAGAACAGCCCTCGCGGGATTTATCCGTCTAAGACGGATTGACTACTAACGAATTCAATAAAAATTCAGGAAACCAATAGATTGGACAAATGTAGGAGTTCACAACTTTAGTTGTGTCTTTTCCCAGGAGAACCTCACATCAGACAAGCAATGATTCCACCGAGAACGGCCGCAGCTATTATTAAGCTGATCCCGATTATTCCAGCGGCTACAACCCTTCCGAAATATTCCGCAACGGCCTGGTTGCCGCGAACTATTTCCTTCTCCTCGTCGATGTTCGGCGTCAGCTTGTCAATTATTCTTGGCAGAAACGCCAGCGCGCACATGACAAGTATGATTCCTGTGAGAGCACCGGAAAACGTAAAAACCACCAGCCATCCAATGTCAATCGCCGCCTGATGCATATGCATTTCCCTCCGTTTAGGATTTTATAAAGCAAGACAGGCTGGAAAGCCTGTTATTCAAATTCAACAAAAGACAGGCAGGAAAGCCTGTCTTACTTATCTATTTCCTTGCTCAGTCTCATCGAGCAGAATTTCGGACCGCACATAGTGCAGAATGATTCGTCCTTGCCCTTTTTGGTAACCGACTTACTGAGCGCCTGTGCGCGGTATTCGCGGGCGCGTTCAGGATCAAGCGCGAGCTCGAACTGTTTTTCCCAGTCGAAATCGGCGCGTGCCTTGCTGATGGCGTCGTCGCGGCATCTTGCATGCGGCTTCTTGAGCGCGACATCCGCGGCATGCGCCGCGATCTTGTATGCGATCACCCCGTTCCTGACGTCTTCAAGCTCGGGAAGTCCGAGATGTTCCTTCGGAGTCACATAGCAAAGCATCGCTGCTCCGTGGAAAGCTCCCAGTGCTCCGCCGATCGCGCTGGAAATATGGTCGTATCCCGGCGCACAGTCGGCGACGACAGGACCAAGAATGTAGAACGGTGCACCTCCGCAAATCTTATCCTCGATCTTCATGTTCATCTCGATCTCGTCGAGCGGTACATGACCGGGACCTTCGACCATCACCTGTACTCCGGCCTTGCGGCAGCGCTTAACCAGCTCGCCTAAAGTTGCGAGTTCCGCAAACTGCGCCTTGTCGCTCGCATCCGCAAGACAGCCCGGACGCAGCCCGTCGCCAAGCGAGAGAGTAACATCATATTTCTGGCAGATCGCGAGAAGCCTGTCGAAGTGCTCATAAAAAGGATTCTCCTTCTTATGTACAGTCATCCATTTTGCGAGTATCGCACCGCCGCGGCTGACGATCTTCAGCATCCTCTTCATCGCCAGCGGGACATGGCTCCTGAGAAGTCCGGCATGGATCGTCATGTAGTCAACCCCCTGCTCCGCCTGGCGTTCGACGACCTCCAGCAGAAGCTCGATCTCAAGGTCTTCAGGCTTCTCCACAAGGCTTACCGCCTCATAGATCGGTACGGTTCCGACAGGCGCAGCGCTCATCTGGACAATTTTCCTGCGAATTTCGCAGATGTTCTCGCCTGTGCTGAGATCCATGACGGTGTCGGCACCATACTTCAAGGCGATCTTGAGTTTTGCGATCTCCTCGTTGAGACAGCTGGACAGACCGGAGTTGCCAATGTTCGCATTTATCTTTGTCCGCAGGACCTTTCCGATTCCAACCGGCTGGAGATTCTTATGTCTGACATTTGCGGGGATAACGATCTTTCCGGCTGCGACCTGCCTGCGTATGAATTCAGGCGAAAGGTATTCGCTCTTAGCGACCTTCTTCATTTCAGCACTAGTCTCGCCCCTCTTCGCCCTGGCTATCTGCGTATTTATTTTCATATTTTCCAATCTATTTTGTTCGTTTTTTATTAATATCAACTTTACATTTTATTTTAATCATTTCAATGTTGACTCCCACTTGACTCACGTCACGTGTGCCGTCCGGCAAGGAAAAACTGAGAAAATAGCATGGGGGGATAATATGGACAGAAGTACTGAAAAGAGGCTCGCAGAAAGGGCTGTAGAGCTAGGGAAGATTGGCAGGGCAGATGTAATTTTCGAGCTTGTCGGAATGACAAAGTCAGATTCATTCCATGTAAAGAGGTTGGCAGTTTCAGCGCTTGGAAAACTCGCAGGGACCGCGAATCCCACAGAAGTCGTACCAGTACTGATGGAAGCCTGCCGCGACAGAAACCCGCAGGTGAAACAGTACGCCATAAAAGCCTTGTCAGCATATGGAGCGGATGCGGCTCCAGCACTCAACGATCTTCTTGACATCTCGGTAAATCCATCAGAAAAGGAATATAACCGGAAGGATTCGAAAAAGGCATATGCATTGATATCGGAGGCAATGCGGATCAGGGAGGAGCAGGCAACACACAAGTGCCAGAAATGCGCAGTTACCGTAAAATACGATGAATACGCCAGAAGCATGAAGGCTTTCCAAAGAGTGTATTGTGACAAGTGCTTCGATGAGGTCTTCCTGAAACGCAGGAACTATGACACTGGAGTCGAGTTGAACAAGACCATAGAGACTCGGAGCGGCACATTAGTACAGTCCGACGGTGAACGGATCGTATCGGATTACCTTCACTCCCGATGCATATCCTTCCGCTATGACGAACGGATCAGGCTCATAGAAGGATACGCGATACGTCCGGATTTCTATCTGCCTGAATATGACGTCTATATCGAATACTGGGGCATGGACACCCTCGACTACAAGATCGGAATGATGAAAAAGCAAAAGCTGTACCAGATGGAGGGCAAGAAACTTATTTCCCTGTATTTCAAAGACAAAAGCAGACTGACTGAAATCCTCAGCGAGAAGCTTTCCGGCTTCATGCCGTCAGGAAACGATGTCAGGACGGAGTCAAGACAAGTTGGGTGACGCTTTGCATTTACCTGGATACTAAGCACTTCCTGTCCTTCGCAGCAGTGGCGGATTTCTTATTTTCACGGTTCTTGTATTTCCCGTGTTTATAAAATCCTTTCCAATACCTGGATTGTCTTCTCCGTCGAACCTTTGTGCTTCGCTATCTCGTTCCTTGCACTTTCCCCGAGTTCGAGCCTGTGCTTTTCGTCCGAGACCAGCTTCTCGATTCCGCTCTCGAGCATGTCATCCGACTCTACTGCGAAGACTCCATGCGCATCCTTGAGCACCTTGTGCACGAACCTGAAGTTCTTCATTTCCGGTCCTGTGACAATCGCCTTCCCCAGGATGGCCGGCTCAATTATGTTCTGTCCTTCGTCATGCCCGGCAAAACCTTTTCCGACTACAACTATATCAGACTTCGACATGATACCAAACAGCTCACCGGTCGTATCGGCAAGCAGGCAGTCGACAGGCTTATCAGGAACAATCTTCTCTGAGCGCCTGGCAAATGACATGCCGAGTCCTTTGAATTCAGCTGCGATCTCCGCACCTCTTTCCGCATGGCGCGGCACGGATATGAATTTCAGGGATGGAAAATTTTTCTTAAGGTTTAAAAATTTCTCGGCAATGAGCTTTTCCTCGCGGGGATGCGTGCTTGCTCCGAGAAGGATTATGAAGTTGCCCTTTCCAAAGTACTGTTCAAAATCAATTTCTGCGAACTTCGCAGGGAGTTCCTGATCGAACTTCATGTTGCCGAGTATCTGGACGGGCAGGTTCCCGGAAATGGCGTCAAGCCTGACCTTGTCCTGTTCGGTCTGTGCGCAGATGCAGGTCATCTGCCTGAGAATAGGCCCGAAGAACCATCTGAATGTTTCATATCTTCCGGCGGAGCGGTCGGATATCCTGGCGTTCACAAGAGCGACATTCGCACCGGACTTGCGAGCTTCGCAGACCATGTTAGGCCAGAGTTCGGTCTCAAAGATCACAAGCATCTTCGGCTTTATGAAATTGACCGCAAGCTTCACGAACAGAAAAAAATCCAGCGGCGAAAAAATAACGACTGTTCCCTCAGGAGCCTTTGAGAAAGCAATATCCTGTCCAGTGGTGGTGGTAGTCGAAAGCACGAAGTCCTGGACGGGCTTCCTTGTTTTCCATTTCCTGATGAAGTTCAGGGCGATCTGGGTTTCGCCTACGCTGACGGCGTGTATCCATATCGGATCCTTCAACGCAACAAGCAGCATTTTCTTCTCGTCAGAAAAGATTCCGAACCTCTCGAGATATCCCTTTTTCTTGCCGCCGCGCCTAATCAGCTTGTAGATCAGTCCGGGCAGAAAGAGGAGGAGGATTACGGGAAACAGCAAATTATATATGAATATCATAGTTCAAACTATCATTATTGATAAATTCCAAATCTCAAACTCTAATCTCCAAATAACAAACGATGAAAGAATTAAGAACATGCCTTGCGGCATTGACTACAAACAAAATAAAATCTTGAAATTCGTTCGTAGTTAAGCCCGCGAGGGCTGTCTTCTTCCTTTTGTCTAATGAGCTATTCGATTGTTCGTCGTTCGGCTGTTCGATTGTTCTATTTGCCTTTTCCACCGGACTTCAGCCAGGCTTCGACAAACTTATCTAAGTCGCCGTCAAGCACGCCCTGGGTATTGCTGGTCTCGACGTCGGTCCTGAGATCCTTGACCATCTGGTATGGATGAAGGACATATGAACGGATCTGGTTGCCCCATGCCATATCGGTCTTTTCACCGCTGAACTTCTCGGCCTGCTTGCGGCGCTTCTCTTCTTCGAGCTCGTAGAGCCTGGCCTGCAGCATCTTCATGGCGGTTGCCCGGTTCTTGTGCTGCGAACGCTCGATCTGGCAGGAGACTACAACTCCGGTAGGAAGATGGGTCAGGCGGATGGCGCTGTCTGTCTTGTTGACGTGCTGTCCCCCTGCCCCGCTGGAACGGTAGGTGTCGACCCTCAAATCCTTTTCATCGATCGTAATTTCAATGTCTTCTTCGATTTCCGGGAATGCTTCAACGGAGGCGAAGGAAGTGTGGCGGCGTGCGTTGCTGTCGAACGGCGATATCCGCACAAGCCGGTGGACACCGCGTTCAGCCTTGATGTTGCCATATACGAAATCGCCGGAGACCCTGAGCGTAACGCTTTTTATTCCGGCTTCGTCGCCTGGCTGCATTTCTACTATCTCGTCCTGGAACCCGCGTCTTTCAAACCAGCGTCGGTACATTCGAAGAAGGATTGAAGCCCAGTCGCAGGATTCCGTGCCGCCGGCCCCGGCATGGATCGTGAAGAATGCATTGTTCCGGTCGAACTTGCCTGAAAGAAAGCTTACAAGCTCCAGCTTGTCGAGTGCGCCTTCAATAAGATGCCAGGTGTTTTCGGCCTCCTTGAGCATATCCTCGTCCTTGCATTCCTCTGTGAGTTCCGCAAGCGCGGCAAAGTCGTGGACCTTCTTCATGACAGTCTCGAAAGGCTCGATGATGTTCTTGCACTGGCTGAGCTGTGAGACGGTCGCCTGCGCCCGTTCGCGGCTGTCCCAGAAATCGGGAGCGGCCATCTTCGTCTCGATATCGGCCCTGTCCTTGCGTTTCTGCGGTATCTTGAGGAACTCCTCCAGGTACTTTACGCGGTCAAGCGCATCTTTATGGAAAACTTTCAGTTCGTCGAATGTCATATTTTACAATCCTTATTATATTATACGGAAATTAAACAGGACGGCCAAGGGCAGCTTGGTTCCATGGACGGCCCACATAATATAATTAATCCAAGGAGAATAGAAAATGCTTTCCGAAAAGAGTTTGAATTTTCTTGAACAGCTGATGAAATGCTCCGGCCCGTCCGGATTTGAAATCGAAACCGCTGCAGTATTCAGGAAATATATTTCCCAGTTCGCCGGCAGAGTGTATACCGACGTCACCGGTAATACAATCGGCATCCTCAATGAAAAGTCGGATTTCAAGGTCATGCTGGCGGGACACTATGACGAGATCGGCTTCCAAGTCGTGCATATCGCCGAAGAAGGACTCCTATATATTAGGAATGTAGGCGGGATCGACAAGGTCACCGTCCCCGGCACCGAAGTCGAAGTCCTCACTGAAAAAGGCAGGATACACGGCGTCATCGGCAAAAAACCGATCCATCTCACCGAGGAAAAGGACCGCAGCCAGGCAGTTGAGATCAAGAACCTATGGGTCGACATCGGCGTCGAAAACAAGAAGGAAGCCGAAAAGATCATACGTGTCGGAGACCCGGTCGCCGTCAAATCCAACTTCACCAGGATGGGCAAGAACAGGATCGTCTCCAAGGGCATGGACGACAAGATCGGCGCGTTCGTGGTCGCCGAAACACTTCGCGAACTCAGCACAAGGAAGATAAATGTCGCCGTCTATGGTGTGGGAACCGTCCAGGAGGAACTCGGTCTCCGTGGCGCCACCACCAGCGCGTTCGGCATCGCCCCCAATGTCGGGTTTGCAATTGACGTCGGATTCGCTACCGACACCCCCGACATCGAGAAGAAGACACTTGGCAGCATTTATCTGGGCAAAGGCCCGATCCTCAGCAGGAGCGCCGACGACAATCCTGTCATCTCAAAGATCCTCAGGGCTGCCGCAAAGAAGAAAAAGATCAGCTACCAGGAGAAAGCCGGCTACAGGGCGAGCGGCGGAACAGATACCGCAATCATCCAGCTGACCCGCGGCGGAGTCGCAACCTCCCTCATAGGAATCCCGAACCGCTACATGCACACGCCCGTGGAAATGTGCGACCTGAGGGATGTGGAAGCCGCCATCAAGCTCCTGGTCGAGACAATCGTCACGCTCAAGCCCGGACAGACTTTCATCCCTGGAATAGATTAAGAGAAGAGGATCAGCCACAGACTTTCACTGACTAAAACACAATTATGTATGAATAATGGCAAAGAAGAATTTTTGTTCAAGGAAACCACAGAGAAGATAATCAAATGCTTCTATAAAGTTTTTGACGAACTTGGCAGTGGATTTCTTGAATCAATTTATGAAAGAGCTTTGTTGATTGAATTAAAAGCCTGTGGTCTTAACGCTGAATCTCAGGTTCCTCTCAAAGTAAAATACAAAGGTGCTGTAATTGGAGAATTCAAGGCGGATATTGTTGTCGACAACAAAGTGATCATCGAAATAAAAGCCGTAAGCTCAATAGCAAATGAACATGAGGCTCAACTGATAAATTATCTCAGGGCTACTGGCATAAGAATTGGATTGCTTGTGAATTTTGGAGATAAAATTGAATTCCTGCGAAGAATATATTGATTAGTCTGTGAAAGTCTGTGGCAAAAAATATGGGCAAATTATATTTAATAACCGGTTCCGATGAATACGCGTCCAAGAACAAGGCGCGTGAGGTCATCATTTCGCTCTGCGGCAAGGACTATGAGAGTGATCCGTGCCTCGAAATCATCCATGGCGACAACGATGCCATAAAGCCGGCCCAGGCGATCAGCATGATCGTCGAGTCACTTTCCACGCCGGCCTTTCTAAGCTCTAAAAAAACTGTATGGCTGAAAAACCTCGACTTTGAAAAGATAAGCAAGCTCAAGGACTCCGAGGAATTTGAGAATGTAATGGAGGCTTTCACGGACGCATTGAAGAAGGCGCTCCCTGACGACACCGATCTCGTACTCAGCATCTTGTCGGTCGACAGGCGTTCGGCGCTCTTCAAGGCCTGCCAGAAATCAGGCGAGATCCATTTCTTCGAGAAGGTCGACATCATGTCAAAGGATTGGAACGACAAGCTCCGCTCGGTCATCTACGATTCATGCCGCGAGAACAAAGTCCGGATCTCCGAAGACGCCGTCGCCTTCGTGTCTGAAACAGCGGGCGTGGATGTCGGCCGGGTGAAATCCGAACTGCAGAAGCTTTTCGCGTATATCATCCCCAGAAACGAAATCTCGCTGGACGACTGCAAGGACATCTGCAGCAGGACGCCTGAGACCGCAGGCTGGTCGTTTTCCAACGCGCTGGGCGAACGCAACCTCAAGGAGGCGATCGGAATTCTGAATGTATTCGTGAACATGGACAGCAAGAATCCCGAAATGAAGGTCATATATGCGGTCATGAACCACTTCCAGGATCTTATAAAGATAAAGGCGGCTGCACAGAAGCTTTCAGTCAGGCCCCGATCCCAGTATAACGATTTTGCTTCAAAGGTGCAAAGCGCCTCTCCTGAAACCAGGATGTCCATGAAAGACGACACCATCTTCAAGCTCAACCCCTACCGGGCATTTAAGATATTCGAGTCCTCCGAGAGATTCACCGACCAGGAGCTCGCGCACATCATCTCGGAAGTCCTGGAAGTCAACAAGGCCTTGGTATCAGGTGCAACCGTACCCAGGATGGAGCTGGAGGCGCTGGCAATAAAGATATGCCGGAAGAACAGATAGGTTCAAAGGCACAAAGTGGCAAAGGCACAAAGCAAACTCAACACTTTTGAATTCCTGACTTTATTATTTTCCTAGGCTCTTCTTTTAATCTATTACTCTGTGCCTCTGTGCCTCTGTGCCTCTGTGCCTCTGTGCCTCTGTTAATCGCTTTTCGGATCGAATGCTCGGTGCAGGCCTTCACCGGCGAAATTGAACGAGACCACGGCGATGAATATGGCGAGGCCTGGCCACAGCGTCAGATGCCAGTACCTCAGAGGATCAGAAAAAGCCTGCCGGAGGAGTTCGCCCCAGCTTGCAGTAGGTGGCTGGACGCCGAAACCGAGGAAACTCAGTCCGCTTTCCGCAAGTATTGAACCGGCTATCCCGAATGTAAAACTCACAAGTATCGGTCCGGTGATGTTCGGCAGGATGTGCCGGAACAGGATCTTCCAGATAGATACACCTATGGATTCACAGGCCTTGATGTAGGGCAAGGCGCGCTGCTGCAGAGTCTCGCCCCTGACAATCCTGCTCAATCCTGTCCAGGAAGTAAGACCTATCACTGCAATCACCAGGAGTATGGACTGCTGGTATTTCCTGTCCATCATTATCGCCATCAGGATGAGGAGTAGAAGGAATGTCGGGAAACACATTATGATTTCGACAATTCTCATCATCAGGAAATCGAACCTGCCTCCGAAATATCCGCAGATCATTCCAATCAATATCCCAAAGAACATTGTCAGCCCCGTGGCAAGAAAACCGACTGCGAGCGAGACTCTCGCTCCGTAGACCATTCTCGAAAGCACATCCCTCCCTATCTGGTCAGTGCCGAAATAATGCGAGCGGTCCGGCTTCAGAAAAGGTTCCGCGCAATTCTCAAAAGGTCCGTAGGGAACCATTGCGAATATCGCAAACTCGCCTGCCTTCAAGCTCGAGCATTCCTGCCGCCAGTCGGTCTTGTCCAGACGCGGATTCACAAGGATGAAAGGAACTACAAGTATCAATGCCCAAATGGCAAGAATCTTGAGCATCAATCCTTTTCTTCTTTTCAACATCAGCCATGCAATGGCGGACGGTATTGAAAAAAAGAGGATATAATTGAAGAACTTCTCTACAACGACTTCAATCGTGTCCGGCGCGAAAAGATATCTCAGGAACGGAAGCGAAAGATGGCCGTCGCGAAACAGCAGCAGCGGCCTGCCGTTCGCGATGAACGGCGCCATCACGGCAACTAGGACAAGAAAGACTACCCCGCCTGTACCGACAAGCGCGACCTTGTCATGCTTGAACCTCTCCCATACCTGCGCCCCCGGAGAAGGATATGCTGCTTTTACATCTGATTGTTCCATTAGTCTCTTGAAAAAATATTAAAGTAAACGTTTTTGCAGATCTTCCCAGTATGCCAGTTTCGCCGAAACTGGCTCAGGCGGTTTCGGCGAAACCGCCATACTTCGAAATAAAAACAAAACAATGATTACAATACTTAGAATCCATGCATTTTTCATCCCTAAACGGGAAAATCCTTTTAAATCTTAGTTACGCTCTAATAATTCTGTATAAGACAAGTAATATTACAACAGAGGTCATTACATAACACCTCTGCTGAGCTGACTGATTAGGTTGGAGTACAAGCTTTAGCTTGCTTAACCTATGAAAATTAAGACAAACTAAAGTTTGAACTCCAACGGAGTTTATTGTTGAAGCAGCAGTTCTATATTCAATTCAACAAGCAAGATTTATCAATGGGGGGCATTATCATGAACGATATACAGAACAACCAAAAGATACCCTCACAGGAAAAGCCAATCCTGCCGGACAATACTTCCGTATCCAGAACAAATAATATCATATGGCAACTCACTGCCGTGCTTTGCTTTTCATCCGGCATCATAAGCTGCCTACCACTTGCCAATAACTTGTTCCGGCTTTTGATTGACAATTTTCTCCTGTTTCTGCTTTTTGAAGGTCTTTTTCTTATACCTTGCGCTTTGATAGCAATTGGAATTGGTTTTGGCGCTTTAAAAATTCCTTTTAAAAATCAGAAGTACTGGCATTTTTTCATAGCCGGAATGGTCCTTGGCTTAATAGGGCTGGTATCGATTCCACTAATATTTCCATCTTATCGCGAGGAGTTCAGAAAATTTAGTTGTGCCAGCAATATTCAATCAATCGGACTTGCATTGAGGATGTATTCGCAGGAATACAAAGAGCAATTTCCTGACAGAACCGGTGCCAAAGGACTCGAAATGCTTCGTTCAGGAGGTTATCTAGAAAACGTAAAAATGTTTACATGCCCGTCAGTTTCCAGACCTTTCCTTGAATACGAACATGAGATAACTGAAGAAACGACAGATTATGTTTATGTTGGGGGTTTTAAAGAAGGTGATCCTGTTGACACACCTATCATGTATGACAAGGAAAAGAACCATTCAAAAGGATACAGAAACGTCCTTTTCATCGATGGAACTGTTGGCAGAGGAAGCGGTCTCGGTTGGCTTGAAGAGGCCAGGACAAATGTATACCATAAATTTCCGTTTCTAGCTTGGACAAAAAAAGATAAGACTGAAAAGAAGTAAAACCTATCAAATAATCCCCATCACGAAAAGCTTCTCAAGTTCTACCTTCAGGTTTTCTGTGAAGAAATCTTCGGACAGGCCATTGCGGAGTTCGAATACCGTCCAGAACTTTACATCGTCGATCTCGTCCTTTGGAAAGTCAAAAGGGCCTTCGTAGGTGGTCGAGTAGACTCTTGTGTTTTCGGACTCGATCTTGTTTCTTATCTTCGAATCGAAAAGATATTTGAGTGGAAGGTTCACCGGAACTCCTAGCTCCTCCTGCATTTCGCGGCGCGCGGCGATCTCAAAATCCTCTCCAGGCATAAGGTGTCCGCCGACCGCAGTATCCCATTTTCCCGGCTGGATGTCCTTGTTCATGGATCGCTTCTGGAGAAGCATCCGTCCGTCCGGATGGAAGACTATCACGTGCACCGTCCTGTGGATGAGCGCAGGATTACCGTGGCACTCGCTGCGTTTGGCAGTGCCAATCACATTGTTGTCCTCATCGACTACTTCGAAAATCTCTTCATGAATCATCTGAGTTGTCCTAAATAACCATTTAAACGAGCCATAATATGGTTACCATCTGAATTGCGTCAGAGCAAGTACACGATCTGGAATTATTAAAGATTTGGGGAATCTCTATAAATTGAGATATTTAATCAGGAGTCTGAAAAATAGCAAAAACAGGACGACCTGTTTGACTTTTCATGATTTCTCCTTATCTTTATAGGAGAAAAGGAATTATGCTTATGGAACTTCATTTACAATATCTTACAGACCATACCGGCGCTAAGACCGCCGTTCAGATTCCTTTTTCGGAATGGAACAATCTCATCTCTGAGTACAAGCATGCGCGTCAGATGTCAGGCTTAAAAAAACAGTTTAGCGATGCGTTTTCCCAAGTGAAGAAGATAGAAAGCCACAAAACTAAACATGTAACTCTCGGAAAATTCCTCAATGATCTTTGAGATCATTATAACAGATAATTTTGCCAGAGAAGCAAGGCGACTCGTCAAGAAATATCCATCCCTAAAGCGTGAACTTGCTGACTTACAGACTCTTTTTACTCAAAATCCTGGAACTGGAACTCCACTCGGCCATTCATGTTTCAAGATCAGGCTCGCAATAAAAAGCAAGGGTAAGGGCAAGAGCGGAGGCGCAAGAGTAATCACTCTGGTAATTGAAAAATCCTCCAGGATATATCTACTCTCCGTCTACGATAAGTCGGAAATGGATTCGATTTCCGATGCCGACATCAAGTCTCTCATTCAGCAGACTTCTCATCTCTAGGATTTTGTTGGACGCACAGCTACGACCGACGACTATCAAACTACGACCTCTTCTATCGCCCTCATCACATCTTCCGGCTTCGCGTCCTTCACAATGGAAACTTTTCCGATGCGGTCAGGCAGGACCAGGCGGAGCTTTCCATTTGCTACTTTCTTGTCCTTGAACATCGCCTTATAAATTTGCGCAGGTTTTATTCCACTGTCCAGAGTAGTCGGCAGACCAAGCGCATTTAGCAGGTCAAACTGGCGCATCGCCATTTCAGGCGCAAATTTATGATTTAAGACTGCGAGATTCGCAGCCATGCACATTCCAATTGAAACCGCTTCGCCATGGGCATATTTCCCGTATTCCGTGACAGTCTCGACCGCATGGCCGAAGGTATGTCCGTAGTTCAGGATCGCGCGCAGGCCGGTTGTCTCACGTTCATCGGCGCACACGACTTTCGCCTTTAACTCGCAGCACCTGGCGATTATTTCTCCGTATGTCTTTTGCTCCATCCTCTTTATTCCATTTAAATTTTTCTCGAGAAACGAGAAAAACTTTTCATCCATTATGATTCCGTACTTTACGACCTCCGCAAGCCCACAGCGAATTTCGCGTTTCGGGAGAGTCGTCAGGACCGTGGGGTCTATCAGGACAAGGCTGGGCTGCCAGAAGGCGCCGACAAGGTTCTTGCCTTCGGGAAGATCGATGCCTGTCTTTCCGCCCACGCTCGAGTCCACCATGGCAAGAAGGGTTGTCGGGATCTGGATGAAATTTAACCCCCTCATATAGCTGGCCGCGACAAATCCGGCGACATCGCCGGGAACCCCTCCTCCCAGGGCGACAATCAGGGATGAACGGTCGAGTCCCGCGCGGCATGCCTGTCTGAGAAGCTTTCCATATGTTTCCAGATTCTTGGATGATTCACCCGCCTTGAACGGTATGATTTCAGATTCGGCACCGGCATTTTTGAGCGTCCTTAGGACTGACAGACCATAGATTTTTGAAACGTTGCTGTCGGTAATGACCAGGCATCTGCGTCCTGCGACAAGATCTTTCAAGGTCCGGGAACCGCTGACAATCCCCTTGCCTATGAGTATATCATATCCACGTTCTTTCAGATTCACCTTGATTTTGTGCATGGTCAAGCCTCATATTATCGGGTTTTTGATAAGTTATGGAACAAAACCCTTATTTCAAATGTCAAATGAAACAAAGAAGTCAGTAGCTGGAAACTCCAACTCTGAAAACGACATCCTGTAGAGATATAAAAAGGGCATGGATAAAAATGAGTTTTTTAAAACCTGAATACTTTTGGAATCTCCTGTGGCTCATTCCGCTTATAGTTTTTTTCTGGGTACTGTCGTACCAGCGCAGGAAAAAGCAGCTGTCATTGATTCTCGGAGAAAGGGCGGAAAATCCTGCATATACGACACTGTCAACCCGCAAGCGGACCATCCGCAATATCCTGCTGGCTACTGCGATACTGTTTCTGATTGTCGCAATAGCCCGTCCGAGCTGGGGGACAAAAATCCTGCCGTTCACAGGGAAAGGAAGAGACCTGCTCATAGTCCAGGACGTCTCGAAAAGCATGCTCTCGCAGGATGTGCAGCCATCGCGGCTTGAACATTCGAAATGGTTCCTGCGGGAACTGATTAAGCAGTGTCCTGGCGACAGGTTCGGCATAATCGATTTCGCGGGAACCGCCTTTCTCCAATGTCCGATGACCGCCGACAAGACCACTCTGTTCCAGGCCATCAACGAGATGTCCGTCGAAAGCATACCGCTCGGTGGGACGAACATACAGCGCGCGATCGAGGCGTCGATGGAGGCGTTCAAGGCCGCCGAAGGAGGGCACAGGGCGATAATACTCCTGACCGACGGAGATGAGCTGCAGGGGTCAAGCTCTACAGCTCTTGAAGAGCTCAAGAAGACAAGGATACCGATTTTCGTCGTCGGCATAGGGGATCCGTCGCAGCCCGGCCTGATCGTACTTCCCGGCGCGAAACCGGGTGAACAGACTTTTCTCAGGGACAAAGACGGAGAACTCGTGAAGAGTCCTCTCAACGAAAAGCAGCTCAACGCCCTTTCGACTGAGACTTCAGGCATATACGTAAGATCGACAGCGACAAACACCGGACTTGATTCGATCATCAAGAGGGTGAAGGCGCTGATACCGGAACAATACGACCAGGGCAACCAGACGAGGCCGATCGAGCGCTTCCATATACCGTTATTCGCCGCATTGTTCCTGCTGTTTGCGTATTTCGCAGTAAACGAGCGCAGGAACGTCTTCATGATCTTCGCCATCATGTGCATTGCGAATTTCGCAGGTGCGCAGGACAAGATTCCCATGGATGACAAAAAACAGCCTACGTCCGCCGCCGACAAGCAGCCAGTCCCGGCCGACCAACCCCTGGACACCGCGGTTCCAATGCCTGATGACAAGGCTCCGATCAAGGACGGAGGGAAGAAATCCACAGACATCAAGACTCCTTATGAGATATACAACAAGGCGCTTGAGCTGCAGAAGAACAAGGAACTGGACAAGGCAGCGGCACTTTACGAGAACGCGATAAGCGTGGATCCGGGCGACCGCGAACTTGTTTCGAAAGCCTGCCAGAATCTCGGGGTGATAAAACATGAGAATGCCAGGACGCTGATCCAGACCAAGCCTGAAGACGCGATAAAGGCCCTGGATTCCGCCGAGGAGATGTACAGGGAATCCATGCGCGCCACCCCAAATCCCCTTGAAGTCGCCA
The DNA here is from genome assembly GCA_001804815.1 of Lentisphaerae bacterium GWF2_50_93. Classification (GTDB taxonomy): domain Bacteria; phylum Verrucomicrobiota; class Lentisphaeria; order Victivallales; family GWF2-50-93; genus GWF2-50-93. The sequence continues at coordinate 27,638 of MHBI01000032.1, forward strand.
TGAACCAGCAGAAACTCCTCAAGGACAGGGAACAGGCGAAGAAGATACTTGAACAGCAGAAGAAAATGGAACAGAAAAAGCAGGAGGCCCAGCAGAAGACCAAGGAAGCCCACGATTCACAGAAGGATAAGAATGAAGGAAAATCCCAGCAGGACAAGAAAGAGGATCAGAAAGATCAGAAGGATCAAAAACAAGATCAGAAGCAAGACCAGAAGAGCGGACAGAAGGAGCAGCAGGACCAGAAGGGTGAACAGCAGGACAAGGGCGGCCAGCAGAACAAGCAGGATGATGCCCAGAAGAAGACCGAAGAGGCGAAAAAAGCTGTAGACGACTACAAGCAGGAGGCTCAGAAGCAGGATTCAAAGCAGTCTGAGGAATCCGCGTCCAAGGCTGAAAAGGAAATTGAGAAAGCCCAGGAGGAGCAGAAGAAGGGAAATGGGCAGAAAGCCGAGGAAAATCTGAAAAATGCGATGAAGGAGCTTGGAATGTCTAAGGATGAGGGGCAGAATAAGGACAAGGACAAACAGGAGCAGAAGGGCAAGCAGGACCAGGATCAGAAGAACCAGGAGAAACAGAAGGCAAAACCGCAGAAGGAACAGCCCCGGGATGACAAGGACATCGATCCCGAGCAGGCCGAAGCCCTGCTTGATCTGATGGCGAACGACGAGAAGAAGCTGCAGAAGGAGATGAAGGAGCAGAACAGGGAGAATTCGCGGGCAAACTCCGTTGAGAAGGACTGGTGATAAATTTGCCTGCGCAAATTTATAATATTATTATAAGCCAAGTTGCATGCCTTAGAGAAAGACGCGTCAGCAGAGTGACGCGGCTACAGCTTGGATTAGATGTAGCCACGGCACTCTGTTGCCGTGCTCTTTACAGGTTCCAGAATATAATGTATAAGACAATATCACATTTCAATAATACGGTTCATGCCCTATCAGGCCGGGTGGCTTCGCTTCTTGTCTTGTCTTTTCTCCTCTTCTTCTCGCTCCAGGTTTTTTCCGCAAGCGACATAAACATGACAATAACCCCGCAGCCGGCCATGGTCGGAGAACCAGTGCGCCTCCAGCTTATTTCCTCCGAGGACTATCCTGAAGTGATCGAGTTCCCAGGGGCCGAAGGCATCTCGTGGCGCCAGGGCGTCTCGAAAAGCATGCAGACATCGATCGTCAACTTCAAGCGGACATCCGCCTATATCGCCATTTATGAGTTCGTCCCTGAAAAGGAAGGCGAACTAAAAATACCTGCCCTGAAAATCCAGTGCGGCAAAAAAAAGACATTGACGGATCCGGTGACGTTCAAGGCCATGAGCAGGAAATACACTGTAAGTTCCAACGATGGAAAGACAGAAAAGAAAAATGCCGGGCTTAATGAAATACTCTTTGCAAAATGCTCGCTGCTCACCGACAGGAAGAGCATCTATATAGGAGAGGAAGTATCATTTGAAATAAAGGTCTACGGTGTGCGGGGACTTGATTTCGACATAAGGAGCTGGCCGGCGATCGGCATGGAGAACGTGGCGTTCCATGATTTCAGTTCGACAAACCCCCAGAACGGACACTTCGCTTCAGCGCAGACATCGAACGAGAAAGTCAACGGACAGATTTTCAACGTCTACACATTCCGTTCGGCTTTCCGTCCTATTGCCGCAGGAAAACTGTCCGGCAAGATTGACATATCGTGCGTTGTGAAGATTCCGAATGACAGCAGGAGGAGCAGCCGTTCCAGCGATCCATTTGAAGATATGTTCGTAAGCCCATTCGCGAACTACAAGTCAGTGGAACAGAATCTGAGCTGCCGCTTTCCCGAGTTTGAAGCGGTATCGCTTCCGGATCCTTCAGGGACAGTTAATTATCTTGGGCTAATAGGAAACTGGAAGATCAAGACAGAAATCAGCCAGGAAAACCTCAAGACCGGCGAGCCGGCGACCTTGAAGATAAGCGGCTCCGGAGAAGGGACCATAGACACGCTCAAGGCGCCTGAACTTAGGCTGGATGGATTCCGCGTGTATCCTCCGGAAACAAAGAAGTCTCCCGCACCTGCGACCGGCTCGTTCGAGATCAGATATGTAATGATCCCCCTCCAGGAGGGCAGCACTGAAATCAATCTTCCGGTATCCTATTTCTCCACGTCGGCCGGGAAATATGTGGAAGTTCCGTTCAATCGGAAATTGAAGGTTGAGAAATCGGATAATCCCCAGGCTTCGGTCGTTTCCGATTCCGGAGCCCCAACCACCACGCAAGCGCTGTTCACGGACAAGAAGATCAATGGAAAAAAGATAAACGACATCCTCTATCTCAAGAAGAATCTTTCGGGACAGGTAATTCTTCCATTATGGAAAAACCATATCATCCTGATTCTCTTCCTGTTCATCCTCGGTCCGGCTCTCTGGGGATTCAGCGAATTCCGGCATTACAGGAGGCTGCGTCTCGAAAACGATCCGGTGCTGCGCAGGAAAATCAATGCCATAGCAAGAAAGAACAAGCTCCTCGGCGAAATCCGCAGATCCGGCCCTGAAAAAATGCACGCAATGATCCAGAACGAAGTTGTCCCATACCTGAACGACCTCATGGGACTTCCCCCTGGAACGTCCGCGACCGAACTCGCCGGTAAAATAAAGGACGGCGAACTTTCGGCCCTCCTGAGATCCGGAGCCGATTCCGCCTACATGCCGGGCACGTCAGGCTCCAGCAAGTCCGACCTCCGCAGTTCCCTGCTGGCATCATTGAAGAAATTCTCGATGCTGCTTGTCCTGTTCATGCTTCCTCTGTCGCTTTTTTCAGAGCTCAGCACTGATCAGCAGTTCAATCCGCTGACGGCCTATAACCACGGTGAATTCGTGAAGGTGGCGGAATTCTACAGGAAGCAGCTCGACATGAACGCACCTGATCCCGCCCTGCTCTACAACCTGGGAAACTGTCTCTACCAGATCGGAGAACCTGCACGGGCGCTGGTAATGTATGAAAGGGCGCTGCATCTCTCGCCGCGGGATTCCGACATCAGGGAAAACCTGAACCTGGTCCACAGGAAATTCATGCTGCCTGAAGTCGGCAGCATCGACTCTCCGAAGGATCTCATTGTGTTCGCCAGGGATCTGCTGCGTCCCGACGAATGGATGCTCATCGCCGCCATAGTCTGGGCCATAGCAGGGATCATACTCGCCTTCCGCCGCAGGTTTGCATCAGAAGCAAGATTCTATACAAGCATCACTGCTGCAGTCATGGTCTTCATGCTGATCCTGACCGCTCCGTTCAGCCAGTCGACGACTTCGTACAGTCCCAAGACAGCCTATGCCGTCATCAAGAACATGCAGGTATATCTTCTGCCTTCGGAAACCTCCAGGCAGACCGACTTCCGGATCAACTGCGGCGAGAAACTCTTCATCGAGGAGGAAAGGGACAACTGGCTCCGCGTCCGCACAGACAACGGTTCGGAAGGCTGGATAAAGGGTGATTCGGCGGAGAGGCTGATGAAGTAGGGATGGGCTTTAGCCCTGTCTAATATACGCATTATTTTGAATTCTTTATGATGAGTCCTCCAGTCGGAGGACGAATCTTTGGACTGCGCAGATCATTCTGCGCTTTGGATTCCGCTGGAAGCGTAAAGAAAACAACAGCTATCGCCTTTGCTAAATGCCATGGTGTGACGAACAGCTGTAAAAACAAAGCGGTGAATAATCACCGCAGTCCAAAGTCAGGCCGACCTGTCCCTCGTAGCTCGCAGAGCGAAGTGGGAAGCGCCTGACGTAAAGATAAAAAGACAGAAGAAGCGGAGAGCGTGGCGTGGACAGTACAGGGAAATGCGTATAGTAGACAGGGCTAAAGGGCGTACCTACTTTAGACGGACAATCGAACTACTAAGTAAATATGGAGCGCTGGCGTCTCGCCCGGAAATTATCCGGATAAGAATTCAATATAATTCTTTCGCCTGAAGGCGCGGGACTCCACAACGCCTCTGTCATGACAGCAAACCTTTGCCTGCAAAATCAACGCACGAGTACCGGCTTCAGCCGGAATCTTCATTCCTGCACTTTCTTTCTTAAAGCCGACAAGAATAAAAATTCATTCGACAATTCATCCCATAGGATATAGGTTACTTGAAAGAATTTTAAACATTAGAAGAAAGTTTTTTCCATGACACGCAATCCTGTGACAAACCTCGATTCAAGGAAAATATTGATAGCGCCTTCGATACTGGCTGCGAACTTCGCGGAACTCGGCAACGAGATCGCCAGAGTTGAAAAGGCCGGAGCCGACCTGATCCATGTCGACATCATGGACGGGCATTTCGTACCCAACCTCACCATTGGGCCGCCAGTCGTCCAGGCGCTGAGGAATATCACAAAGCTTCCGTTCGATGTGCATCTCATGCTGACAAATCCCAAGTCGTTTGTAAAACCCTTCGCCGACGCCGGCGCCGACAGCATCACATTCCACGTGGAATGTTCCGACAACATTGAAGATACGATCCGCGAAATCCGCAGCTTCGGCTGTTCCGCAGGACTTTCCTTGAAACCTAAGACTCCAGCAGACAAACTCATTCCTTACCTCGACAAGATCGACCTAGTGCTTGTCATGACAGTCGAACCTGGTTTCGGCGGACAGAGCTTCATGTCGGACATGATGCCCAAGACCCGGGCAATAAGGGATGCTATAATAAAGCTTGACAGGAAAATCCATCTGGAAGTCGATGGTGGAATAGACGGCAAATCAATATTTGTCGTCGCCGAAGCCGGAGCCAACATGATCGTCGCAGGCACATCGGTGTTCCGCGCTCCTGAAGGCGCCGCAGAGGCGATCAGGAAACTGAAATCAGCCCAGGACAAGCTCCGGTAAGCGGATGGACAGTCGAACAACCGAATGACGAAGTGATATAGGTACACCAGCATTTGTCTGTAGTTAACGCAATTTTGCGTGTTCTTTGCCTTGAATAAATCACAGCCAACAATGAAAACAGTCCTGTCAATAATACTATTGTCGCTCATGCCTGGGGGATGCACTTCTGATTTTACCGAGATAAGGAAATCGGAGCTAAGCCAGGCATTCATCTTGAATTCATCCCCGACATTCCAAGGCTACCATTATCTAGGGAGCGATGAATCGTTCCACTATTTTTCAAGCAAATGGAAATATGGACAGGACATGAGGTTTAAAATCAATAAAAACGACATGGTAGTCTTAAAGGAAGAACCATACGGCCGTAGGGAAATTAGGATCTATGAATTCAAGCCGAAAGAAAATGGAGTGGAACTTTTCTGGAAAGCAGGCAATATTGATTTATATAGAAAAATTAACTCGGACTGATACACATGAAAAGAAAAAAGATTGATATCAAGAAAATAGACAGGAACATGGACGGCAAAAATGCCGGATCTGAGGGGCTTTCCTGGCATTCACCTAAGAAACAGCCCTTCCATATTGCTGGACTTCCGTGGTTCCAGGAAGAAGGCCTTTACCGCCGACTTCCGATAAAACCCAGGGAACCCATCCCCAAGTCAGTCGACTACCTCGCCAACTGCACTGCAGGCGGACAGATGCGTTTCCGTACCGATTCACAGCGTCTCGTCCTGCGCATAAAAAAGCACGGATCCTTCCATATGGTGCACATGGCCGACACAGGCCAGGGCGGGTTCGACTGCTACATCGGCGCGCCTGGGAAAACAACGTTCTGCTCCGCCACGAAATACGATTCCAAGCTTGATGACTACGAGCTCGTACTCTTCAAGCATGATGTTTCCGAAACGCGCATGATTACCTTGAATTTCCCCCTCTACAACGATGCCAGGCAGATGGAAATTGAAATCGGACTTGCTCCAGGCGCAAAAATCGAAGCACCGGTTCCCTATGACAATGCCGGACGGATTGTTGTCTATGGAACTTCCATCACGCAGGGCGGATGCGCGTCAAGGCCCGGCATGTGCTTCACCAACATTCTTTCGCGCAGGATCAATATGGAGTTTGTCAATCTCGGATTCTCGGGCAGCGGACGCGGCGAACCGGAGGTGGCGCGGCTTGTCGCGACGGTAAAGCGTCCGGCAATATTCGTACTTGATTTCGAGGGGAACTGCCACGAACCTGAACTTCTCGCAATACGCTTCCCTGAATTCGTCGACATCTTGCGCAAAGCCCATCCGTCAGTCCCTATCCTTACTGTCTCAAAAATCCGGTTTGCATCAACTCTTTACGAGCCAACCGAGGCCGCAAAGACGGACAGATGCCGCTCAATACAGAAAGAAGAGGTCAGGAAACGCATCCTCGCCGGCGACAAGAATCTTTACTTCGCCAACGGCTATGAATTCCTCGGCAAGGACTTCGATGAATGCACCGTCGACGGAGTCCATGCGACTGACCTTGGTTTTTTACGCATGGCTGACGCACTTGAGCCGTACCTGAGGAAAATCCTGGCGAAAGCAACAGTCTCAGCTGTAAAAACAAAGCGGTGACTTTGCGTGCCCGGCATAGCCTTGGCGAAGACAGTATGCCAGTTTCGCCGACGTGAGTCGCGTTGCGACAACGTCGCTCACGCGAAACTGGCTCGCGAGGCGTCCCGAGGCTATTTATGCGCTCGGGACGCCATACTTAATCCCGACAGCGCTTGAGAGCTTACAACTTCCGAACTTTCACATTTTTGTAAGCGTTAAGCTGGGTGAAGTGAGGCTGTTTTTCCAAGAAAGTATGTCGGGTTTTAACCCGACGATTAGTTGGCGGTTTCATTCGACAGGCTCATGACAAGTAAAAACCGCCCTGCGTGTGAGGGGAAAAGACCAGCTTAACGCTTACGCATTTTTGAACTCCCGAACTTCCCAATCTTCAATTCATTATTGGACGTTCGATGTTCAATGTTGGATGTTCGGGCATTATAGCTTCCCCGGCTCATTCCTGTATGCGGCTGGGCTTCTGCCGGAAATCTTCTTGAATACCTTTGAAAAATAGAAGATGTCCTCGAATCCCACACGTTCTGCAATCTCGGCGCAGGGATAAGGGGTCGTGCGCAGGAGATTCCTGGCGGCGCTTATCCTGTGTTCATTGATGTAGCCTACAGGAGAAAGAGCGAATTTCTTCTTGAACGCCCTCTGGAAATGCCCCTTGGACAGACAAGCAAGCTCTGCGAGTTTCGCAATCTTGATCTTCTTCCCGTAATTGGCGTGGATATAATCCCGCGCCCTCGAAAGTCCCGACGAGAGCGAGTCTTCGACCGGAAGGTCCGCGACCGCATATGCAAGCGTGAGGAAATTGAAAAGTTCTGCGATGTTCCTATATAACTGGATATGCCTTATGCCCGAGGAACTCTCCTTCACTTCAGATATTCCGGCAATTATGCGGTGTAGTTCCTTATACTGGTCCAGATTTAATTTCGTGACGTTGTCCCAGTGCTGGAGATCGATGCCGGAATGCAGCGACAGAAGCTCCTTGAACGGCATGTCCAGATGCTTCCCCTTGTTAGAAGCGTATGAAAAAGTAAATTCTGTATACTTGATCATCCCCTTGTCCACTGGCGGGAAAAGATGCCCCTCGCCCGGAGAACTCAAGACGAGCACTCCTTGTTCAGCCGGCAATATTCTCCCATTTATGGAAAACTTCCCCCTGCTCTCGCCATATAGTACGACATGATAGACATCGTGGCGGTGTTCCGGAGCCCTGCCCGCGGTTTTACGGAGATGGATGGCGTCAAGACTCACGTGAAGCGGGAACAAGTCGTATGCGGCCCCTCCGCAGGCTATCTGCATAAGCTGGGGCTTTCTGGCAGGAAGATCGTTCTCTGTGAATATCTGCATAAGTCATAATATTACAAATAATTGCTGTTTTATTCCATATTATATACAATTAATCATGTTATTTTACAAACTATTGAAAGAAGAATTATTGTTTAACAAGGAGTTAATCATATGTCGGACCTGTCAGTTTTTTCAAAGGACCACGTTTCAAAGGCTGAATGGCTGGTCAAGGAAGCACATAAGAACGGCGGCCTTGCACCGGTAGATGTCGAAAGGTTCTGGAAGGATCAGGATGAATCCGCAAAAGACCCCTTCTCAAAATCCATAAAGCAAGTCCCTCTTGCCATTTTCCACAGCAATGAAACAGTCTTCGACGAACTCGGAATTCCTGAAGACATGTGGCGCCTTGGACATGATGATGACTGGAGGCTCTCCTTGAATAAGGCATACAATGACAAGGCCGAGAAGATTATAGGCAGGCGGACCCTTAGTGAAAAACATTCCGCCCCGAAGGAGGACTGCTACCCTGGAACAAAGGGCCTGCACGACGTCTTCGAAGCAAAAAATATCTGGCATGAAGGCTCATGGTGGCTCCAGCAGTCCGCGAACACCGAGGACGAGCTCAAGGCTCTTCTTGACCGCGTAGAAAAATGCGATATCCGCAAATTCATCCTCCCTGAAGGCTGGGACGAGGCAAAGGCGAAGCTCCTTCCGCGCGGCATCAAGCCCGGTCTCTACCGCTGGCAGCGCGGCCCATGCACATTTGCGACCAGCGTCTACGGCGCGGAAAACATGATCTTCCTCGTCTTGGACAATCCTGATCTCGCCATCCGTTTCCGGAACGCCATCCTTAAAACTATGCTCGAAATAGCAAAAGTACTTGACGAGGAAGCAGGATATACTCCTGAAACTGCTCCACGCGGCTTCGGGTTCGCCGACGACAACTGCTGCCTCTTCAATCCTGAAATGTATGAACTGTTCGGCTATCCAATCCTCAAGGAAATCTTTGACCGCTACAGTCCCAATCCAGGCGACTCAAGATATCAGCATTCCGACTCAGCCATGTCGCACCTCCTTCCATTCTTTACAAAATTGGAAATGACAGGCGTCAACTTCGGACCGACCCTGACAGTCAGCGAAATCCGTGCGCACTGCCCGAAGGCGGTAATCCACGGGCAGCTTGCCCCGTTCACATTCAGCAGGAACGAGGAAGTACGGATGGTCTGCGAACTCCTGCGCGATTTCGAACAGGCGAAGGAAAAGCGCGGACTCCTGTTCGCTACGGCCGGATCGATCAACAACGGTTCGCGCCTGACAGGCATGCGTCTTCTCATGGCGGCAGCCCAGCTATGGGCGAGATATTAAGAATGGATGAATGGATGGGTGGATTAATGGATGATTGGGTTTGAGTCCAAGATAACACAGCAGTCATGGAGATACATGAGAATTTCCAGAAAGGCATTTCGGATAATTTATCCAGGCTGTTTTTGGTCTTATGTCTTAATACGCAATCATCCAGCAATCCATTAATCCAATCATCCATGTGCATGGGGAAGCCCGCACCTACTCGCCTGCGAATCTCGCAGGGAGCTTGAAGACGATCTTCTTCTCTTCGGTTCCAATCGTCTCGATGTCGTGCCAGCCCATCTTGTTCAGGAAAGTTATGAATTTCGAGATGAGGATCTCAGGAGTCGACGCACCTGCTGAAATCCCGATGACATTGAGTCCCTTCAGCGCATTTGGAGGCACTCCCTTCTCCCCGCTGATCAGAAACGCTTTCGCGCCTGCCTTCTCGGCGACTTCGCGTAGGCGGTTTGCGTTCGAGCTGTTCTCGGATCCTATGATGAACACCGCATCGCATTTCCTGGCAAGCGTCTTCACGGCATTCTGCCGGTTCTGGGTCGCATAGCAGATATCGTTGAGCACTGCTATCTTGCGTCCTCTGAACTTCTTCTTGATCGCGCAGATGATGTCGCGGGTGTCATCGGCGCTGAGTGTCGTCTGTGTAAGGCACGCGATCCGTTTCTGCGCAATTTCCGGAAGCTTTCCGACATCCTTGAGTGATTCCACTATCAAACTCTCATCGACCTGTCCGGCTGTACCGACCACTTCCGGATGCTTCCTGTGTCCGATTATTATTATTGCATATCCCTTGGCGGAATAGCTGACAGCCTGCAGGTGGATCTTCTTCACAAGCGGACACGTGGCGTCTATGATGTCGAGGCCCCTCTTTCCAGCATCGTCCTCTATTTCCGGGGAAACTCCGTGGGCGCTGAAGACCAGGTGGGCTTTTTTAGGGAGTCTTGAAATGTGCTCGAGGAAGACAACGCCCTTTTCAGACAGGGCATCAACAATGTACTCGTTGTGTACGATCTCGTGCCTGACGTATACTGGCTTGCCATAGAGTTCCAATGCCTTCTCTACTGTTTCAAGAGCCCTTCTGACACCGGCGCAAAAACCGTGAGGCACGGCAATTATTATTTTCTTCCCGTTCTTCATCAGCCCCCCATCCCACATCAGAGTCTCTTTATTTCGTGACTACGAAAAAAAGATTTCCTTGGACTGTTGCTGAATCTAATGTATATTCCGAGATATAAAAGAGAGAAACAGCGGAAAAACGAAAATGCATGGTTTCTACAGGGTAGCGGCAGCAGTGCCTGAAACAAGGGTAGCCGACACGGCATTCAATCTGGCAAGGATGAAAGAGCTGGTGCGCAAGGCGGCCGGCAACTCCGCCGCGCTCGTGGTATTCCCCGAACTTTCAATCACATCATACACCTGCGCGGACCTTTTCCAGCAGACCCGCCTGATACGGAAAGCCTTGTCGGCCATCACCGAACTTGCGGATTTCGCAAGAAAGATGGACATCGTCATAATCGCCGGCACCCCCCTGCTCCACAAGAGCCGCCTGTACAACTGCGCGTTCATAATCCAGAAAGGTGAAATCCGCGGGATCGTCCCGAAGACATACAATCCCAACTACAGGGAGTTCTACGAGAAACGCTGGTTCACGTCCGGGAAGAAGTTCAAAAGTGAAACTGTCAGGATAGGAAAAGCAGAAATACCTTTCGGCAGGAATCTCGTATTCGAATGCGACGAGAACTTCAAACTGTCCGTCGAGATCTGCGAGGATCTCTGGAACGTCATCCCGCCCAGCTCATACCACGCCATCTCCGGAGCGACTGTAATTGCCAACCTTTCGGCCAGCAACGAGCTTGTGGCCAAGGCCGACTACAGGCGCGACCTCGTGAAGCAGCAGAGCGCCCGCTGCATCGCCGGATATGTCTACAGCTCGGCCGGCGTCGGGGAATCCACTACCGACCTCGTCTTCAGCGGGCATTCAATGATCGCCGAGAACGGACTTATGCTCGCAGAAAATGAAAGGTTCCTGCGCACAGGGAACATCCTCTTCGCCGACATCGACTGTGAACGCCTGGCTTATACGAGGTTCTCATCAAGTTCCTTTGCCGACAATGAGCTGCCGGAAAAATATCTTTTTATAAAGATGGACAAGCCTATGAAACTGTCTTCCATCAGCAGGCAGATCGATCCGCATCCGTTCGTGCCATCCAACCCGGCCACACGCGATGAAAGGTGCCGCGAAATATTCAGCATCCAGTCTGCGGGACTCGCAAAACGCCTGGAACATACCAACTCAGCAAAGGCCGTGATAGGGATTTCCGGGGGGCTCGATTCAACGCTTGCCCTTCTTGTTTCGATAGAGGCGATGAAATTACTTGGCAGGAAGAACAATGATATCACCGCAATAACGATGCCCGGATTCGGAACTACCGGCAGGACATACGGGAACTCACTGGAGCTGTGCCGCATGTCCGGCACCGATTTCCGCGAAATCGACATAAAGGCCGCATGCAAGGATCATTTCAAGGAGATCAAACACGATCCGAAGATACACGACGTCACCTATGAAAACGTCCAGGCCCGCGAACGCACCCAGATATTGATGGACATAGCGAACAAGGAAAAAGGTATTGTAGTCGGAACCGGCGACCTTTCCGAGATCGCACTCGGTTGGTCGACCTACAACGCCGACCACATGTCCATGTACGCCGTCAACTGCGGAGTTCCCAAAACCCTGATCCGCTACCTGATCGCATGGGTTGCCGACAATTCACATCCCGAATTCAGGAAAATACTGCACGACATAATCGACACACCCGTGTCTCCCGAACTCCTGCCACATGACTCCGACAGGATCGTCCAGAAGACAGAGGATATTATCGGACCATATGAAGTCCATGACTTCTTCCTGTACCATACTGTAAAGTACGGGGCGTCACCGGAAAAAATCCTCTATCTTGCGAACATCGCATTCAATGGGAAGTATACAAAGAAGAAGCTTGTGGAGTTCCAGAAACTCTTCATACGGCGGTTCTTCTCGCAGCAGTTCAAGCGCAGCTGCATACCGGATGGCCCGAAGGTCGGAACAATCAGCCTGTCACCGCGCGGCGACTGGCGCATGCCATCCGATGCATCTGCAGAATCATTCAAGTAGGTACGCCCGTCAGGGCTGTCTACCAAACGCATATTTTGACATTGCGTAAGTCTTTATTTCTAAAGGTAGGGACGCCTCGCCGAGGCGTCCACGGCGCTCTCGGCGAGAGCGCCCTACCTGCTGAATTCATCGCACGCAATAGAAACTGACGACCAACCCGAATGCCTCCATTGCCGCCACTACGCCGCAGGTGGAACATGTTCCGCCAGCCTGCTGGAACTGGGTCTGACCAGGTTTTTTCAGCTTGTATGAGAGCGCCTCGCCGCTGATCTTGAATTTTTCATTTGGAAGGAATACCGACTCCTGACCGGTCGCCGCCTGCCGCGTATCTTCTGCGTAAAGCGCAATGACAGACAGGAAGAGGAAACCAGTCAACAACATAAGAAAATTGGTGGATTTTTTTGTTTTGTTCATGATCAAGATATAATTCTGGCGGAATTGAAAGTCAAGAATTAAATACCTGAATTATGCAGCGGCTGAATCCAAAGTCTGTGGAGGTCCATGGCCCAATTGTCGGCTAGTGCCTGAACGCCTTAAGGAGCAGGCTTACAATCAGGAGGGCGAAGAAGAACAATGCAGAGAGGATAAGCGCGTTCTTGAGCATCCTTATCTTGTTGTCGTACTTGTCAGTTTCAGCCATGCCTTCCATGAGTTCATCCTCCTTCAGCTTCAGGAGAAGATGCGCGGCCTGCCATTTCCCGAGCGCCTTGACCAAGTCGTCTGGAAGGACCTCGTCGGTCAGCTCCCTGATCTCGTTGAACTGCTCAGCTGTCAGGTCCGGCTCCTCCGGATCGCGTTCCGGCATCTCGACATCGAGACCTTTGATGTTCTTGAGAAGCTTGTCAATCTTGTTTGGTTTTTCGCCCAACTGAAGTTCTCCGTTATTTGCCTGCAATATACACCATGAATACACAAGCTGAAGCTTGCCACATGAGTCACGTTCCACGTGTCAACGTGCTCACGTGAAACTCCAACCTCAGCACACCGACTCCTCGTTGGTGTTCAAACTTTAGTTTGTCTACTCTTCCACGCGGACGCACATCAGACAAACACACAAGCTGAAGCTTGGACTCCAACCTCAGCATACGCGACAAATGTTGGAGTTCAAACTTTAGTTTGTCTTCTCTTATCTTAGCGTCATTCGGGTTCGCCACCAGCATTTTCCGGAAGTTCCCAGAGCTATGCTCATAGTCTGTGCAAGTCTGTGGCGAGTTCATGGTTCCCTCCGCCTGATCCCCACGCCTTCAAGACTTGTCCAACCTTTTCATATACGATTCTCCGGGCCTCGCTCTTTTCAAGCATGCCGGAAAGAAGTTTGTCATAATCGGTTTCAACATGCCGGATGTGGGCGATCACTGCCAATTTGACAGCCTCTCCATCAAGCTCCTTGGCATTTGCGCTGCGTCCGACACGGCCGCTGTATTTCCGGCAGGCGTGTGCGGCAATCTCCTTTTCCCTGCCTTTGGGGCAGTTGGGGAACAATTCGCGGATACGTGCAGAGAAGTCGTTTAAATATTTTTTATCCAACTCGTTGCTGCGGATCGCTGACTGGGCCTGGCGTATTTCCCGCTGTCCTGCATCTGCGTCACACTCTTTCTCGGCCTTTTCAAGCGCCTCGTTCTCGACCAGCAGTCCCTGGCGCTCATACCGTCTGCGTGAGCGGGACCACTTCAGCACTACTGCCGAAAGACGGGAATGCTTCTTTGAACGCCGGGTTAGCGCCATGTCTCCGGAAGGCAGAAAAACAAGATGATCCATGTCCGCGCAGGTCAGGCACAAGGCGCCTTTGTCCTCCTTCAGGACAATCCACGCATGGAAGCCGAGTGAGTGTCCGCACTCCCCGCATTTCGATTCCCGGCTGGAAATAAAGACCTTGAGCTCGTTGTCAGAAGTTTTTTTGCTGTCACTCATACCATCCCCCATGCTTTTTGAATTCCAAGACACTCTGCCTGTGGCAACGCCTTCGGCGACCAGGGCCGTGACCAGCCACGACTGGAACAGTTAGCGTAAAAATAACCCAAACGATCATGCATTTCAAGTAATTAATTATGCTCTGGATAGAAGAAGAGATTTGAACTCACCGATTTCCATATTAGATTACTGCCCCCTTTTAAATGGGCACTTAGTTCAGTTGGTTAGAACGCTACATTCACATTGTAGAGGTCGCTGGTTCGAGTCCAGTAGTGCCCACCATGTTTTTCGCCTACAGCGAAAAATGCCGCGCCGTAGCTTCTTTGCGAAGGCTGGCTGATTCCAATACCTGCCTTTCTTATGAGTGTTGCTCTTCCTTGAAAAACCGCCCAGGTTGTATATAGTTATTGTTTTACTAAGGGTGATATGTCTATGGATAAAAAAAGCCTGAGCGAACGCGATATCTGCACGAAGTTCATCAAGCCTGCCTTGGAGAGTGCAGGATGAGGCGTCAGACGTTATTCGTGAGCAGTGTCCAGAAGGAACTCGCCGAAGAACGGCGTGCTGTACGTGATTTCGTACTCGGTGATCCTCTGCTCCGCCGCTTCTTCGATGTTTTCCTCTTTGAAGACCTGCCAGCCTCAGACCGCAGGTCTGATGAAGTCTATCTCGAACAGGTTGACCACTGTGGCTTATATGTCGGAATTCTTGGCTTTGAATACGGCTTTGAAGATTCAAAGGGGATGTCCCCGACAGAACGAGAATTTGATAGGGCGACAGAAAAAAGCAAGACCCGTTTGATTTTTGTAAAGGGTGCCGATGACAAAGGCAGGCATCCGAAGATGGCTGCGTTGATCCGGAAAGCTGGCTCCCAACTGATACGCCGCCGGTTTACCGGTACATCTGACCTTACTGCCGCTCTATATGCCAGCTTGGTTGAATACCTGGAGCATAATGGCAATTTGCGCACAGGACCTTTTGACGCGACAGCCTGTCCAAAAGCCACACTGGACGACTTGTCAGAAGACCGCTTACGCTGGTTTCTCGGAACTGCACGGCGTGAACGTCAGTTCGCCCTTGCAGAAAACATTCCCATGGTGAAGGCATTGGAACATCTGAACTTATTGGATCGTGGTGTCCCATCCCATGCCGCCGTGCTTCTGTTCGGAAAGGCTCCGCAACGGTTCATGATCTCTTCTGAAGTCAAATGCATGCACTACCATGGAACTGAAGTTCGTAAACCGATCCCATCGTACCAGATATACAAGGGGACCATATTTGATCTCGTGGATCAGGCTGTTGACTTTGTCATGTCAAAGATTGCACGCTCTGTCGGAACACGCGAAAAAAGCCCTCAGGCACCAGTGGAATATGAACTGCCGAAACAGGCGGTGTCCGAGGCAATTGTCAACGCGATCGCCCACAGGTTATGTCAAGCTTGACATAAGCGATGTTATGCCAAGGGAAATATTATGCAAAGCAACCTCTTATACAGATGA
>MHBI01000033.1 GCA_001804815.1 Lentisphaerae bacterium GWF2_50_93
TAAGTCCTTCTCCTTTCTTTTTCTTAAGCTGTTATAATTTAAGAAGGGAGAAGGCTTTTTCTAACTATTCTATGTTTAACATAAGGTCTTTAGCGTGTCTTTAGCGTGTCTTAGCAGTTAGGTCGTTCAATGTACTACATCCACAAAAAAGAACTGTTCTGTCCGAAATGCGGACATAAGTTCACCGTCTCCTGGAAGGAATGGCGCGAATTGTTATTCTTCCCTGATGATGAACCTTACTGGTATACATGTCCATCCTGCAAGCAAGAATTCGGGGATGAAGAGAGAAAAAAACGAGAAGCTGAATTTCAGAAGATTTCGAAACCGATGATGTTCGTCGTGGCAGCTTTGGTTCTTGTTATACTTGGAGCTCTAGGCTATCTATTTTATGTGATGCACTTCAAATGAATGTGCCTGTCAGAGGTTTTAAATCCAATATTCTCAGTAACTTTGGTAAGCGTTAAGCTGGGTGAAGTGAGGCTGTTTTTCCAAGAAAGTATGTCGGGTTTTAACCCGACAATTAGTTGGCGGTTTAAAAACCGCCCTACGTGTGAGGCTAAAAGACCAACTTAACGGTTACTAACTTTGTGCCTCTGTGCCTTTGCTACTTAGTGTCTCCCTCTCACACCGTCTCCAGCTCGACATATGGCGATTCATGGAGCACAGGAAGCTTCTTCTTGGAGAGCAGCAGATACCATTCCCTGACGCAGGCGCAGACAATCAGGACTACCAGGATCATGAATATTGCGGAAACGGCGGCGTTCACATAGTTGTTGAACATCAGAGTTTCCCATTCTAGAATCTGCTTGGTTGTTCCGCCACCAGCTATCTTGTCAGAAATTTCTTTGGCGTTCGAGAGGAAACCGAGCTTGGGGCTGGCGCTGAATATCTTCATGAATCCCGCTGTCATCGTAACCGCGGAAAGCCAGACAAGCGGAAGCAATGTCACCCATATGTATCTTGCCTTGCCCATCTTTATAAGGATTGTCGTGCCGAGCGACAGGGCGATTACTGCAAGAAGCTGGTTAGCGATTCCGAAAATCGGCCACAGGCTGTTGATTCCGCCAAGAGGATCTATGACGCCCTGTATGAGGAACCAGCCCCAGGCGCCGCAGAAGATCAGGCTGGAGGTTATGCTTGAAAGATGCGTCCCGTTCTGACCGAGCATGGGCGTGATCTGGCCAAGCAGGTCCTGCATGAGGAAGCGGCCGACCCTGGTGCCCGCATCAATGGTCGTAAGTATGAACAGCGCCTCGAACATGATCGCGAAATGATACCATAACGCCATCGCGGTGCTGCCGGAAAAGAACTTCGAAAGCATCTCGGCCATTCCAACAGCGAATGTCGGAGCCCCGCCTGTCCTGCCGATCATCGTCTTTTCGCCAAGCGTTTCGGCCAGGGCTTTCATCTCCTGTTCAGTCACGGGAAATCCAGCGTCGGAGGCTTTTTTGACTACTGCGGCGGCTTCCCCCTTCATGTTGATGCTGAAGTAAACACCTGGCTTCATCGTGCTTGCGGCGATCAATGCCATTATCGCAACCATCATCTCGACTATCATTCCGCCATATCCGATGGTCCTCACGCATTTTTCGCTGGTGATCATCTTTGGAGTTGTTCCAGAGGAAATAAGCGCGTGGAAGCCTGATATGGCGCCGCAGGCTATGGTTATGAAGCAGAACGGGAAAACTGGGCCTGCAAATACCAGTCCTGTTCCATCTATGAATTTTGTGATTGCCGGCATCTGCATCTGCGGAGCTATCGCAAGGACGGCTACCGCCAGAAAAATCACTGTGCCTATCTTCATGAATGTGCTGAGATAATCCCTCGGCGCAAGAAGCAGCCATATGGGAAGTGCTGATGCCGCAAACCCATATACGATTATGGCAATTGCCAGGAATTTACCGTCCAGCATCAGCATCCTCTCAATTGCCGGGAAATGAGTCAGGTATTGTCCGAGATAAACCGAAAGAAGAAGTCCCGCGACGCCAAAGGCGGTGACATAGCCGACTCTTTTAGGACAGACATATCTCAGAGCCCCGCCCATGATGAGGGCAATTGGTATTGTCATTGCAATTGTAAATACACCCCATGGGCTTTCAGCCAGCGCCTTGACGACTACGAGTGCAAGCACCGCAATAAGTATGATGAGTATTGATATGATTCCAATTAGTGCGATCATCCCGGCGAAGGAATTGATCTCCTCCTTTACCATCTGTCCAAGGGATTTTCCATTGCGGCGCATTGAGCAGAAAAGTATCATTGAATCATGGACGGCTCCTCCAAGAGCCGCGCCTACCAGGATCCACAGGGCCCCAGGAAGATATCCGAACTGCGCCGCGAGTACAGGCCCGACGAGGGGGCCGGGACCCGCTATCGCCGCGAAATGATGCCCGAAGACGATCCATGAATTCGTCTTCACATAATCCTTCCCGTCCTCTTTCACGCATGAAGGCGTCGCCCGTTTCAGGTCGAGGACAAACACTTTCGTGAAAAGCCATTTACTGTAGAACCGGTAGCTTATGGCGAAGACGCAGACTGAAGCGGTGACCAGCCAGAGGGCGTTCACAGGTTCGCCCCGCTTGAATGCGACTATCGCAAGCGAAACCGCACCGATAAGACTTAACGAAACCCAGAATATTATTTTGAGAAGTTTTTTCATGATAAAATTAAATTAGAATGAAGCGAAGAATGTACCATAAACTCGTGAAGACACAAATTAATTGATTGATTTATCAATGTGTACTCTTTTGAGGGTGTCTGGGTTTTAAAGGAAGCGCAAATCCGTTTCAGGAGAGTCTGTCGGACTTAGAAATGAGTTCAGAAATGGTTGAATTTGTCCGTAGTAGCGCATGTTTGCGCGTTCTTCAGTCTTTTGTGATTAAATTCTTTAGTCTTTCTGTTCCAGATGATTCGCGGGGAAGATGACTGTATTTCATTTCCTCGCGTTTATAGTGCGGATATGCTTGTTGCCGAGAATCTTCTCGTCGGCGGTCATGAGACCCAGGTTTTCAAGGATTGCGGTTGCGGCAAGAATCCTGTCGGCAGGATCCTTGTGGAATGGTTCCGGAATTTTGTAGGCCATCTCCGCCGTATCATGTGTGAAAGGGGCAGTCTTCGCATCAACCTCCGACATGGATTTCCTTACCCAGGCGGAAAGAGAATGTTTAAGTTCTATCTTTCCGGATTTGACAAGCTGTGCTATCTCAAGTGTGGATATTGGAGATATGAATATCTCGTTGTCAAGATCCTCAAGCAGGCTTCTGGCATTGCTTCCAAGCTCATCGGGACTCTCTGCAATCCAGATCCAGACATGGGTATCAAGGAGAATCTTCATCTGTTCAGCTCCCAGTCGCTGCTGAAGTCGGATGATACAATGTCGCCTTTTATCTTGATGGATCCCTTCATGGATCCTAAAGTCCTTCTGGCGCCCTTGCTCCTGACAGGTTCAATCCGGGCGACAGGAACCCCCCTGATGGTGATTATGAGAGGATGCTTGGTCCTGTTGATGTCCTTCATCACCCGTATGCATTTCGCCTTGAACTCGGAAATGACCATCGTTTCCATGGGAACCTCGCTTTATCTTCTTATGCCGTTAATATGAGCTGATTTCAAAACTGCCGAACGCAGGGCGGTTTCTCCGAAACCGCCGCCTCAATACGGACGGCTCGGAGAGCCATCCCTACCTTGAATTCGGCAATTTTGAAATTGCCTCAATATAACTAGGTCAAGTGACCAGGTCAAGCAAGGTTAATTGAAAATATCTCTCTTGCATGTTTCGTGCTTAAGGAGTTTTTGTATGGTCGGTGTCAGGTCAGTGCAAGTCTGTGGCAAATGTCTTTCGTGATTTGATTGCCGATTTTACAGCATGCAAGGAACTCTTCACCTTGTCGTGCAGGTCTTCTTCCGGTTTTCTTCCGCCATACCTGATCTTGCAGAACTCGTCAGTTATAAATGTGATTTCCGATGCTGCTGAAGGTATCTTAATCGAGGCTCTCCTTAAGATTTCCCCGGGAGTTTCAGATGGAACCCGTCTGATGCCTGCGGAAGCAAGCTCCCTTAGCAGGTCGCGGTAGAAGTGTTCGGCGAAGATTTCAGAATATGTTATAGACGAACTCCTTCCAGCTTTTCCTGCGGAATACCTCCTGAAAATTACGATTCCTCCTGTCAACGCGAGCAGCAGTATTGTCAGAAGTATCATAATACCAGAATTTCGCGAAACTTTTTCAGCCGCGACATCTATGCCCTCGGCGGTGAACTTATACAGCATCACCTGGTCGTTCGAGGTGAATCCGACGATCTTCTGATACCAGATGAATTCCACCCAGTCACGCATCGTCAGGGCAAAGCCGCTGGCTGGTCTCTGGAGAACCCTGTCTGAAACAGGTGTGGCGTCGAAGACAAGCCAGCCACGGTCAGGCAGGTATGCCTCGACCCAGGCATGGGCATGCGTGTCCCTGATGTTGAAGAATCCTCCGATCTCGTTCTTCTCGACCGGCACAAATCCAATAGCTATCCTGGAGGGGATCCCCATCTGCCTGAAAAGCAGCACCAACGCCGAAGCGAAGCGTTCGCAGTGTCCGCGTTTCTCATTGAAAAGGAAATCATCCAGTGGGTTCAGGCGGTTCAGGTCGTATGTCCCGAGTTCATAGGTGAAAGTATCGCGGAGATGTTTTTCCAGCGCCCTGGCCTTGTTGTATTCCCCGGCGGCAGCGGCCGTAGTGTCAGCTATCATCTTTTTCGCCCTGTCGGAAAGTTCGGGATGCTTGAGGCAGGACGCAGTCTCGCGGCTGTCCGCATCCAGATGCTTGTTGAGATCCGTCCAGTATTCGTAGATATTGTTGTCCGCAGGCCAGTAGCGCGATACGCGGATGCTTCCCTGCCAGGACACATAATCATCCTGGAAGAAATTCCCTTTCAGTGCGACAGGATATCCGTCGGCCGGCAGTGAACCGCCGAGAAGCGCGATTTCCTTGACGATCGCCTTGCGGTATTTGAGTTCCGGTTTTGGTTCAACCCTCAGATTTCTTTTGAAAGCGGAGGCATGTTTTCCGGCAGCCCATCTCGTTCCATCAAATGTATCAAGCGTAAATGTCTTGAGGTAGCCGATGTCATCCCCGGAAATCTGGAATATGAGCCTGCCTGTGCCCTCCATTCCTCCTGAAGCCGGATCGAGGGTAGGCGCTATCGGCGCATTGCGGCCGATGGACAGGTTTGTTGTTACGGACGAAAGCGCCCTGTATCTCGGGAATACCAGGAAGAAGATAATCATTGCGAGGACGACAAATGAGAATTCCTTCCATTTCGCACGTGGGGAGAACTTCGATTCATGGAATCCGCAGGATTCAGCTTCCAGCTTGTGGAAGGTCTGCAGGATGAGCACAAGTGCCGCGGCAAGCACAAGTATGAACCCGTATTCGAGCATCATCTGGCTACCGACTGCTATGTTGACGATTGCAATACCCGCCGAGAGGCATTTTTCCCTCGGGGTGAGAGGTCTCAGCATTCGCATCGCCTGTAAAACCAGGAGACCGTTTCCGAAGGAAAGGGATCTCATGAATGCCGTCCGTCCGAAATGTATCGATATCAGGAGTGCGAGAAGCAGAAAGAGTATTTCAGTAGTTTCATTGATCGCGTATTTCCTGCTGGAAAGGTGGATGAGAAGGAACCACAGGGCCGCAAGCATAATAGGCACAACTGTGTTTTCCCAGAAAAATCCCTGCGATATGAAACCAAGAAGTAATAGGAGATAGAACGGATCCTGCAGCTTGTCACGCTGCCTTCCGAAGAGCGCCATGGCGATGCGGTTGAACCTGGAACCATTGGTCCCTTGTCCGGATGCATCACTGGAATATGTTGTTTCCGGCATATTTGTGTACCTTGATGTTTACGGGCAGGGATGATTCATCCATCGCCTCTGGAACATACAATGAGACTTTCCTGTTCTGTGACAGGAGATATTCAACGGATTCCTTCAAGCTCTCGGCGCTGACCGCTACGATCACGACAGACGATCTGCTGGAGATCTTATCCAGTATCTCAATGGTTTTAACTGGAAGATCATAGTTGTCGGAAACATCTGCCCGGGCAATGAATTCCAGAAGCGCGTCGCCAGTGGAAAAAGGAGGAACTACAAGCGTGTCGGCCCTCGAAGGATCGACCATCTCGACATGGTGCCCAGCGTCGAGCGATGCAAAGGCGAGGGAACCCGCGGCCCGCGCGGCGACATCGCAGAGATCCCGCCCTGCGGAAGATCTGTTGTCGAGGATTATGGTCAGGCGTCCTGAAAGCTCCTCGCTGAACTCCTTTATCATGATGCCTGCTCCTTTTGCGGAGGATTTCCAATGTATGTGCCTGAATGAATCCCCGCTCTGCATTGGCCGGACGCCCGAGAAGTCGAAACCCGAAGGACTGCTGTGCTTGTCGCTGCAGCTTCCTCCGACCATGGGCTCGAACCCTGAAGCCTGCGCCGGAAGGCATTTGTATATGTCCGGAAAAACAACGGCTTCTCCGGAACCGGCCAGCGGCAGGGTGGCTCTTACTAGCCCGAAAGGATATGAGGATTTCAGCAGAAGCTTTTTCAGCGGGTATATCCCGCGGCGAGGGAAAACTATCTCAGGCATCACATGCGAGTCGGTTGATGCTGGAAGAGAATAGATCCTGGTCAACACCCCGTGCTGCGAAATTATCTCGATGAGTCCCAGGCTGAACTTTGAACTGTTGCTTATCTTCAGAGGCGAGGGGACAGGACATCCTTCGGTCGCCTTGATGATCTCATCCATGTCAACCTTGACTTTCCTGATCAGCAGGAAGGACGTCATGACATTCAGGACGAATGCACCGACAATGATGCCGAGGACCAGGAAGAGGAGCCCCGACTGTGACTGTGTCGCGGAAAGATAGACCAGGGCGCAGAGACAGAGGAATACTACCCCCTTTTTGGTAGGAACTATCGCCGGAATGTTGAAAAGCCTTTGCATAATTATTAATTTGCACATTTTATAAATCCGAAGCACGAATCTCGAAATCCGAAACAATATAAAGGAATGGGAAGTTCAATTCTGAAAAAATGTTTGAAACATTTGAATTTTCTATATTTTTTATTTGTTTCGAGTTTCGATATTCGTATTTCGAATTTGCTTGCTGCGGCAGCAGCTTTAGATTTACAGAGGCACTTCAACCGATTCAACTATGCTGTCGACAGCCTCGACTTCGGACGAGGTTGCCAGACGGCTTCCCTTCCTTACGATGATCCTGTGCCCCATCACCGCTTCAGCAGAGGACTTGACATCGTCCGGAGTCACAAAATCGCGGCCGTTGCAGAGCGCCGCCGCCTGGCTGTAACGCATGAGATCCAGGCTGCATCTCGGGCTCACCCCGTATTCCGCGCTTTCGATGTTTCTTGAACGGTGCGCGATTTTTACAATATAATCGGAAACAGGATCCGAGACCTTAATATGCCTCACAGTCTCCTGGATCTTGAGTAGGTCTTCAATCCCGATCACCGGTACAAGCTTTTCAATCGGATCCTCTGTCCGCTGCTCTGCAAGAATTCTCTTCTCATTCGCAAAATCCGGATATCCTATCTTCAGCCTTACCATGAAACGGTCCATCTGCGAGAAAGGCAGCGGATATGTGCCTTCAAGCTCGATCGGATTCTGTGTCGCGATTACAAAAAACGGTTCATTGAGCTTGTGCAGCTGCCCTTCACATGTCACCTGCAGCTCCTCCATCGCCTCCAGGAGGCTTGACTGGGTCCTCGGGGTCGCCCTGTTTATCTCGTCGGCAAGCAGGACATTGCAGAACACCGGACCGGGCCTGAAGAGGAAGCTGCCATCCTTCTGCTGGTAGACGGTGACACCTGTCACGTCCGTGGGCAGGAGGTCCGCGGTGAACTGGATTCTCCGATACTCGCCTGATACCGATTTGGCAACAGCCTTTGCAAGCAGCGTCTTGCCGACGCCTGGAATGTCCTCAAGCAGGATATGTCCGCCGGAAAGCATCGCCTTGATCACCTTGTCCGTGACATCGTCTTTTCCGAGGAATACTTTTGAGACATTGTCCTTTATCTTCTTTATAAGGCCGGAGGATTTCTCAAGATCTATGTTCACGGTAGCCTCTCTGAGGTTATTGCTTCAGGTTTTAATTTTTACTGCAAAATTCATTTACATTAATTACACTAAGAGATACCTGAAATCAATCTTTTCAGAGCATAAAATTGGCCATTTAAGGTTAAAGCGCTGCTAGATTTGAATTTGTTTGTAGTTAATTCTCCATTGGAGAATGTTCTTTAAAGTAGGTACGCCCTTCAGGGTGTACCATTCTTCTTGAGAAAATATGGTACATGCTGAAGCACGTACCTACTGGAAATTATATTGCGAATTAAGCTTCCGATAATTCTCCGGTGCGACACCGGTCTTCTTCTTGAATATGTTCGAGAAATAGAACTGGTCCTTGAACCCGGTACGCGAAGAAATCTCCTTTACCGTGAACGTCGTGCCAAGAAGCAGGGACTTGGCAGCGCCGATCCGTCTTTCCAGGACATAGTCGTATGGGGTGCGGTTCCATTCCCGCTTGAATATCCTGATTGTCTGGGAAGGCGAACGTCCTATTAGCTCTGAGAGCTTTTCAAGTTCGTCTATTTCTGCGAAGTTCGCATCAATGAAGTTCTTGAGATTCAAGCCCTCCGGAGAATGATGACCTTGTTCTCGTTTCTTGAGTTCACATGAGATACCCTGTATTATCCTGTGGATTGCTATGGCGGTCTTCTCATGGACGTCTGCGGGCTTTTTCCTGGCGTAGGACAGGCCGTCTTCAAAAAGTCTGCGAATTTCGCAGTTTTTCACGAGCCAGACAACGTTGAGGCCATATGTCTCTACAAGTCTTTCAACAAGAACCCCGCTTACATTGAACCATATCTTGGTCCATGGCTTGTCCGCGCTGGAGAAATATGTGTGATCGGTTCCCTTGTGGACGATATAGACATCTCCTTTTTCAGGATGAAGCTTCATGCCGCTATGGATAAGCGTTCCTCTGCCTTCGATCACATATTCGAATACGAAGATTGGCGAGTTTTTCCTGGATATGCGGTAACTTCCATCGCAGTATGAAATTCCGGCAAGGTCCAGATGGAAATTCAACTCCTCGGCTCGTGAACCGGAAAAACTTACAATGTCCTCTTTCATTGAATCTTCCTCAAAATATATTTTTGCAGAGCCTTCTGCAAAAATATATGCGCATATACCTCATTAAAATGCAAATTATACACATGGTATGATCTCTTGAAGTGATAATATAGCACATTATTATAAGACAGCGAAGGATTATTGGATTAGTGGATGGCTGGATGATTGGGTTTGAATATCCAGAACCATTAATCCATCAATCCAAACATCCATTAATCCATAAGGAGACTTTTATCATGGCTAAGAATTCAACGGTTCCCCGGCCCGAACATCCCAAACCCCAGTTTGAAAGACAAAGCTGGATCAACCTAAATGGACAGTGGACCTATACTTTTGATTTTGGCAAGTCAGGATCTGAAAGAGGTCTGAAGGATAGCAAGGGATTTGCCGACAAGATCACTGTTCCGTTCTGTCCGGAAAGCGAACTCTCCGGCGTAGGGCATAAGGACTTCATCGAGATGATGTGGTATCAGAAGGATATCCAGATCCCGAAGGATTGGTCTGGCAGGAAAATAATCATCCATTTCGGGGCTGTGGACTATATTGCAGAAGTCTTCGTTGATGGCAAGTACGTCGGCAGGCATTTCGGCGGCAGCGCCTCTTTTGACTATGATATTTCAGACTACGTGGAAGTCGGTAAGAAACATTCCCTTGTCGTTCATGTAAGCGATGATACACGACACGGAAAACAGCCCGGCGGAAAACAATCTTTCGTATACAAGTCCTTCGCCTGCCATTATACCCGCACTACCGGCATCTGGCAGACTGTCTGGCTCGAATCGCTTTCAGAGTTCTCACTCAAGTCCTGCAGGATTGTTCCCGATCTTGACGGTAATAAATTTATTTTCACACCGATATTCCACGGTATGAAAAGAAATTTAAACTTGAGGATTGCTGTGAAAGATGGAGAAGAAATTGCAGCAAAGGGTGAGTTTTCCGCACAAAACGGAGTGCCAGTCCAACTCGCAGTCAGCAATCCGAAGGCATGGTCTCCCGAAAGTCCGTTCCTTTATGACATCCTGTTTGAAGTTGTCGACGCTGGAAAAGTTGTGGACTCAGTTAAGAGCTATGCTGGAATGAGGAAGGTGCACGTCGAAGGGGACACTCTCTATCTCAACAACAAACCTTATTATCTGCGGCTTGTCCTCGATCAGGGTTTCTATCCGGACGGCATATGGACCGCGCCAAGCGATGCGGCCCTGAAAAAGGATATTGAACTCTCGATGAATGCGGGGTTCAACGGCGCAAGACTGCATCAGAAGGTTTTCGAGGAGAGATTCCATTATTGGGCGGACAAGCTTGGTTATCTCACCTGGGGCGAATTCCCGAGCTGGGGTACCGACGTGAAGGATCCTGTCGCCGCCAGGAACTTCATTATGGAATGGGCGGAAGTCGTAGCGCGTGACCTGAGCCATCCGTCGATAATCGCCTGGACCCCGTTGAATGAGACCTGGGACACTGGCGACGGAGTCCAGCATTCAAGATTCCATGCGGACCTCTATGACATTACCAAAATGCTTGATCCATCTAGGCCTGTCAACGAGGCCAGCGGTTATGTACATGTGAAAACTGATCTATGGACCGTCCACAACTACGAGCAGAATCCTGAAAAGCTAAAGACGCAGCTTACGCCTGACAGCGGGAAGGGTGTCTGGAGGAACTTTCCTGAGAAGGAAGTGAAGTATCAGGGACAGCCTTATTTCGTAGATGAATTCGGCGGGATCAAATGGGTTGTAGGTACGGCATTTGCGGATAATACCTGGGGATACGGAGATGCTCCTAAATCTCTCGATGAAGTCTACAGCCGTCTGGAAGGACAGGTAAATGCCCTGTTGAGCCTGAAGCATATCAAAGGCTACTGCTACACTCAGCTGACGGATGTCGAGCAGGAGCAGAACGGCATCTACAACTATGACCGCTCGGAAAAATTCGACATGAAGAAAATCAAGAAGATCCTGTCGAAGAATCCGTAGGAAAAGTTACAAAGGGGCAAAGGCTCAAAGGCACAAAGTTTGTATTAAAGGTAGGGACGACTCGCCGAGTCGTCCGCCCTTCGACAGGCTCAGGGCAAGCGGCGCTTTCGGCGAAAGCGCCCTACCTTCGCGATGGATGGGTGCAGGAGGATTTCTTCGTTAGTAGTTAAGCCAATATTGGCTGTTCTTGGATTGACTTATTGGATGCCGATTAGTTCTTAATACCAATACAAGTATGTTGGGCTTTAGCCCGACAATGTCTTGAACATTTAAGTGCTGGATAAGGCTTAATATGTCGGGCTGAAGCCCAACATACTTCGAGACCCCCGCCATCTTGCAGTATGTCGGGTTTCAACCCGACGATTCAATTATCGGTTTAAAAACCGACATACTTATGAGGATAGCCCGTTCGGGCGTTCTTGATTCATGATCGGAATAACTATGTGCCTTTGTGCCTCTGCGCCTCTGCGCCTGAAGAATTATTCCAGCGAAGCCAAATCCAGTTTCCGGGCTGCCTGCGTCTCGTCGAGGCGCTTGACAGGAGTTGTCAACGGGCAAACCGTGATTGCATCAGGATTTGAATCTGCGAGTTTCGCAATATCGATCATCACCTGGATGAACTTGTCGATGTCTTCCTTTGATTCGGTTTCCGTCGGCTCGATCATGATGGCTTCCTTGACGATGAGCGGGAAATAGATTGTCGGAGGATGTATTCCGCGGTCGATCAGGGCCTTGGCGATGTCCAGGGCGTGCACGCCTTTTTCGGTCTGGCGCGTAGCGGAGAACACGCATTCATGCATGCAGTAGCCGGGATACTGCTGGTCGTAGTACGGAAGAAGCTTGACACGTATATAGTTCGCATTCAGGACTGCGTTTTCGCTGACTTTTACAATGCCTTCCCTGCCGAGAACCAGAAGATACGCATAAGCTCTCAGGATTATTCCGAAGTTTCCGTAGAAAGGTGCAATATATCCGATGCTTTCCTTGTGATGGTATTCAAGAGCATAGGTTCCGTCGCTGCGCTTGACGACGCAGGAAACCGGCAGGTAAGGAACAAGCTTCTCGCAGACTCCGACAGGGCCCGAACCGGGGCCGCCTGCACCGTGCGGTGTGGAGAAAGTCTTGTGTAGGTTGACGTGCATGACATCGAATCCGATATCGCCTGGGCGAAGCCTTCCGATGATAGCGTTGAAATTGGCGCCGTCGCAGTATGCCAGAGCTCCTGCCTTGTGGACGAGATCGCAGATTTCCTTGACGTTCTTGTCGAACATTCCAAGAGTGTTCGGACATGTGAGCATTATTCCGGCGACATTTTCATTCAGTTCCTTCTTGAGGGCGTCAAGATCAACGTTCCCATCCGGATCAGAAGGAATCGTAACGGTATCGAATCCCGCCATTGCCGCGCTTGCCGGATTTGTTCCGTGGGCGGCATCGGGGATCAGCATGATTTTTCTTTTCTTGTCGCCATGTGCCTTATGGTATGCGGCGATAAGCATGACGCCGGTAAGCTCGCCATGCGCGCCGGCGAGGGGCTGCATAGTGGTCTGCGAGAAACCGAGGAGTTCGCTGAGCATGCGTTCAGTTTCATATATTACGGCAAGCGCTCCCTGTGTGAGGGCTCCACCGCGTCTGAGCTGGGGAAGTAGAGGATGAAGATCCGCAAAACCGGGCATCGCCGCAATTTTCTCATTTACCTTCGGATTGTATTTCATAGTGCAGGAGCCGAGTGGATAGAAAGTCGAGTCGATGCCCATGTTCTTCCTGCTTAGGAGCGTGAAATGCCTTACGGCCTCAAGCTCGGATACTTCCGGCATTTGTGCGGCCTTCTTCCTCTTGAGGGAGTCCGGAATGGAATTCGCGTCCGGAACATCAAGCTTCGGCAGCGATGAACCGTGTCTTCCAGATTTGCCTTTTGAATAGATCAGCTCCACAGCACGGCCTCCATTGCGTTTGCAAATGCCTTGATCTCCTCGCGGGTCCTCTTTTCAGTGACGGCCACAAGCAACTGGTTCTTTCTGTCATGGTAATATCTTCCAAGCGGAAATCCTGCGGCGAAACCCTTGTCGATCATCTTTCCAACTATTTCAGATGAATCTCCGGGAAGCTTTATCACAAATTCATTGAAGAACGCTTTTTCGCCGACTGGTTCGATCCCTTTTATTTGAAGAAGAAGATCCCTTGCGAAATTCGCTTTTGCCGCGCAGAGGTTTCCAACCTGGAGGAGCCCTTCCTTGCCGATGCATGTGAGATAGGCGAGGGCGGTCAGCGCGCAAAGACTTTCGTTCGAACAGATGTTGGACATCGCGTGTTCACGGCGGATGTGCTGTTCGCGGGCCTGGAGCGTAAGTACGAATCCGGGTTTGCCGTCGAGATCGACTGTCCTGCCGACAATTCTTCCAGGCATCTTGCGGACAAGTTTTTCCCTGACTGCCATGAAGCCGAGGTAGGGACCGCCGAAACTGAGCGGAATTCCAAGGCTCTGTCCTTCGCCGGTGACAATATCAAATCCCATTTCCCCGGGAGTTTTCAGCATTGCAAGTGCGATTGGATAGGCGGAACATACGGCAATGGCTTTTTTGGCATGTACCTTTTCAACTGTTTCAGACCATTCTTCTACAGTTCCGAACACGTTCGGGTATTGGACGATTACGCAGGCTGTCTTGTCGGAGACGGCTTCAACCAATGCGTCCTGCGAGGAATCTGTTTTTGAAGCGTTGACAGGCACAACTACAAGTTCAATGTCAAGATTGCTGCTGTAGCATTTGATCATTTCACGGAATATGGGAGATACGGCTCCGGATATCACGGCCTGGCGGCGGTTTGTGATCCTGACAGCCATCATGATTGCTTCGAACAGTGCAGTTCCGCCGTCGTAGAGGGAGGCGTTCGACATCGGCATGGATGTCAGACGGCATATTGCAGACTGGTATTCATATATTGCCTGGAGGGTTCCCTGCGAGGCTTCAGGCTGGTACGGCGTATATGCTGTATAGAATTCCGAGCGTCCGACCATTGTTCCGACTGCGGCGGGAATGAGATGGTCATAATATCCGCTTCCCACGAAGTTCACAAGATGTATTGCGTTTTGTGAGGCCAGTGAACTGAGATGGCGCGTGACTTCGTATTCAGACATTCCTGCCGGGATGTGCTCAAGAGCCGGGGGAGCTGTCCTTATCTGAGCTTTCTGCCACAGTTCGGCAATGCTTTTGCAGTCTGCGGCTTCGAGCATCTCCTTCCTGTCGGCATCAGTATTCGGAATGTAAGGCATTTTTCCCTTTTTAATAGAACCAGATAAAGATATTATCAGCAACCAAATTCGGATTCAGATATTCCAGCTGGAGTTTATTTCTTGGACGGCGTCGATGTTTCCTTGAGGTATTTGTCGTACTGTTCCTTTGTCATTAGCTCGTCTAGCTCGACAAGGTCGATGTTGTCCAGCTTGCAGACCCAGCCCTTCTCCTCGGGGGAATTATTGATGATCCCTGGTTCCTCTTCGAGGTCGGTGTTTATTGCCGCGACAGTCCCGCTGATCGGTGAGTATACATCGGATGCGGCCTTGACCGACTCGATGGTCCCGAGGACATCTCCGATTATAAGATCCGTCCCTTCAGGCTGCATTTCAACAAAAGTGATGTCGCCGAGTTCCTTCGCAGCAAAGGCTGTTACGCCAATGTATGCCTCGGTGCCTTTTATCTCCACCCACTCATGTTCTTTTGTGTATCTTTTCATCTAATCCTCCAAGTGAATTTCAAAAGAAATGTTTTTATATAATTTGTTTTTAAGAAAATAACAGAGCAAAAAAAATAAATCTTTAAATTATTTTATATCTTAGTCCTCGCCGTGCCGTTCTTATAGAATGGAACAGGTACTATCTTTCCTGATACTTTGAATCTTTCGGTTGCAAGTTCAAGCCCCATTCCATCACTAATCTTGAATTCTTCGGAAATAAAAGCCATGGCGACAGCTTTTTCGAGCGACGGCGAGAAGGCTCCGGATGAAACAGTTCCTGCGGGCTTTCCGCCAACCAGCACGTTCGTACCCTCTCTTGCGGCGCGCCTGCCATCCAGCTCGATCCCGACCAATCTTTTTTTCGGCTGCGAATTCCGCAGGACATCGGATCCGATGAAATCACGTTTCTCTCCAAGCCTGATGATCTCGGAGAATCCCGCCTCTACTGGAGTCGTATTGAGATTCAGTTCATGCCCGTAGAGGGGATATCCCATTTCAAGGCGCAGTGTGTCGCGCGCCCCGAGTCCCGCCGGCTTTACATTTTTCTGCTTCAGGAGCAGATCCCACATGGATTCTGATTTGTCCGCGGGGAAATAAATTTCAAAACCAAGTTCGCCTGTGTATCCGGTGCGGCTGAGCAGGCAGGGGATTCCGTTGATCGCGGTGTTCATCCATCTGTAATAGAGAGGAAGGGATTCCTTTTTGAGACCGAGAGCTGCAAGCACGTCCGCGCTTTCCGGTCCCTGGAGATCTATCTTTGCCGTTGAGTCGGATTCATCGGTGAAGGTGATGTTCTCCGGAAGAAGTTCCCGGAACCTGGCCGCGTCATTGTCCCTCGTGCCTGCGTTGACGACGATGAAGAATTCATTTTCGGCTATCCTGTAGACGATCAGGTCGTCTATTACGGCGCCTTTGTCGTTCAGCATGAAATTATAACGGCAAGTTCCGGGTTTCTGGTCGGCTACGGCCCTTGCAAGGATCTTGTCAAGGGCAATCGCAGAATCTTCCCCTTTTACGCGGAACTCACCCATATGGAAAATGTCGAATATGGAAACAAGCGTCCTGGTGTGCCTGTGTTCCGCAATTATTCCTTCGGCGTACTGGACGGGCATCAGCCAGCCTGCGAACGGAACCATTTTTGCGCCAAGGGCCAGATGCCTGTCATATAGAGGTGTCACTTTGAGATTTTCAGAATCACTCATCGAAATTTCTCCGTTTATTATGACAAGCAATTAAATGTAAATAGAGGATTTGTCAAACCGATATTTTTTATTTCGGGGAAATTTCTTCGGCGAGGCGCCTGTAGATGTTTTCTGTCCCGGTGCTGAACGCGACGAATATGTGTAAAAAAAAGGCGCGGTTCAAACCGCGCCTTTTGATATTCAGCAACTAATCAAGTATCAGTTCTTGGTGTCAAGCAATACGTAGTCGTCATCCTTGAGATCGATGAATACGAAGCCTGAGAAGAAATCGAAGATCTCGACAGGATGGAATTCACCGCTTACTTCAGCTATGGCCAGACCGCCTGTCATTCCAAGTGACCAGTAGTCTCTCTCCCCATTTGTGAAATTGTAGATTCTTTCAGAAGTATTCGGTGCGCCTGTGGAATAGTAGCTGTAGTCCTTCAATGAGCCTACGCTGTGGGAAAGTTCCTTCTGTTCGGCGGAGACTGCGCCGAAGCTTGTCTCCCAGCCTGATTCAAGACCGAAACCATACTGGCGGTTGTAGGCTTTTGCCGCCTTCGCCAGAACACCGGTTCCTGCTCCGAACGCAAATGGCCTTGTGCACCATACTTCGCCTCTTGCGGTAGGGCCAAAGGCAAGAGAGATCGAGAACATATCCATGCAATCAACGATCCTGTTCGGAATGTACATTACGATCTTGTCAAGCACCGAAGCCTGAGTTACGGTCCCAGCCGTCATTGCAACGACAATCGCCACCAGAGCAACAAATTTCTTCATCATTTATAAGTCCTTTCCCTGATACTTTCAAAATAAAATTAATAGAATTTATTATGCAATCCAATTACTTTATACAAAATATCCATTCTTTCAAATAAAAAACTCATTTTTCTTAAATTTTGGATTATTCCGTTGTCAAACTTGAAAAAAAACACCTTTGCTCCATTTTAAGAGCCGGTGTCGGGATGTAGCGCAGCCTGGTTAGCGCGTCAGACTGGGGGTCTGTAGGTCGTGAGTTCGAATCTCACCATCCCGACCATTTTTCTTTCCATGGAATAGTTTCCGCCTTGCATATGCCAGTTTTTAGAGGTTCCCTAAAGCAGGCTCCTGCATATCAGCGAAGCTATCACAGTAACATCTTCCGTGTTAAATACTTTTCTTATTGATGAATCGTACAGGATGTCTGCCGATGAGGGCATCTCCTCGTCACCCTTGTAATAGACGAGAGTCGCGAATATCCTGCCAATTGCGTGGATTCTTGCGCCTATATCTCCGGGCCTTGTCTCTTCCCATTCAAGACGTCCGAGATTCTTTTTCAGGAGCCCGATATCGTACTTTATCCTCGAAAGCAGGATGTCTACGCTCCTTGACTGGTATGGGCCGAGATAGAATTGTCCTCCTGGCAAGTCCCTGAACGTTATAATTCTTCCGGTCTCGGAAAAAGTATTATCGAATAGCAGATAATGAAGAATAATGATCTTCAGGTCGGGTTTCACCGGCTGGCCTGTTTTTTTATTCCTGACCTCGAAGCTATTAAGTTCAACGGTGCAGTCGGAACCGAAAGCCCTGATGAGAATCGCATGCTTGTCCAGGAGTGTGAAACCGAGGTTTCCCGCGCGCGCTGACAGGTCGGATTCTGCGAGTTTCGCAACTGCAATTCTTATCGCCTCGTTCTGGCCTTCGGTCTTCGACATTGCACCTGTTCTCTTTTATTTATAAATTTTCCCAGTCTGGGAAAATTTATCTTTCATCTTTTTAACGGTAGGAAAGAGGTTGATGTCGGTGTGCGGGAGGAAGAGGGCGCCGGTGTACTGGTCCATGTAAGCGGGTGCCGTGTTCAGCTCGAGGTAGGTCATCTTCCTGGCGAGTTCAAGCTGCTTCTCGCGGTATTCCTTGGACAGTAGAACCATGTAGGTCCCCATGAGCGAGGCGTTGCCGATGTACTTGAACTTTTCACGGGGAAGGTCGGGGATAAGCCCGATCACCATGGCCTTCTCAAGATCCAGCGACCTGCCAAATCCTCCGGCGATGTAGACGGTCGAAAGGTCTTCAAATGTCATCCCGACCTGTTCGAGCATCAGGTTGCACGCCGAATAGATTGCGGCTTTCGCCCGGATTATGTTTTCGATGTCCATCTCGCTTATCGTAATGTCCTTCCCGGAGGCGCTCTCGGACGCGGGGACGATCACATATTTTGCAAAACGCCCCTCGACAATCACTGCCTTGGATTTCTTGCTCCTGTTGAACTTGCCGGATTCGTCGATCCAGCCGGTGAGATACAGACTTGCCAGGAGGGCTATCATCCCTGAACCGCAGATTCCCTTGGCCTTGACATTGCCGATGTTTTCGCATGTGGCCACGCCTGTCTCCAGATCTACTTCAGCCTTCTCGATCGCACCCAGGGCGGCGCGCATTCCGCACTCGATCCCGCCACCCTCGAAGGCTGGACCGGCTGAACATGCGCAGGTCAGCATGAATTCAGAGTTGCCGATGACGATCTCGCCATTTGTCCCGATGTCGATGAAAAGGCTCATCTCCTTGCTGTCGGTCGCAAGATCCGTGCAAAGGACGCCGGCTGTGATGTCGCCTCCTACATAGCTCCCGACATGCGGTGAAAAATAAAGCCACGCCTGCCGGTTGATGTTTATGCCTACTTCTGCGGCGGACATGAACGGCGTCTCCTTGATCGTCGGCGTATATGGGTCAAGGCGGATATATTCGGGTTTGAGACCGAGCAGCAGATGCATCATGGTGGTGTTCCCGGAAATGACACCGCTGGATACATCGTTGATGTCGATGTCATGCGTGTCCACAATCTGCTTTATCAGACGGTTGATCGTCGCGAGGACTCTTCTGCGGAGCTCCTCGAGGCGTTCCGGCTTCTTCGCA
The DNA here is from genome assembly GCA_001804815.1 of Lentisphaerae bacterium GWF2_50_93. Lineage (GTDB taxonomy): Bacteria > Verrucomicrobiota > Lentisphaeria > Victivallales > GWF2-50-93 > GWF2-50-93. Next base: position 18,955 of record MHBI01000033.1, read on the forward strand.
TAGTTTATGCGGCTGATGACGTCGAGTCCGCATTCGACCTGCTCGTTGTATTCGCTCCGTACGGCTACGACTTCTCCAAGGAAAAGATATACGAGTTCCACGGCGACGGTCGTCGTGCCGACGTCGACTGCTATTCCGTAGTTTTTCGCCGTGGTGTCTCCTGCCTGGACGTTGATGACGTAGCAGCGGGCTGAATCATAGATTATGGTTATCGTTATGAGACCGTCCTTCTCGCGGATAGTGTCGGCGATCATCCTCAATACCGGAAGCTTGCATGTTATCTGGCATTCGCCCCATTGCCCCCTGATGGCCTTGGCTAGCCTGTCGAAGTCGGACATCCCGTCCTCTATCTGCGGCGGTAGAATCTTGACAAGCCATTTGATGGCTAATGGTTCGTATTCCCACTTCTCCGGAAAGAGCTCCTTGCTGACAAGGCTGAAATCCTCGCTTGTCTTCGTGAATTTTCCGCCCTCGCGCCCGAGCTGTTCCGGCACCTCGACAACAACCGCATCGCCGAGGACCTTTGTCTTGCAGGCGAGCACATATCCCTCGGCGACAACGTTCTGCGGAAGTACGCCCAGGCTGTCGGAATCCACATTGCCGGCAAGTATCTGGACCATGCATTTCCCGCAGGTGCCTTTGCCTCCGCACGGCGAATCGATGCTGATGCCCGCCTTCCTGGCAGCCTCCAGCAACTCGGTCCCAGGTGGAACCTCTATCTTAATCCCTGACGGCTTGAATGTGATAAGCGGCATAAGCCCCTGTCTGGATTGGTTGACAAATGTAACACAGGCATCTTGCCTGTGGAATTTAATAATATTTCCTAAAGATTAAGCTGTTAAGATAATTTTCTAATCCTGGAATTCCACCCCAGGCAAGCATATTATCTGTTTGCTCAGAAGTAGGACAGGAATCCAATAAGAGGCATGTATATTGGGCGGGCGCAAACGTGAAGGGCGGAAGAACTTGATAAAACGGGGAGTTACGTCTGAAGGAGCATGGAAATATTCTGTTAACGGGCGCGGTGCATGGCGGAATTCCGGTGCGGCCCATATGAATGAGGCGTTCCCGAAAAGATTTTTTGATGGACTTGGGGTGGTGTCCTTGCTGGACGAAAGACTAAAGAGAACAATTTAAGGAACCTCCGGATACGGATCCGTATGTCCGAGTGGTGTGAGAGGACGGTGAGGAACCCTCCCCTCCTATTCGATGCCGTCGAAGCCGGGGCGCTTGAAGGACCTGGCACCCGGGAATTCCTGTTCGGTGCGGGTGCGGAGTTTCTGCAGATGCGCGAGCATCTTCAATATGTCGTCCTCGTTTTCGGGGAAATGGGCCAGCAATGTCTTCCATGCGTCTATTGAATTGTCCATCCCGATAAGTGCGACTTTCGCAGAACCGTCGTAATCCTTGGGATAGTCCTCCAGTTCTTCCGGCTCATCGTCGAAGATCTGCTGTACCGCCCTCATGAGCTTGACGTGTATCAACGTATGAAACCATATGATGGCGTCAACGGCATCCTTGATTTCCAATGCTTTCATTTCCGGACTTGTGCCAGGTAGTTCAAGACTGGCCTCCTTCATGAGGGCAGCGGCCTTTTTTTTAAAATCATCCGATGAGTCGTCCATCCATTTCCTGACCATGTCCAGATATCTCAGGCTTGCTTTTGCGCAGATGTGTTCCTTGGCGTTCTTGTCTATCTTATCCTGCTGGATCCAGTATTCATCTGGTATGGGAGCATCGACATCGACCCCGTTCTTCTTTGCCCACTCCCTTATCATCTCGAAGGTATCGGCGAATATGCCATGCAGCTTATTGAAGAATTCTGGACTGTCCAGAGATAATCCCTCTGGGTTGTCCTTCTTGTCTTCCAGCTCCATCACACCCACGGCGCAGCGTGTGATGAACCTGCATCTTTCGCACCATTTGTCGCAGTAGTTGTGTATTCCCGAGATCATTTTCGGGTGTGAGGCAATCTTCTTATATTTTTCTTTTACCATGTTGTCTGCAAGGTTCCGCCTGGGGTTATCATTTGATAATTATTTTGGAATCTCAACTGCCAGATGAGTTAGTTTCCCAGCTTTTTTTACAAGGGATTTATCGAAGCTCATGAATTTATCAGCTCCCCTGCTTGACGCCAAATGCAGCGCATCGGCGAATTCCAAGCCTGATTCATACTGCGCCTTGTCGTCTTTCACCAGAAACCTGACAAGAATGTTTGTGTCAACGGCTGTCATCGCTCGCTTTCGCCCCCTTCTTTATTCCTTTATCCATATCCGCCAATGATTTCCTTCTGCCCTTATAATTCAGGCATCCGGACACCTGCGAGAAGGAGGTTGCCGCAAATGGCCTTATCGGCTTGAGTATGATGGATTCCCCTGCATTTTCAATTATGAATTCCAACCCCGGTCTCCATCTGTGCGATTTGCAGATTGAGCTCGGAATCACGATCTGGCCCTTTGATGACAGATGAGTGGTAACCATAAATGCCTCGTTGAATATGTAAGACAAGAGTAAGATATTGCTGGTTATTGAAGTGTCAAGGCATAAAGTTGCCCCGCAAATTTATTCCCATATGCTTTTTGAGTTGAAATAGGAGTGAGCACGTGCCAGTCTGCGGAAGTGGCGGTATGGTAACTGCATAAGTGTTAATCTGGCAGATGAATTAGTTCCGTTTTTTTTGTGGAGCTTCGCGATCCGTCTGCGCAATTGACAGAAAAACAGGGTTAAAGTTATATGTGCCATGACACGTGAAAATATTTGAGTTGTCTCTTGACTTATAGCGCAACGCGCTATAGGATATATTTATGATAAAAAGCTTTGCTGATAAAGAAACAAAGAAGATTTATAATTTGGAGTTCTCAAAAGGCCTGCCGCCTGATGTGCAGCAGACGGCGCTGATGAAACTTAAGAATATTTCATATGCCATCAATATAAATGATTTAAGGGTGCCCCCAAGCAATCATCTGGAGGTCTTGAAAGGCGACAGGAAGGGGAAGCATAGCATCAGGATTAACAGCAAGTGGAGAATATGCTTCAGATGGGTTGACGGAAGCGCATATGATGTTGAGATAGTTGATTATCATTAGGAAAGGTGGATTAAGATGAAAAGATTGAAGCCGATACATGCAGGAGAATTCCTTCTCAAGGAGTTTCTTGAGCCGATGGGCATAAGCCAGAACAGGCTTGCAAGAGACATAAAAGTCGATCCTAGGAGGATAAATGAAATATGCCTGAAAAAACGGGCTGTTACCGCAGACACCGCATTGAGACTGAGCCTTTATTTTGGGACATCGCCAGAACTATGGCTTAATTTCCAGAAAGGATATGAGCTTGACTGCATAAGACTTGCCGAGGAAGAAGATCTGAAAGTCCAGATTAAGCTTTGTCCTCAGTTCGCCCATGCGTTTGCCTAAATTATAAATTTGCGTCCGCAAATTTATTCCCAGACGCTTTTGGAGTTGAAATAGGAAGTGTTCTTCTCGCCGGGGCTTGCGTTGGTGAAGTCGAAGAAGTCCGAGGAACCGCTGACTTCAGGAATACAGATGACAAAATCGGAATATACATAGGCAAGCCCTGTCAGATCGTCCTTCTTCAAGGCCAGTCTGTTCCCTCGCGTGTCGCGGATCTCGCCGCTTGCGGGAATCGCGGCGCGGGTCATCATGAGCGGCAGGCGTCCGTAACGGTATATCTCGACCGGGATTTCGGATTTTGCAATCATCATCTCGATTTCCCTTTCCTCCAGCTCCGGCCATGCCTGAACTTTTGTCAACCCAGTTTTGCGGAGTTCGCAGATCGATAGGGAGTTTGTCACGGGCAGCGGATATGACGATGAGAGCTTCAAATCCTTCAAATTCTTCAGCAGTCCGAGCTGGAAGATGGACGTCACCCTGAACCTGCGGATGCCACGGCCATATGCTTCAGCAATTTTTGATCTCAATTCAGAAAGTTTTGATTCCGGACAGAAGTGGGGCAAAATAATCTCAGTGGATGAAGAAATTGGAACATGCCTTGCGGCATTGACTACGAACGAATTGATTTCATTCCCGGGAGATTCGTTTGTAGTTAAGCCCGTGAGGGCTGTCGGGTCTAAATTAGTTGCAGTTGTCTTTTCCCTGTCGCAGTCGGTGAAGTTCAATCCGCCGTAAAATTGCAGGAAACTTTCGAGGCATGCCCTGGACATTTCCCCGGACTTGTCTTTGGAGACATTTTCCTCGGCCCATTTCCAGAATTCGCGGCGCACCTCTTTCAGGATGCTGAGAGGTATGAAGAATTCCCCGTTGACTTCGGCGCTTATTTCTCCGGGCGCCAGTATTTCCGAGCTTGCAGCTGCAAATTCGCTCCTGATCTTTTCTTCGTTCAGGGGATGCTTCTGCGCCTGGGCAAGTTCAATCTGCTTCTTCCAGTAAAGCTTGGAGTCGCCGTCCTTGACCTGGATGTTGAAACCCTGTTTCGAGACGGTCACGGCGAAATCAATAGTTCTTTTCAAGGCGAGGGGTAGCCTGGAGATCCGTCCGGTCAATTCGTCAATGCTTTCTCCGATCTTATATACGAATCCGTCCGGCAGGATTTCCCTGTCCTTGGTGGTTATGAAACACGTTTCGCCGCTCCGGCCTTCGGTGATATGCCTGCCGTTCACGGTCATCTCGGTGATTGTCAGCGCTGTACCTTTTTTACCGGACTTCGACTGGATGCGGATCCTGTCGCCGAGATGGAGCTTCCTTGAGAGAGCCACGGCAAATCCGCCATCTGCGATGCTCGCAACTTTTCCGCAGAGCGAACCGGACACGCCGCTGGATTCCGGACGTATGAGATCTGAGAAGGATTTGTCCGAGGTGAACCCGGTAAAGAATTCGCGTCCGTATGAAAGTTCAAGAAGGTCCATCGCCTCGTTGAGGGTGGACTGCTCCCTTTCCGGGACTGCGTCCAGCATGAGGCGGTATGCGGAGACGACATTCTTCACATAGTCCTGCTTGCGGAGACGTCCTTCGATCTTAAGCGATGCGATTCCTATCCGCTTGAGTTCAGGAATAAGTTCCAGGGAGCAGAGATCCCTGGTGGAGAAATAGTAGCCTTCGTTGGGGCCGTTGAAATAATTGTAGCGGCATGGCTGCTTGCATTTGCCGCGGTTTCCGCTGAATCCGCCGTGGAAGGACGAGAAGAGGCATTTTCCGGAAAGCGAGCAGCAGAGTGCGCCATGTATGAAAAGTTCTATTTCTATCGGGGACGCCGACTTGATGGCCCTTATTTCATCCATTGTGACCTGGCGTTCCAAAATCACTCTTTTGATCCCCATTGAGGCCGCGGCCTTGACGCCTTCGCTGTTGTGGATGCCCATCTGCGTGGATCCATGTATGGCAAGAGATGGGAAATACTCCCTGATGAGATGAAGGACTCCCATGTCCTGGATGATCACCGCATCCGGTTTCAGCGCGGTTATTTCCGAAAGCATTTCCGCCGCCGAAATGATCTCGGATTCCTTGATGAGGGTATTGAATGTGATGTAGACTTTCCTGCCGTTTGAACGGGCATAGGTGATGAGCTTGGACATTTCCTCGGAAGAGAAGTTCTCGGTGCGCTCGCGGGCGTTGAACCTCTTGAGTCCGCCATAGACGGCGTCTGCCCCAGCGTCAAACGCGGTCAGGGCCGAAACAAGGTTTCCGGCCGGAGCGAGCAGTTCGGGTTTTGTAAAATTTGAATTCATGCTTTTATAACCACAGAATACACAGACCACACAGAAATACAAGAAGAAATATAAACCACGAAACACACGAAGCACACGAAAAATTCATAATTGTCAACTTTTTGCTCCGCAAAAACTTAACAATTGAATTGCCTTGCAAATCAGCAATAAATGGTTACTTTGTACGTCATAATAACGGAGCGGTTAAGATGTCGACTATCTCTTTTGAATGTCCGGGATGCCATACGAAGCTTGTAGCTGACAACAGCCTCTGCGGCAGCTTAATAAGCTGCAAGGACTGCGGCAACAGCGTCGTCATTCCAATCCCAGGCATCACAGAGGGCATGAAGATAGGCGATTTCGTCCTCAAGAGCAAGCTCGGGACCGGCGGCATGGGTGAAGTCTGGCTTGCATACCATGCGGCGATGGACAGGCATGTAGCACTCAAGATCCTTTCCCCGAAATTCACTTCGAACAAGGTGTTCCTCGACAGGTTCGCCAAGGAGGCGAAGAATTCCGGAAAACTCAGCCATCCGAACATCGTCACAGCCTTCCATGCAGGCGTGGAAAATGGCGTATACTACCTTGCGATTTCATATGTCGATGGCAAGAATCTCAAGGACAGGCTGGACAACGGCGAGATAATACTTGAACGTGAAGCTCTTCTTATAACAAAATCAATCGTGGACGCCCTTGATTACGCCTGGGCTGAATGCAAGATCGTCCACAGGGACATCAAGCCGGCCAACATCATAATTGACCGCAAGGGAGTCGCCAAGGTGCTGGACCTGGGAATCTCGAAAAGCATTGATGAGGACAACCAGCTGACAATGACAGGCACCTTTGTCGGGACGCCTTTCTATATGAGTCCTGAACAGGCGCTTGGCGACAAGAACATAGACTTCCGTGCAGACATATATTCCCTTGGGGCGACTCTCTACCATATGGTCACTGGTACGGTTCCGTTTGATGCGAGCACCGCCATGGCCATTATTTCGAGGCATCTGAAGGATCCGCTTCCGCCGGCCAATGAACGGAATCCTGCGCTTTCAAGCCAGTGCTGCACGCTTCTTGAGGTCATGATGGCAAAGAGGCGCGAGGAAAGACCGCAGAGCTGGCAGGAGATGAGGGAGGATGTCGAACTCGTGCTCAAAGGCCAGTTCCCGAAGACTGTTCCTCCGAAGAAAGAGGAAGGCCAGATATTCATTGCTTCGGATTCCGAACAGATGAGCAAGGCCAAGACCGCAGTTTCTCCGAATCATAAAACAATGGCGGCTGGCGCTGATCAGGCTCTGCAAGGGGAGATCAAGGAGCCAGAATCCGCCGAAGGCAAAAAAGATTCTACAGGTGCTAAGCCGTCCAAATCCAGGATATCCTGGAAGATCGCTGCTATTTTAGTTGTTTTCGTTCTTCTCATGATGGCAGTTGTCTCAATAGCCGCATTTTTCCTTGTCAAGAAATACTATTTTGATGCGAAGAAGAGCAACAGGATCTCCGTTGAGGAGATCAGCTCGTCAAACGATAGGACTGCACGTGGCATCGACGAACCAACCCAAAAAGAGCTTCAGGAGTTTCTCGCCAGGGAAGCAAAGAAGAAGCAGGATCAGAAATCCTCTCCAGCTGACAAGAAGGACCAGCCCCCTACAGTAAAGAAAGAAGAAGAAAAGAAGCCAAATAAAGAACCGCTTAAATGGTAGACTGGCCCTGTCTGGATTATTTTTGCTCCGGAGCTTGCTATTTTCAAGATATATACTATGTTTTGCGGCTCCTTTTCCAGATGATTTTCCAGGCTGTAAGTTTATGCGCATAAACAATTATAAAGGGTTGCCATGAAGAGTTTTAGAAAAGAACTGGTCTTTAATGTGCCGACAAGAAGGGCATTTGTCAATATTACAGGACAGCTTGAGGAGGCCCTTGTGGAATCAGGGGTCAGGGAAGGGCTTCTGCTGTGCAATGCCATGCACATAACAGCCTCGGTCTTTATAAACGACGATGAATCGGGGCTTCACCAGGACTATGAGAAGTGGCTCGAAAAGCTGGCTCCGCATGAGCCTGTCAGTGCGTATCAGCACAACAGGACCGGGGAGGACAACGGTGATGCGCATCTGAAACGCCAGGTCATGGGGCGTGAAGTCGTTGTGGCGGTCACCAAGGGGCGTCTTGATTTTGGCCCCTGGGAGCAGGTGTTCTACGGTGAATTCGACGGACGCCGCCCAAAAAGGGTTCTGGTGAAGATAATCGGGGAATGAATGAAGCTGGATTCCGGATGCCAGATGATGGAAGAAAACAGAGGAAATTATTGTAATCAGGGGTTTTTAAATAGTCATGCGGTTTGAATGTCCATTTTGTTCTTTTATCCTCAAGGATATTGCCGAAAGCAGCCTTGGGGACAAGGTGCTGTGTCCGAATTGCGCGCACCAGGTGTTCATTCCTACGGATCATTTTGCGCCGGGAAGGATCATCGGGGATTTCCTGATCAAGGAGAAGATCGGGGAAGGATCCATTGGCGCAGTATATTTCGCGCAGCAGAGGTCCCTTGACAGGAACGTAGCCCTTAAGATCCTATCGAAGAAATACACGAATGCAAAAGGAATGGCGTCATTTCTCGCTGAAGCCAGGGCGGCGGCCAAGCTCAGCCATCCGAACCTCGTGCAGGCGCTGAGCGTCGGGGACGATGACGGGACATTGTTCATGGCTATGACATATGTCCGCGGGGAAACTGTAAAGGCCAAGGTTAAGCGTGATAAGAAGATCCCTGTCGATGAGGCCCTCCATATAATCCAGCAGGTCGCGGAAGCCCTGCATTATGCGTGGGAGGAATCCAAGCTCATCCACCGCGATGTCAAACCTGAGAATATAATGCTTGACGAAGACGGCGTTGCCAAACTTACCGATCTTGGTCTTGCCATGCATCAGGCCGACTGGTACCAGGGCATGGAGATCTCTGGAAGCCCCTCCTATATGAGCCCGGAGCAGTTCATCGGCGACAAGCTTGACACCAGGAGCGATGTCTACAGCCTGGGGATAAGCCTCTACCAGATGCTTAGCGGCAAGCTGCCCTTCGATGCCAGCACATTGAATTCAATGGCCAAGCAGCATTTCTACCAGAAACCTACCCCTTTGAACAAGATTGATGCATTCATACCGGCGAAAGTAAATGCGCTGGTCAAGAAGATGATTGAAAAGCATCCTGACAACCGTTTCCAGAGCATGGACGAGCTTCTCAAGCAGATATGGGAAGTCAGACAGACAACGGCTCCAAGCAAGGATCTGGTTCCTGATGTGCACACGGTTTCGATCAAGCGCCTCGATTACACGCTGCAGACCGAATCCAAGGAGAAGAGGGAGAAGTTGAAGCTCGATGATCTGGAAAACAAGAAGAGGACTGGAGTCTGGCTTTCAATCATGGCATTTGCGATTCCAGTTGTCCTCCTTATCATAATTATCATGTCAGGGGTAGGCTACAGCAATTCAAAAGCGCTGCGCACCAAGACGAAGCTGGTCGACGACTTTGACAGCGTGATGAAATCAAGTACGTCCTATTCCATCGAGGATCTCGAGAAGAAATGCGATGAGATCATCGCCTATCTTGGAACCCCGAATGATGACAAGGTGAAAATACTCGTCATGAGGATGCAGATACACAAGCTGGAAGTCGACAAGATGGGTCTTGTAAAGGATAGCCGGCGCTTTGTTCTGGCTTCGCAGGGATCGCAGAAGGAGAAGGACAAGGTCCAGAAGAAGCTGGATGAACTTGTACAGGAGAGGGATGATCTCCGGAACCAGCTTGCGAAGAAGGCCGAGGAGCTTAAAAACAAGGACAGCTATATCAGCAACATGGGCAACAACGCATCGTTCATAAAGGAAAAGAACAAGCTTAAAAAAGATTACGACGACCTGAAAACAGAATCCACCAGGCTTGCCAGGGAATATGAGGAATACTGGAAGGACGATGTGAGGATGAAGGTCATGTCAATGATTACCCAGGCGAGGTTCGCGGAAGGCGTTGAAATGCTGAAGAACATGGCGCAGTCGAGGCCTGAGCCGTTCTCTCCTTGGTTTGCTGTAAAGGCGGCCCGTCTTGACAGGATGGACAAGATGTATCCTCTCCTGACAAGCAGTGGCACAAAGTATACAGGAGCCCAGCTTGATGAGGGCAAGCTTATCAAGATAGTGAACGGCGAAGCGGACATCCAGGATCCGAGCGGCACTTTCTCCCTGAAAAGATGGAGTTCCTTGTCGGTTAACAGCCTCTATTCAATAATTAAAAATGACTTCAAGGACATTGACGAGGGCATCATCAAGACGGATATCGCCTTTCTTGCCGGCAGACCCGGCGAGGCTAAAAGGCTCAATCCAAACGATCCTGAGATCAATGCCATCAGCAACTTGTTCTACAGGAACACCATGGATTCGATAAAATATGTTGCTCCAAGCGACAAGAAGAAGGCGCTGGCCAAGGCACAGTTCGTCTACAAGGAATTCTCCGGCATGCTGGGCTACGAGAACTGCAGGGAGGAGATTGTCTCTATTCTTGGAAAAGACTTCATTTCCGAAGAAGAAGCTAAAAAGGCCGCGCCTGCACCTGTGCCTGCTCCTGCTGTTCCAGCAACCCCTTAAGAAGGCGGCCACCGCTGCAATCCCAGTAGATTTTCTGCGTTCCTATGGAACACAAGCTCCAGTTCGGTTTCGCTCAGGGGAAGAGCGCTTATCGCCTTTACTTCCCGGCTCTGGTCGCGCCATGGGCTGTCGGTACCGAAAAGGACCTTGTCGGCGCCGTGCTCCCTTATGAGCCGGGCGAACTTCGAATCTTCAATGAATCCGGAGGTGAAGGATGTGTCAAGAAAAATATCCAGGCCTATGAGGTCTTTTTCGACTTCATCCCACTGGGTCTAGGATCCGAAATGGGCGAGCACCATCCTGAGTTCCGGAAATCTCCTGTGCAGCGTTGCGAATTTCGCGGGATTCGACCTGAACGGCATCTTGAAGGCGACATCAGCGCCGGCATGGAAAACTACGAACACCGAATTCGTTATGCAGGCCTTCCATATGGGATCCAGGGAAATGTCGTCAGGCGAGAAATCCTGGTATTCCGGATGCATCTTTACTCCGCGCAGGCCCCGGGTCTTTATGTCGGAAATTATCCTGCCGGGATTTTCCGAGAGAGGATGGATGGCGCCAGTGCACAATACCGGCGCCGTGTTGTTTTTTTCAGACCATCTGTTGATGCTGTCAACCTGCTCCGGAGAGGTCGCCACCGGCAGATTAAGCGACAGCCCTATCCCTGCTCCGGACATGCTCTTTTCAAGCGCCGGGCGGGTTCCTTCCGTGAAAGCCTTGATCGCGCCCTTCTGTTCGAGGGAAATAATCGCATCATGTGCTATCTTATCTGGAAAATAGTGCGTGTGGAAATCAATTATGTACATTTTGCTACCTTAAACGCAAAATATAGGTTAACAAGCAAGCGATGACTTTCAAACAAAAATAGCTCGTTGAAGGGAAGATTATGAAATTCTGGCTCAAGGTTCTCCTCTGGATTGCAGGAATATTTTCTGTCATGCTGATCATGGCCCTGGGACTCCTGTGGTGGTTTGCATCGAGCGTGATATCGGAAAAGCCTTTTGAAATATCCATAAGGGTTCCTGACATGCAGACTACGGCAAGCGCCATGAAAAAGTTGGATATAAATGACAAACTGGTTTCTGTGTTAGGTGGTAGAGATGATAGTATTGAAAGAGGTAGTGAATCGGATGGTCAGGTTGGTCGAGTTAATTTAAAGAAGTTAGAAAAAATAGAAACTATCGAGCTTACCGAGAACGAGGTCAATGCGTTGCTGACGACTGGGATGACCATGCAGATGGCGTCAAGTCAGGGAGCGGACCAGGAGTTCAGGGACGCTTATTTCAAGGATGGCGCGCTTACGGTCATGATTTCAAAGAAGGTCATAGTCGGCAATCCGTTCGGAAAATATCTGAACATCAAAGTCTCATTCGTGCCTGGAATCCAGAACCATCATTTCTATGTCATTCCAAAAGCTGTTTCAGTAGGCTCGATAGGCTTCCCTGAATCCGCCGTCCAGGGCAGGCTTTCCAGCGAGCTCGCCATGCTTGAACAGACGGAGGACGGGCAGGCGGTACTGAATGTCATTTCCGAACTTAAGCTGGAAAAAGGCAGGATGACAATCATATACAGCCCTGCCAGGCTCGTTGAATTCATACAGGCGAGGGGGATGGGCATGGGCGGAATGCTCGGTGGCGGTGTAGGAGCATTGGCAAATCCGGTGGAGGAATGACAGCGGCTAAGTCGGTGTCGTTAGCACTTAAGTTATTTGCTAAGTCGGTGTCGTTAGCACTTAAGTTATTTATTATAAATATAATATGATAATATTTAGATGGTTTTAGTGGCTTAGGATGATTATTAAGGGTCGA
>MHBI01000034.1 GCA_001804815.1 Lentisphaerae bacterium GWF2_50_93
AGACGAGGCAATATGCTTATATCCTGAGCAGATTGCCGGTATTGCAGGAAGATATGAAGAAGGAAATAGGTGGTCTTGATCCCGGCGAGCAGAATGACATCAAGGAACTCCTTGCAATCGATCCGGATGCTGGCTCATCACTGGAACGTTTGAAGGAGGCGGTGCTAAAGAAAGATGCAGCGTTGACTGAAGCAGTTGAGAAAGCTGTCGTGCCTGTGAGACATTCGATCAGGATTGAAATAATTAAATGAAATATGGAAGGTGGGGATATATGAAGAAGAAAAAATTGAAATCGGCTGAAATTTTTGAAAAACTTGGATTATTGCGACGGTTGTACACAGCTGCCTTGCTGCTTGTTTCCACATTTCTTATATCCGATGCGTTCTCTCAATCCACAGCGGGAGGATCAGGCAAAGAGGAGTCTTCATCGACGACGACCACTGACTTTGACTGGTGCGTGCTTGTATGTCCAAAGACCTGTAATCCCGGCAAGGAGTTCGAAATCAGGATCGAGCCCAAGAATCTCAAGGAGACCACAAGGAACTGGGAGGCCGGCAAACTTGCCGTCCATCTTTTTTGGAGCGGCAAGGAGAAATGGGGAGGATATCTTACGCACTTCGCCTCGGTCGAACTTAGCAAGGGTGGCCCAATAGTCCTCAAGGGTAAATTCGAGCTGAACGACAAGATACGGAACGAGGCGGCCTATGTATGTGTCAATGCATATTTGACCTCAGACTGGACTGACGACAAGAACAAGGCCGCGGACCTTATGGGGCCGAAAATTGAGATTGTGAATGAAAAGGAAGCTCCAGCGCCCCGAGTGGACAAGCCAGCTGTTCCTCCTGCGAATTCCGCAACGCCGGCTAAGCCAACGTCAAAATTGAAAGGATCTTCCTTTGGCGAGGCTCCTACTGAAATCCTGCTCTGGGAAAACGGCGCGCCGGGACAGATTGAGGGAGCACATAAGGCCTGGCCAGGAGTCGGGGAGGGTGGTGTTCAGCTCATCAGCCGGATTGGAATTCCTTCCATTATCCTTCATAAGCCGTTAAATCATGAGAAGAACCGCAAGGTGGTGATCCTGTGTCCGGGAGGCGCCTATCAGGCACTGGCATCCGTGGATAACGGGAATGGAACCTTGGATCCTTTTTTGAAGGACGGTTTCGTTGTGGTCGTTTTGAAATACCGTACAGTTCCAAACCCGAAGCAGGCGGAGATTGATGCTCTAGCCGATGCCAAACGCGCCGTCCGTCTCGTCCGTCACCATGCTGGAGAGTGGGGGATTGATCCGAAACAGGTAAGCGTGGTTGGTTGGTCTGCCGGCGGGAATCTCGTGCTCAATCTGTCGAGTAATACCGACAATGGAAAACCTGAAGATGCAGATCCGGTCGAGCGTCAAAGCTGCCGTCCGGATTTTGTGGCGATGCTGTGCCCATGGCCTACCAGCCGTCCGGCCGGAGAATATCCTATTTCGAAGGATTCTCCTCCCGCCTTCATAGCTTCTGCAAAGGATGACAAGGCCGCGCCTACCAAATTCGCAGTTGAAATCTCGAAAAACTATGAGAAGGCCGGAGTCCAGAGCAATCTCTGGGTGATCGAAGAGGGCGGGCATCGCGCTTTCAGCTTTGACTCGACTGGCGAGGGCTCACATTGGCGCGAACGTTTTGTTGAATGGCTCAATAAGACATGCCCAGGGAAGATGGAAAGAGTTGCGAAGTAATCGAATCTTGTGTTGAATGATAAATGTAATCCCTTATTTCCGATGAAAATAAATGAGGTGAAGTCATGGGAGCTGTAAAGGAACAAGCTGGTGAAAAGGCATTCACTCTTATCGAACTCCTGATCGTGATTGCGATAATCGCAATTCTTGCAGCCCTTCTTTTGCCGGCATTAAAACAGGCAAGGGAGATGGCAATTTCAACCGCCTGCTCCTCCAACCTGAAGCAATGCGGATTTGGTCTCGCAGGATATCTTGACAATTTCAGCGAGGTGTTTCCGCTGCAGGAATATGATTCGAGCCATGTCGCACTGCCTCTGCGCGTCATTGCTGACTACTTCGACCACCCCAATGACACTCCTGTATTTCTAAAATGCGCAAAGACCGGTTCGATTTACGCCTCTCATGCCCATGCCGTGCAGGGATATGGGCTTTTCAGATGGCCAAGCCACAATCCAATATCCCTGAAGCGCATTTCAAGACCTTCGGACATGATATCCTTTACTGAAAGAAACAAGGTGTATCACTGGTTCCGTCAAGACTACAGGGCCATTGCCCTGACTCATGGCCGGGCTATCAACATTCTTTTTCTCGACGGCCACGTGGAGTACAGGGCCTATTCATGGCTCTATGAAGGATATGACATGGTTGGAAATAATACTTTAATCCCCAGGAGCTGTTTTTCCTGGTAGGCAGGGACTCGGCAATTGGTGATGAAAGTAATTGGGAGGGAGAAATAATGAAAACAAAAAGACGCCAGAAGGATTACAATCCATTCACTCTCATCGAGCTCTTGGTTGTGATTGCGATAATCGCAATTCTTGCAGCCCTGCTTCTGCCGGCCTTGAAGCAGGCGAGGGAGGCGGCTGTGGCCAGCAACTGCATTTCCAACCTGAGGCAGTGCGGCATGGCGCTTTTCTCCTATCTGAGCGACAACAACGAAGTATTCCCCCTGCAGTCAAACATGGCCAACGGATCGAACGACTGGCAACCTCAGATTGAAGTTGGCAATTATACCAATCAGAAGGTGGTTACCGGATCCAGTACTTCAAGTATTCCCCAGATCGCCAGATGTCCAAAAAGAAACAATGTCTATGCGAGCCATGTCTACCAGGCCAACTCAAAGAAATACGGACTTTTTACCTACATCGGGAGCGATGCACCGTTGATCTCCCTTAAAAACGTCTCGAAACCGTCGGACATGATCGAGTTTGCTGAGAAAGGCAAGGCGTTTACCATGTGGTTCAGGCAGAATTACAGGAATCTCCAGTTGACGCATGGGCGGATCCTCAACGTGGTCTACGTCGATGGGCATGCTGAAGTATTCAGCTGCCCACTGCTGTACGAGGGATATGACATGTACGAGAACCGGACTGTTCCCGGCAATGACAGTCTTATCCCGACAAAGAATTTTACATGGTGATGGCAAGTTAAAATAAAGGGACATAGGATGCAAAATAAAATGAAGGCAATTGTATTTGAGGAGCCCGGCAAGGCGGCAGTGAAAAATTTCGAACTGCCAAAATGCGGAGATGATGAGGTGTTGACAGAAACTATTTTCTCTTTCGTATCCCCAGGTACCGAACTGAGAATCTTCGCCGGAGCTAAGGAGTCAAAAGGCAGATTTCCTGTCATTCCCGGTTATTCATGGGTTGGAAAGGTGATAGAGGTCGGAAAGGATGTCAAAGGCTGGGACAAAGGCGAGCTTGTGAGCGGAAGAACTCCCATAAGGATAGATGGCTACACTAGCCTGTGGGGTGGACAGGCAAGCCACCACAGCTGCAAGGTCACAGGATATGACGCCCTTGTAAAACTGCCACCTGGAGCAGATCCATGGCTTTATACTCCTGTGGAAGTCGCCGCCATCGCCTGGCGCGGTACGACGATCGCATTCCCGGCAAAAGGTGAAACTGCCGTGGTGATAGGACAGGGACTTGTCGGAATCCTCGCAGCAAGATGGCTGCTGTGGCATGGCGTGAAAGTGATTGTCTGCGACATGGAGGAATACCGCCTTGAAAAATCCAGGAAACTCGGTGTGTTTGCAGCAATAAATGCGAAAACAGAAAATCTTGCCGAGAAGATGCTCTCCTTCTGTCCAGGAGGAGTGGACATTGTCATTGAAGCGTCATCATCTCAATCTGGAGTGAAGCTTGCGGCGTCCCTTCTGAGGCAGCCGGCGTCCAGGAAGGCCGACTGCGACTACAGGCCAGATGCAATAAGGGCGAATGCCGGTTTCTGGCCCCGCATTGTCTATCTGGCGACCTATGTCGAGGAAAACCATCTTATCCCTCCTGTTGAAGGAGCATTGATCCTGAAGCCCGCTGACAGGACTGTATCCGACAGGCTGGCTGTAATCAAGAATATTAAAAACGGGGATCTGAATGTCGACGACATTGCGGAAAAACCGGTTTCATTTGAAGAAGCCCCTTCCGCATATTTAAGGCTCAGGGACAATCCCGGGAAATGCATGTCTCTGGTTTTCAAATGGTAATAAATTGAAATGATCTCTGGAGGAACCTCGTGGTGCCCTGCGATTGCTGTGACTTTCTAACTGAATCTAAAACAGGAGAATATTAAATGTCTATTCGACAATTGAAAATGTTGATGGCCGCCGTGACAATGCTCGCAGCAGCCGGAGCCGATGCGCAAGATGGTTCCGCAGGCAAGGTGGCCCCGAAATTGCCGGAGGCGACGGTGCATGGCAACGTCCTGTCTCCACCCGATTCCAAGTCTATTCCGGTGGGGGTTGACAAGGTCAATCCGGCGCCGCGCCCCTTTCCTTCGGAATTTGCAAAACCACCCGTCGAATTCCGCCTGTGGGAGAATGGCGGCGCCCCCGGCAACCCCGAGGCATTGCATAAGGGGCAGCTGGCTAGCAAAAAAGGGGCGGCAATTATGAATTGGGGCATCCCCTCGATCGTCGTCTGGGAACCGCTGAAGGCGGGAACCAACCGGAAGGCGATCATGCTCTGTCCCGGCGGCGCCTACCAGAATATCTGCACCGATTGGCGCCCGCAGGTGGACGGATTCCTACAGGATGGTTACGTCGTATTCATGCTCAAATATCGAACGGTGCCCGGCTCGGAGGAGTGCGAAAAATACTCTCTTATGGATGCCAAGAGGGCAATCCGGTTCATCCGGACCTACGCCCCGCGCTACGGGATTGATACGGACCGCATCGGCGTGGCGGGTTCATCCGCCGGCTCGAACCTCGTGCTCAATCTGATCACCCATCCGGACGCAGGAAACCCCAAGGACGAGGATATCCTCGAGCGCCCCGGAACACAGGTGGCTTTTGCGGCGATGCTTTCCCCGTGGTTCCCGGGCAAGCGACGGGTTGGCGATTACCCGATCGGCAAGGATACTCCCCCCAGTTTTATCGCCACGGCAAAGGATGACACCGGAGCACCGACGTCGTGGGCCGTATCGATCTCAGATGCCTACGGGAAGGCAGGCGTCCCCCACTTCCTTTTCCAGATCGAAAAGGGCAATCATGGGGCGTTCGATACGAGCAAGCCCGACGCCGAAGTTTCCAATTGGCGCACGCTGT
>MHBI01000035.1 GCA_001804815.1 Lentisphaerae bacterium GWF2_50_93
ACAATACCTATGGTTGAAACCATAGGCTTTATTACCTAACGCATTCCATGCGTAAAGATAAATAAATCATAACACCATTATTATTATAATGCTGTGCTTAAATTAACGGCATTGGCATGGCACCTATACTTCTGACTACTATACGCATTTCTCAGGAATTTCATCGAGAGGGCATCTGTATTTGATTTTGAGTCCGTGTTTGTTTGCAACCTGAAGGGTTGAATGATTATTAGAACGTATGATTCTGGCACCCCTTCAGGGTGCGATTCGTTTTTCACCTTGATCCGGGGGGTATCGCAAGGCTCAACCCCCGGCTACTATCTCTCATCCCTCCGGGATGAAGATGGAGAAACTCGGGAATTCATGTGTGGAGGTCGAATGTTTCCACTGAGGAGGATTGAATGTTCGATGTTAATGGCTTATAATTTCCTATGAACAAAAAAGAACTTCTTCCGATCCTCGCCGAACTGGGCGTGACTCCTGGCAAGCATTTCGGCCAGAATTTCATGATCGACGACAATCTCCTCGACTTCATCTGCAGGAAGGCGGCTCCTGCGCCCGGCGAAACTATTCTTGAAATAGGGCCAGGCCTCGGATCCCTCACCCGCAAGCTCCTTGAAGCCGGTGCAAAAGTCACGGCGATAGAAATTGACAAACGCCTCGCGGACTATCTGGAGAGGAGTATTTCAAATCCGAATTTCAGGCTTGTCCGTGGAGATGCATGCAGGCTGGACATACAGGAGCTGATGCCCTGTGAATTCCGAATTGTCGCCAACCTCCCCTACTCCATAACAAGTCCTTTCATTGCCCGCATTATTGATCTTGAAAACCCGCCGTCGGGAATGCTCTTCATGCTGCAGAAGGAGACGGGAATGCGTCTCGCGTCGGGTCCAGGCACGAAAAACTACGGTTCCCTGTCAGTTTTTATCCAGTCCGTCTATACTGTGGAATATCTCAGGGGTGTTGCACCCCAGGTTTTCTTCCCGGCCCCTGAAGTGGATTCTGCGATAGTCAAATTCACAAGGCGGGAGGAATTCCCCTGTCCCGGCGACAGGCAGATCCTCCACAAGCTGGTACGCGCCGCATTCTCCCAGCGCCGCAAGATGATGTTCAAGCAGGTTGCGGCGGCCTTCGCGAAGGAGGAGGTTGAAAAGGCATATGCCTCCATGGGAATCAGCATGAACGCGAGGGCGGAGGAGCTGACAGTCAAACAGTTCCTGGCAATGGCCAGGATCGTCGGAAAAACGGACACACTGCAGTAGTATTATTTCCTCTTGTCCACAGGCACATAGTCCGCCAGCGGCTCGCCAATGTAGAGCTGGCGCGGCCTTCCAATCTTGAACGGGACGCTGTCGTGCATTTCCTTCCAATGTGCAATCCAGCCGGGCATGCGCCCCATGGCGAACATTACCGTGAACATGTTCGTCGGGATTCCTATGAGCCTGTACAGGAAACCGCTGTAGAAATCGACGTTGGGATAGAGCTTCCTCTCAATGAAGTAGTCGTCCGACAGCGCGAGCTCCTCCAGCTGCATCGCAATGTCCAACAGAGGATCTACAACCTTCCTCTTGGCGAGTAGTTTCTTCGCATATTCCTTTAATATCTTCGCGCGCGGGTCGTAGTTGCGGTAGACGCGGTGGCCGAACCCCATGAGCCTGAACGGATTCTTCTTGTCCTTCGACCTTTCAATGCATTCCTTCGGTGAAAGCTTTGAATTGCGCACTGATTCAAGCATCTCAATCACCTGCTGGTTGGCGCCGCCATGGAGAGGTCCCCAGAGCGCACAGATTCCGGCGCATATCGACGAATAGAGGTTTACCTTGCTTGAACCGACAAGCCTGACGGTGGAGGTGCTGCAGTTCTGTTCGTGGTCGGCGTGGAGGATCAGCAGCACTTCAAGCGTACGGATGATGTCCGGATCGAGATGGTAGCTCTTTACAGGGCTCGAAAACATCATATTGAGGAAATTCTGCACATACAGGAGGTCCTCCCTTGCATAGACAAAAGGCTCTCCGATGGATTTCTTATATGAGAAGGCGGCGATGGTCCTTATCTTGGAAATCAGCCTTGCTGCCATCATGTTGAATGTCTCATTGTTATAATCCTCGACGTAGAATCCGGGATAATACACGGAAAGGGAGTTGACCATGTTGCTGAGAAGGGCCATGGGATGCGCCGTCGGCGGTATGTTGCCGAGGTAATGGAGCATGTCCTCGTGGAGGAGGGCGTTGAGCGAGAGGCGTTCCGAGAATGCAGCCCTCTCGGCGCGGTTCGGCAGCTTGCCATATATTAGGAGATATGAGACCTCGATGAATGAGGATTTCTCGGCAAGCTGCTCTATCGGGATTCCACGGTATCTCAGGATTCCCTTCTCGCCGTCTATGAAGGTGATTGCGCTCTGGCAGGAGCCGGTATTCTGGTATCCGGGATCATACGTGATCAGGCCTGTGTCATTGCGCAGTCCTGTTATGTCGATTGCAATTTCGTTGTTTGTCCCGGTCAAAACATTCAAGTTGATTTTTTTATTATCGTATATGAGTTCGGCATTCATAAAAACCTCCTTTACCTTCCAAGTTTAGAAACTATGATAGTTTGCAAAATTGATATTTACAAACTATCATTTTCCGATCTGCTGAAATATTGCAAATGATTTGTACATAACTATATTCTACGGTCAGCATGGAAAATGGTTAAGGAAACAAGGAAGGCTGATGGGCATGACACCGCAGAATAAAAATTCATCTATGGAAAAATGGCACGCAATACAGGAATCCGAAGTTCTGAAGATTCTTGGTACCGATGCAGCAGTCGGACTTTCTTCTGAAGAGGTGGAAAAGAGGAGAAAACAATACGGACTTAACCAGATCACGCCGAAGAAAGGGACTCCGGCGTGGCTGAGATTCCTCCTCCAGTTCCATCAGCCCCTGGTCTATATCCTGCTGGCATCAACCCTTGTGACCCTTTGCCTCAAGGAATGGGTCGACGCCTCAGTCATATTCAGCGTAGTATTTGTCAATTCCATAATTGGCTTTCTCCAGGAGTCAAAGGCCCTGAAGGCTCTTGAGGCGCTTTCCCGTTCCATGACCGCCCAGACCACGGTCCTGAGGAATGGAAAAAAAGAGCAGATTCCTTCAACCGAACTCGTCCCGGGGGACATTGTCGTAGTTTCCTCCGGCGACAAGGTGACTGCGGACATCAGGCTTGTCGATATCCGTGATCTGCAGGTGAACGAATCGGCCCTTACCGGAGAATCAGTGGCGGTCGAGAAGAAAACAGGCGCCCTCAACGAGGACACGGTCCTTGCAGATCGCACCAACATGGCATATGCGTCAACCTTTGTAACCTACGGACAGGCTCATGGGATCGTTGTCGCCACCGGCGACAGCACGGAAGTCGGACGCATTTCGGAGCTGATATCAAGCGCAGATGATCTGGCGACCCCCCTGACGATAAAGATAGCCCAGTTCAGTCATTTCCTTCTATATGTCATTCTAGGACTCGCGGTAATTACTCTCGCAGTAGGAATGCTGAGGGGGGAGAAGTTCATCGACATGTTCATGGCGGCTGTAGCACTGGCCGTAGGCGCAATCCCAGAGGGGCTTCCCGCGGCTGTTACAATCACCCTGGCCATTGGCGTCTCGCGCATGGCTTCCAGACGCGCCATCATACGCAAGCTGCCCGCTGTGGAAACTCTTGGAAGCACCGGTGTCATATGCTCTGACAAGACGGGCACGTTGACAGAAAACAAGATGACCGTCCAGGAAGTTTTCAGCGGAGGAAGATCTTACCGGGTATCCGGGACAGGTTATGATCCGGACGGGAAGATTGAGATCGCGGAAGGAGGAAATCCTGAAATCCCCTCGAAGGCCCTGAAGGAATGCCTGGCGGCCGGACTGCTCTGCAACGACAGCCGTGTCGTCCGGAAGGACGAGTCGTACATTGTCGAGGGTGATCCTACGGAAGGCGCCCTGATTGTCTCGGCTGGCAAGGGGCTCGTGCTTTTCCCGGAAGGCATTCCCAGCCTCGCCCGGAAAGATTCCATCCCGTTCGAGTCCGAGTACCAGTACATGGCGACTCTTCATGCACTGGAAAACGGAAGCAGCGTCATATATCTGAAGGGTTCCGTGGAGAAAATAATCGAAAAATGCGTTGATCAGATGAATGACTCTGGAAATCTTGAGCCGCTTTCGTCTGATGCAATCATGAAACAGGTTGAAAAACTGGCTGGGAACGGGCTCAGGGTGCTGGCTTTTGCGCGAGTCATTTCACCTTCGGCAAAGGAGAAGCTCTCTCATGATGACATAACCGCTTCCCTTACCTTTCTCGGTCTGCAGGGAATGATTGACCCGCCCCGGAAAGAAGCGATTGAAGCGGTAAAGAAATGCCATCTCGCGGGTATCAGGGTTAAAATGATTACTGGCGACCATGTTCTTACGGCAAAGGCGATTGCATTGCAGCTTGGATTGAAGAAGGATCCATCCTCAAAGGATGAAAAAGCCGAGCTTCTGGCGATTGCCGGCAGGGATATTGAAAAGCTCAGCGATGGGGAACTGGAGGACTGCGTGGAAAATACAAGCGTGTTCGCACGTGTCACTCCGGAGCAGAAGCTGCGGATTGTAAAAGCCCTGCAGTCCCGCGGGTATGTGGTCGCGATGACCGGTGACGGTGTCAACGACGCACCAGCCCTGAAGCAGGCCAATATCGGCATAGCCATGGGGATCACCGGCACGGAAGTCTCAAAGGAGGCCGCCGACATGGTGCTGACCGATGACAATTTCGCATCGATAGAGGCCGCCGTCGAGGAAGGGCGCTGCGTCTATGACAATTTGACGAAGTTCATCGTATGGACGCTGCCGACAAATCTTGGCGAGGCGCTGGCCATAATCGTTGCGGTCTTCGCAGGAATCGCCCTGCCAATACTTCCCGTCCAGATACTGTGGGTGAATATGTCGACGGCCCTGTGTCTCGGCATGATGCTGGCGTTCGAGCCAAAGGAGCCTGGCATCATGAAGGCGCCTCCCAGGAATCCTGCGCTGCCCATAATGACCAGGTCACTCGCCATACGCACTGTTTTCATAGGGTCTCTTCTTGTGATGGGAATTTTCGGCCTTTTCCTGTATGAGAGCAGGAACGGCGCTTCCATCAATCAGGCCCGGACCGTCGCCGCCGGTGTCCTTGTGATTGGGGAACTCTTCTTCCTGTTCAACTGCCGTTCCCTGACCCGCTCCATGTTT
>MHBI01000036.1 GCA_001804815.1 Lentisphaerae bacterium GWF2_50_93
AGCATGGAACGCCGGCACCCCTGCCGGCATCGGTGTGGGAGTGAAGGAGAGGAAGAGAATCTGCCAGCAAAGGTGCTGGCGGTCCGGGAAGAGCATGGTACGCCGGTACCCCTGCCGGCATCGGTGTGGGAGTGAAGGAGAGGAAGAGAATCTGCCAGCAAAGGTGCTGGCGGTCCGGGAAGAGCATGGAACGCCGGCACTCCTGCCGGCATCGGTGTGGGAGTGAAGGAGAGGAAGAGAATCTGCCAGCAAAGGTGCTGGCGGTCCGGGAAGAGCATGGAACGCCGGCACCCCTGCCGGCATCGGTGTGGGAGTGAAGGAGAGGAAGAGAATCTGCCAGCAAGTCGCAGATCCCGGCCACGGAGTGCGTCGGGAGGGCTGGCGGTCCGGGAAGAGCATGGTACGCCGGCACCTCTGCCGGCATCGGTGTGGGAGTTAAGGAGAGGAAGAGAATCTGCCAGCAGGTCGCAGATCCCGGCCACGAAGTGCGTCGGGAGGTGCTGGCGGTCCGGGAAGAGCATGGAACGCCGGCACCCCTGCCGGCATCGGTGTGGGAGTGAAGGAGAGGAAGAGAATCTGCCAGCAAGTCGCAGATCCCGGCCACGGAGTGCGTCGGGAGGGCTGGCGGTCCGGGAAGAGCATGGTACGCCGGCACCTCTGCCGGCATCGGTGTGGGAGTTAAGGAGAGGAAGAGAATCTGCCAGCAGGTCGCAGATCCCGGCCACGAAGTGCGTCGGGAGGTGCTGGCGGTCCGTTAGAAGATTCGCTATTCATTCTTCCCCGGAAATCTTCAAATCTTCAAATCTCCAGATCTCCCAATCTCCAGATCCCCCAATCTCCAGATCCCCCAATCTCCAGATCACAGTAGGGATTTCCCCCACGCATGCATAGGGTTATTCCCCATACAGGAAGCATCCATATGACAGTATGATAAGTGGAGGAAAAGGACAGGATACGGCCTTGCGTCCGGAGCGGATATGAAAACAATCTACAGTACAGTAAGAGGTGCCAGCATGAAATATGTGAAAATAGAATGGGAGAGCGAGCTCGACACTGGTATCGGGGTGATCGACCGGCAGCACAGGGAATTCATCCGCCTGGTCAACACACTTCTCGACAGTTCGATAAAGTCCGAGGACAATGAGATCATCCTGGACTCCTTTTCCTTCCTGAGATACTACATAGTTGAACACTTTTCAATGGAGGAGTCTGCGATGAGGGCGTATGACTATCCGCAATATGGCATGCACAAGAACATACACGATTCGTTCCGCAAGGAGATCGAAGGGATGGATATGGCGCTCAAGATGAACAAAAGCCCCCATGAAACGGCAATCAAACTGAATTATGTAATAGTAAACTGGTTCGTGAACCATATCAAGGTGGAAGACCACAGGCTGTGCAAGTTCCTCGAGGCGCGGGCGGCGGAGAAGCATGAAGTCCTGTCCGACAAGCTCAATACGATTGTAAGTTCGTTCTTCAGGAGCAGTCCGGCATTTTCCACGCTTCAATAGGCGGATGCGCCGGTTGATCGATGGCATGGTAGGGTTTTTCCCCGTTGTCCAGTAGGGTTTTTACCTATGGCTGAAGGAAGGCAGGAAAGCTAGACTAGAAGAAAGAAGCAGAATTATATTCATCGCAGGAGGGGAAGATGGAATTTCGTAGAAAAGTTGTACTGACGTCGACATTCATTGCATCCACGCTGATCTTCACCGCGTTGGCCTCATACCGCCCGGGTGATTCCTCGCATGTTGTTTCCGTGGCCAACCCCGAGGGAGGCAAGGCCATGCACGGGGCTCATTTCTCATACGGGAAAGAGCGTTGCAGCGTTCTGGTGACCAGCAATGTCAAGCTTGACCGGAAGGAAGATCTCAAGATATCGGTTGAAGGCAAGAACACGCCGCCCTACCAAATCCTTGTGAAAAATCCTTCCGCTATAGATATCGGGATACGCCACTGGCCCAGGATAAAGGGCAATACCATATACGGGGTGCAGAATGATAAGATTGCTTTCTATGTGATATTCAAACCGCCTGAGAAGGATCCGATATGCGACATGTGGGTGGAATCACCGGAATCAGATATCATGACTGAGTTCGATGGCAAAGTCTACCATTTCTGCTCCATGGACTGCAGGGAGCTATTCAACGCTGAACCTGCGAAATTCGCGGCAAGAATCCTGCCGGCGGTAAAATGCAATATCGTGCTGACCGACAGCCAGGGGCGCAGAGTTCTGTCCGTCCCTGTGGATATTTCCGATCCGAGAGCAAAGGGTGGTGGCAAACCCGCAAATGCCGGAAAGCCTGCCGATCCAGCCTGCCATGACGGGGCAGAGGCTTCCAGTTCAGGCCGCCCATCCGGGAGCAAACCATATTCCCGTGGAGGGTCTGACAAATGAACATAATAAGCAAATTCAAGTCTCTCAGCAGGGCTGCCAGGATCCGCTATGCGATACTGTTCGCTGGAATACTTCTTTTCCTTCCACCTCTCAGCCTGTTGCCGCAGTTCTCCGGCGAGGCTAAATTCTGCGGGACCTGGTGCATGAGGATGTTCATGAAGCTTCCGCCCGCCTCCTACATCTTTTTTGTCACATTCATGGGTGTGGCCCTGACCGCGCTGGTACTCGCCGTGACATTCTTTTTCGGACGCCTATGGTGCGGGCGTCTCTGCCCGATAGGCGGAACGAGTGAGATCGCCTCCAAGCTTGTGCCGGAAAAGGTGAAGATAAATTACACGGGCATTTCCGCTCCTGCGGTGCGGTACGGGTATTTCCTGATCTTCCTGCTGGCGCCGCTGCTGGGGATCGGGACTCTCTGCTGCAATTTCTGCAATTTCTCGCTCGTGCCCAATATTCTCACTGCTCCATTCAGTGCTGGAAGCGTGGCTTTCTTTTTCACATCGACAGGGTTTTTAAGCACATCTCTTTTTGTAGTTCTGGGAATCTGGTCCAAAGGCGGGCGCGGCTACTGCAACTTCATGTGCCCTGTAGGCGCGATCGACTCTCTTGTAAACGCTATTGGCGCAAAGCTCGGGTTCCGGAGAATCAAGATTGAAAAGGCGAACTGCACCGGATGCGGGGCATGCAGCGAGGTATGCCCCGCCTGGGCCATCGTCAAGGACAAGGAAGATGTCAGGATCAGCCAGTTCTCGTGCATATCATGCGGCAAGTGCAAGGACGAATGTCCGGGAGGAGCGATAAAATGAGGGTTGAGGAATCAAAGACCGTGCCGGCACCGGTGTCTCTCGGGAGGAGAGTCATGTATGGCGCCATGGGATCTGCCGCCGCAGTCGGCTCGATTCTTGCAGGAAGCTGCCTTTCAAGGTGCAACGGCTGTATGGGATGTCTTGCGGGCGGGGCAGGGATCGTCGGGATCCTTGCAGGATCGAAGATGGTTGAAAAAATTTCCGGGGCAAAATGGAGGACAACTCCGGAATCTGAAGATGAAACAAGAACAAGATAATATAGGAGAAAGCATTATGAAAGGTCAAATTGTTGATTCAAGATCGAAAATTGGAAATTGGAAATCGGGAATCGGAAATAAATTCACGCTTATCGAACTGCTGGTGGTCATAGCCATATTAGCCATTCTTGTCGGGTTGCTTCTTCCGGCGGTATCAAAGGCCAAAGGTGTTGCCAAACAGAGCTGCTGTATAAGCAACACCAGGCAAATCAACCTCTCAATAGCCATGTATGCAGATGACAATAAGAACAACATTCCCTATGTTGCCTTATCCGGTGCCACTTACGGTACGACTGTATACTGGACAGAGACTTTCCAGAATTACATCAAGAATTATAATATTCTCCGTTGTCCCGCTGCGGAACGGACGGTGTTTCCGACCAGTGCCAACGCCCCCTGTGATTACGGGCGGAACTACAACCATCTGGCCACCAACCCGAAACACGCCACCGATCCCAAGACCATCCTGTATGCCAATTCGCAAATGACCAGGATGCACGGCATCAAGCATCCCGCCGACGTCATGCAAATGGTTGATGCGCTGACACCGGTAGGATCAGGTTATGACCAGACCTGGACACTCAGCTGTCCTGGAGACCATGGTGCTGACAGGGCCGCTGCGGTGGATCCTGGAGCAGCACAGCCATGGTTGCTCTTGAATGCGCGGCACAACGGGCTTGCAAACCTCTCGTATTGGGACGGGCACTCGGACTCGCTCAGGTATAAGGAGATCCAATTTGGAACCAACCGCGACATGCTTTGGTTTCATGGCCAATGAACAGGAATATTTAAGGTTGGTGTTCACGGCTTCAGCATGTCTGACATAGTGAATGCCAGGAAACATTAATGTATTTCATAGGGCAGGCAGTTATGAGCATCTTAAATGAAATAAGGAATATGAAGATGTCTGTGCATGTAGCTGCACAGAAAAAACAGGAGCTTGACAGGAAAAATTCAGGCAAGCATCTAAGCAATTCAATAAAATCGGCGGTTGAGAGGAAGAAGGAGATCAACACGTATCCCTCCAGGGGAACGGCCCTTTACCATAGGATGTCTCCGGTGATGGCTTCCGCTTTCTTTGCATGTGCAGGTGTTTTCATGTGCTTCAGCCTGTATCAGAATGTCTTTGCATCGGCTCGTGGCTGCACTTCGTCTTATCTCAAGGCTGGGGATTTCAAAAGAGCCGAGAATTTTGTCAACGGCTTTCTCACCGGGAATTTCTCGGAAAAAGATTACTACAACCCGGAAAAGGCGGAAATCCTGATGAAGAACGCAGCCGGACTTCTACCTTCCTTCAATGGTATTCCGGCTTCAATCGCGTTCGTCTGCGATAATGATGACAATAAAAATGTCGTGCTGAAGGCGACATGTCCAAAGGGAACCGAGTCGGCGATCATCTATCTGGTTCTGTCCGGAACGAAATTTCATGTTTCCGGAATAGAAATAGAGAAGAGTTATACTGATGAAACATCAAGTCTTTGAATTATAAGAGGGATGACTCTGAAGCAAAGTTCATAAAAACAAGTATGGAGCTGCAATGGCTACGAATGGGATAGGAGAAAAAATCTATTACGACGATGGAAAATCGAAGGTCACGAATACCAGAGTCACATGCGAGCATATCACAGTGCCCATAGGCAGGATTAAAAGTGTTGGCTTGAATTTCAGATGTGTGGAGTTCGCATTTTCCATATTTGCCTTCTTTGCCTCTCTTTCGACTTTTGCGTTTCTCAGCTTTATCCCCGAAATCTTCTGGCTGCCTGCAGGCGCCATTTCCATATTTCCTGTCCTGGCATCCGCCTTCTGGGTATTCATGGTCTACAGGAATTACGTCAGACTTTTTATCTCGGTCAATGGCAGGAAGATCCAGATCCTGAGCGTGAGCATGAGGGAGAAGGATTACCTGTCGCAGATAGCCTCCGCGGCCAGGGATGCAATGTCGGATGAAGAGAGGTTCCAGATAATGAAGGTTTCCGGAAAGATATATTCTTCGATGCCGGTCCAGAACATGTCCGAGACAATGAGGATCAAGATAATGCTTGACGATTACTTGAAATTAAAGGAAATGAAAAAGATTATCACCAGGCCTGAGACCGAACCGGAGGCCGGAATTCCTGCAGGTCCGGGAATCGGCCTGTTTTCCCGGAACCATGCCTGTGCTGGAAAATCATGAGATAAAAGCCTATATCGAGAAGAAACATGTCATAGGGGGAACAGATGAGTTTTTTAAGAAAATGTCTCTATGTGACCATGTTCTTTTCACTTGCGAGCTCTGAATTCAAGCTGATAGATAGTCTGGAAAGAATGTGAAGTCAAGGTTTGCCGGATGGCTTCAGGCCTTTTTCCCGTTCCGGCGGCACCTACGTCGGGACTACAACCATCTGGCCACCAACCCAGCTCATGCCACTAATGCTGAGACCATCCTGTACGCCAATTCGCAAATGACCAGGAATATAAGAATAAAATAACACAATGCCGTTCCATGGATGACTCTGCTTCCACTTCGTAATTCGGCTGTTCGATTATTCATCATTCGTCCTGATTTATCCCAACCCCCAATTCTTTCAATCAGCAAATACTAAAAGTAGGGTTTCCCCCCGTGTTCCGGTAGGGTTTTCCACCATGGCAGGCAGCCCGGCCATGGATTAATATTCAATCAATGGAGATTCTAACGACAGAGAATTAAGGGAACCTCTGAAACTCAGGAAAAACAGCTTGGCTGGACGTTGCTCGAAAGGGTCCCCTGGAACAGCTCTTGCGAGCTTGACTACGAACGAATTCGACTCAAAAATAATGAGTTTGTTTGTAGTTAACCTCGCAAGGGGTGTTTTTATTATACCTTTTCGAGCAGCCTCTAACTGCTGGGGAGCCCCCATAGGCGGAACAATAAATGGAAGAAGGTGGTTGAATGAAGCAGGATGCAATCTGCCAGAACGCATTTGAGGCTGCCGGAACATCCGTGGGCAGTGCGTCTCTGTGCCAGCCGGTGCCGGATGGCAGGATCGAGGAGTCGTTCAAGGAGACCTACGTCTACCAGACATATCTCAAGGGCGATGCGGTGAAGGTTTCGGCAAAGAATGGTGCCGCCGTGCTGTCCGGTACCGTGCCCGACGAATCCTACAAGGCGCTGGCCCAGGAGACCGTGACGAACCTGCCCGGGGTCGTCAGCGTGGACAATCAACTGTCGACGGCGGCTGAAGTTGCCGCAGTCAACGCGGATACGTGGATAGGCAGGAAAGTGAAGTTCTCCCTCCTGTTTCACCGCAACGTCACCTACAGCAAGACTATCGTCGATGTGCTGGACGGGTTTGTTACGCTGAAAGGCGAGGCGACAAGCGCTGCCCAGAAGGAGCTGACCACCGAGTATGCAAAAGATATCGATGGAGTGAAAGATGTGAATAATGAGATGACGGTGGCGGTGGCGCCCGAGCTGGAGGAGCGGACTGTTGGCGATAAAATTGATGATGCATCCGTCATCGCACAGGTCAAGGCTGAGTTGAGAGTCCATCGTTCGACCAGCTCCATGAAGACCAGGGTTGAAGCACGGAACGGCGAAGTCACGCTGACCGGCATTGCCAGGAACGCGGCCGAGAAGGCCCTGATCACCAAACTAGTTGTCGACATCCATGGCGTGACCAGCGTGAAGAACCTTATGACAGTCGGAGAGATCAGAACCAAGTAGCAGCCGTCGGTTCAGCAAAGGTGGTTGCTGCTGCAGGAAAGCAAGGTGTGGACATGCGCTGCTAATAATAAATAATTGATTGGTCTCCTTGATTGATATTTGGACTTTGGTGCTTGGTGAATTTAGTTGGCTGAGGAAGGTTTATACATGGTTAAAATAACTAGGATAAATGTTGCGTTGTTTGCCGGAGCAGTCATGCTGGCTGCACTGGTCGTGATATCGTTCTGGGCTTTCCGTCAAATCAAGGATGCGGCTGCGGAGTGGAAGCATACCTACGAAGTAATACACCAGGCGGACACTTTGCTGTCCGCATTGAAAGAGGCCGATGTTGGACACCGGGCCTATGCCCTTACAGGTGACGAGGAGTTTCTGGCACCGTATCTGGCCGTGCACGATAATGCGAGCGCCCATCTTAAAGGATTGCATCATGATGTCTTGACCAGTGCAGCCGATAAACGTCTGGATGCACTGGCTGAATTGATTGATGCCAAATTGACGGAAATGTCCCATGCCATTGGGTCGCGCCGCAGGAATGACATGGATGCCGTACAGGCGGCCATGGGCAATGGGCGGGGAAAAGAGTTGATGGATTCAATCCGTACCGAGATGAGTAGCTTCATCCAGATACAAGAAGCAGAGCTGGTGCAGCACGATGCAGAGTTCGAGTCGAACATGCGCTATATGTTCGCCATTATTGTCGCAGTCAGTTTTCTTACGCTGTTCTGTGCAATTTTGTTCGCATATCTGATATCCCTGGAAATAAAACAGCGGTTCAGGAGCTTAGTACATGTCAAAACACAGCGCCTGCTCGAGAGCCAGGAGGAGATTAATAAAAAACTGCTGTGGGCCAATGTCAACTTGCGGATCAGCGAGGAAAAGCTCTCCGTTACGCTCAAATCCATCGGCGATGCAGTTATAACCACCGATGCCGAAGGGCGTGTGACGCTTCTGAACAGCCTTGCCGAAAAACTCACCGGTTGGACACATGCCGAGGCCGCAGGCCGTCCGATTGACGAGATCTTCCACATCATCAACCAGGAAACCCGTCAGCCTGCCGCAATACCAGTAAAGGAGACATTGGCGCATGGCACGATACAGGGCCTGGCGAACCACACCATCCTTATTGCACGCGACGGCGGCGAATGCGCTATCGCCGACAGCTGTGCGCCTATTCGCGACGGCGATGGCAGGATGGTCGGTGTCGTACTGGTGTTCCGCGATGTCACCAAGGAATATGCGGCGCAGCAGGCCTTGCGCGACAGTACTGCAGTGATCCAGAAGATCCTCAATACCGTGGTGGACGGCATCATCACGCTGCAGGCCGGCGGTACTGTCATCGAGACAGTCAACGCGGCTGCCGAGCGGATGTTTGGCTATTCCGCCAAAGAGCTCGCAGGAAAAAATCCCAGCCTGCTCATACCCGAACTCGATCGAGGCAAAGGCAATATTTTCCTCGATGCGGGCAAAGAGGAGCGTGCTGTCGGTTTCGTTCGCCAGGTCGAGGGGCGCAGAAAGGATGGCAGCGTTTTTCCGTTGGTAATAACGGTAAGTGAAATGTGGCTGGGCTCCCTGGGGCACTTCATTGTGATTCTACGTGACAGCTCCGTGCGGAAGATAGCTGAAGAGGCGCTGATCAAGGGCGGCGCCCTGCAGGCGGCAATTTTCAACAGCGCCAATTTTTCGAGCATCGCCACGGATGAGAATGGTGTCATCCAGATCTTCAACGTAGGCGCCGAGCGCATGCTGGGCTACAGCGCCGTAGAAGTGATGAACAAGATCACTCCGGCCGACATCTCCGATCCGCAGGAAGTGGTCGCCCGCGCCAAGTCGTTGAGCGTCGAACTCGGAACCCCGATCACTCCGGGATTCGAGGCGCTGGTGTTCAAGGCCTCGCGTGGCATCGAGGACATCTATGAGCTGACCTACATCCGCAAGGACGGCAGCCGCTTTCCGGCGGTAGTATCGGTCACTGCGCTGCGGGATGCGCAAAACGCCATAATCGGCTATCTGCTGATTGGTACCGACAACACCGCCCGCAAGATGGCGGAGGAGGCGCTGATCAAGGGCGGCGCCCTGCAGGCGGCAATATTCAACAGCGCCAACTTTTCGAGCATCGCCACCGATGCGAAGGGTGTCATCCAGATCTTCAACGTAGGTGCCGAGCGCATGCTGGGCTACAGTGCCGGAGAAGTGATGAACAAGATCACGCCTGCCGACATCTCCGACCCGCAGGAAGTGATAGCGCGCGCCAAGTCGTTGAGCGTCGAGCTCGGAACCCCGATTACTCCGGGATTTGAGGCATTGGTGTTCAAGGCCTCGCGTGGCATCGAGGACATCTACGAGCTGACATACATCCGCAAGGACGGCAGCCGCTTTCCGGCGGTGGTATCGGTCACGGCGCTGCGCGATTCACAGAATGCCATCATCGGCTATCTGCTGATCGGCACGGATAATACCGCGCGCAAACAGATCGAGGCGGAGCAGAAGCTCCTTGATCAGCGCCTGCGCGACCAGCAGTTCTACACGCGTTCCCTCATCGAATCCAACATCGATGCGCTGATAACTACCAATTCTTCCGGCATAATTACAGATATCAACAAGCAGATGGAGGATCTCACTGGCTGCACTCGCGACGAGTTGATTGGTGCGCCGTTCAAGAATTACTTTACAGATCCGGAACGGGCTGAAGCTGGCATCAAGCTGGCGTTGAACGAAAAGAAAATCATCAATTACGAGCTTACAGCACGTGCCAGGGACGGCAGGGAAACCGTGGTGTCCTGCAACGCGACGACATTTTACGACCGTGACAGGAGACTTCAAGGAGTGTTTGCCGTTGCGCGCGACGTCACTGAGCGCAAACGGCTGGATCTGGTGCTGCAGAAATACAACGTCGAGCTGGAGATGGCCAGGTCTTATGCGGATAAAGCCAACCTCGCAAAATCAGATTTCCTTTCCAGCATGAGCCATGAGCTCCGCAGCCCGCTCAATGCGATACTTGGATTTGCGCAGCTTATGGATTCGGCCCATCCGGAGCCCACGGTCTCCCAGAAGGAAAATATCGGGCAGATCCTCCAGGCGGGATGGCACCTGCTGAAGCTGATCAATGAAATCCTGGACCTTACCGTGATCGAGTCAGGAAAGGTGCTGCTGTCGCCTGAATCAGTGTCGTTGTCCGAGATCATGTCCGAATGCCAGGCAATGATGGAGCCTCAGGCCCAGCAGCGTGGCATCCGTGTGACCTTCCCCAGTTTCGAAAAGCAGTTATATGTCAAAGCCGACAGGACCAGGTTTAAGCAAATTATCATCAACCTTCTTTCAAACGCGATCAAATACAACAGGGAGGGAGGGGCCGTGGTCGTTGACTGCACGGCGAGCGCGCCCGAACGCATCCGCATCAGCGTCAAGGACACGGGCGCGGGACTGCCTCCCGAGAAGATTGCGCAGCTGTTCCAGCCGTTCAACCGTCTCGGGCAGGAGGCGAGCGCCGTGGCTGGCACGGGGATTGGACTGGTCGTGACCAAGCGTCTGACCGAACTTATGGATGGCGTGCTCGGCGTGGAAAGCAAGGTGGGAGAGGGAAGCATGTTCTGGTGCGAACTGAGATCAGCGGAAGCTCCCCAGCTTGAAGTCAAAAGCGTTGAAAGCGAAATTGAAACCTTTGTCCTGCCGCAATTGCCGGACGGCGCGCAGCAGCATACCCTTCTATATATTGAAGACAACCCGGCAAACATGAGTATGGTGAAGCAGCTCATCGGGCGTTCCCCGGACATCCGGCTGTTGACCGCGGTGAATGGAACTCTCGGCATCGAGCTAGCCCGTTCCGCGCTCCCTAATGTAATCCTGATGGACATCAACCTGCCTGGCATCAGCGGAATCGAAGCCATGAAGATCCTGAAAGACGATCCGGCAACCGCGCACATACCCGTCGTTGCGCTCAGCGCCAATGCCATGCCGCGCGATATTGAGAAGTGTTTGGAGGCGGGATTTTTCCGCTATATAACAAAACCTATCAAGGTCAAGGAGTTCATGGACACCCTGAGAGTGGCGCTGGAATATTCAAAAACAAGACTGTGAAGGATGGATTACTGGATAAGGGAACCTCTAAAAATTGACATATGGCGCGCAACAATAAATTATGGACTTATGGCGAGGAGTGGAATTCAGGAGCAGCCCTGAAATGGACTGTGACTGAGTTTCGGACGAAGCCAGAATCCATAAGAACTTGTTGCCTCAAGGGTTGCGGATCTTTTTGGCTCAAGAAAGAATGTTCTTCACTCGGCGTATCGCCTTGGATACACCTCAGTTCAGAAATTCTTCTTGACCTTTCAAAAATCTTCCGCAACGCGCCAAATGTGAATTTTTAGAGGTTCCCATAAGGATTAGCAAATAAGGAATGAAAAAATGAAAGACATAACCGAATCCAAGGGGTCAGACAGTAGGATATCATCCAGCATACTAATCGTTGACGACCTGCCGGCCAACTTGCTGTTGCTGGAGAAGATGTTCTCGGAGCGGGGGTACAAGACGCGGACGGTTTCCAAAAGCAAGATGGCGCTGCAGGTCGCCCTCGATGAAGTGCCCGACCTGATCCTGCTCGATATAAACATGCCTGAAATGAACGGCTACGAGCTCTGCGCACAACTCAAGGCGAATGCGGTGCTGAAGGACATCCCCGTTATTTTCATCAGTGCCATGGATGGAACGATCGACAAGGTGAAAGCGTTCAATACGGGTGGCGTGGACTACGTGACGAACCCGTTCCAGCTGGAAGAAGTGGAGGCAAGGGTATACACGCATTTGGAACTTCGTCGGATTCAGATTGAACTGGAGAACCGGAACCGCCAATTGGAGGAGAATTGTGAAAAGCTGAAAAAGCTGGAGGATCTGCAGGATAAGTTGACACAGATGCTTGTCCATGATATGCGTTCGTCTTTGATTGACATTACAGGTTATCTGGAGACATTGGAAGTGGATGCTGAAAAAAAGCTGGACAGCAATGAAATGGAGCTTCTCAGAAATGCCATAACCAGTGGAGTGTCTCTTGTGGGAAAGATCAATTCCCTGATGGATGTGTCTGTCGTCTGGAACAGGGGCAGGGCAGCAGAAAGAAATGCAGCTGAGAATGATCCTGGCAAAAAACTGGATGAAGGCAGCTGAGGCAATATCAAAATTAACTTTTGGAACTGATTGCCTGGGCTGGAGTACAAGCTTTAAGCTTACATGGATTGATGAATGAACTGGAACGGGGACAAGGAGAAATTTCATGAAGGACAATCATCTGAGGCAATTGGAAAAACTCGGACAGTCCATCTGGCTGGACTACATCCGGCGTGATCTAATCACCAGTGGCGGGCTCAGGCGTCTGATCGATGAGGACGGACTGCGTGGCATGACATCGAATCCGGCCATCTTTGAGAAGGCGATTTTGGAGAGCAATGATTACGACGCTGACATTCAAAGCATGGTTCGAAATGGGAAATGCGCCAAGGAAATCTACGAAGCCATCAGTATTCACGATGTGCAAAGCGCCGCAGACGAGTTCCGTCCGCTTTATGACAGGACTGACGGCAAGGATGGTTATGTCAGCCTGGAGGTCAATCCCCATCTTGCTCACGACACGAAAGGCACGATAGAGGAAGCCCGGCGTCTGTGGCTTGAGGTGAACCGGCCCAACATCTTCATCAAGGTGCCGGCCACACTCGAAGGACTGCCCGCAATCCGGCAGCTCACCAGCGAAGGAATCAGCATCAATGTCACGCTGCTTTTCGGATTGCCTCGTTACTGGCAGGTAGCGGAATCCTACATCGCAGGCATAGAAGCACGGGCAGCACTGGGGAAACCCGTTATGCATGTGGCTTCTGTGGCCAGTTTCTTCTTGAGCAGGATTGATACACTGGTGGATCCGCTGCTGGAAAAAAAAATCGAGAGGGGAAATGGGAAGGCGGACATCGCGGAAAAGCTGCGCGGCCAGACCGCAATTGCCTGCGCTAAGACTGCCTACCAGATTTTCAAGGAGATATTCAATGATGAACGGTTCGTCGAATTAAGTGAAAAGGGCGCCCGCGTCCAGCGCGTCCTCTGGGCCAGTACCGGCACCAAGAACCCGGAATACAGCGACGTCAAATACGTTGAGGCGCTCATCGGGCCCGATACGGTCAACACTGTCCCGGTTGAAACTCTCAACGCATACCGCGACCACGGCGATCCAAAACCCAGGATAGAAGAAGATCTCGAGCAGTCCGGCTGGGTGTTGGAACGGCTTCCGGAACTCGGCATCAATATAGATAAGGTGACCCAGCAGCTTGAGGATGAAGGTGTCGAGAAGTTCAACAAGCCGTTCGACAAGCTGATGGAGACCCTGGCCCAACGCCATATTGAGCGGAAATGAGGGAAAGAACAAACCAGCCGATATAAAGGAGACAGGAAATGAGCATGATAATGATGAAGGACGGTACCCGGATCTATTACAAGGACTGGGGCCGCGGACAACCCGTAGTGTTCAGCCACGGATGGCCTCTCAGCTCGGATGCCTTTGAAGACCAGATGTTCTATCTGGCATCCCGCGGCTACCGCTGCATCGGGCATGACCGCCGCGGACATGGGAGGTCGAGCCAGCCCTGGAAAGGAAACGACATGGATACCTACGCCGATGATCTTGCTGCGCTGGTCGATGCGCTTGATCTGAGGAAGGCGATATTTGTCGGCCACTCGACTGGCGGCGGTGAAGTCGCACGCTACATCGGGCGCCATGGCACGAAACGCGTGGCCAAGGCCGTGCTGATAGGGGCGGTGCCTCCGCTTATGCTGAAGACGTCAGCCAATCCAGGCGGGACGCCGATCGAGGAGTTCGACAAGATCCGCGCCGGAGTCCTTGCCTGCCGATCTCAGTTCTTCAAGGATCTTTCGCTGCCGTTCTACGGCTACAACCGTCCTGGCGCGAAGATCTCGGATGGCGTGCGCGAATCATTCTGGCACCAGGGGATGATGGCCGGCTTCCCGGCGTCGTACTTCTGCATCAAGGAGTTTTCAGAGACGGATTTCACTGAGGACCTCAGGAAGATCGACGTGCCAGCGCTGATCATGCACGGGGGTGACGACCAGATCGTGCCCTTAGGTGCATCCGCCCTTTTGTCGTCCAAGATCGTAATGGGCTCCATTCTGAAAATATATCCGGGCCAGCCGCACGGCATGTGCTCGACCAATAAGGAAAAGATCAACGCTGATCTGCTCGAGTTCTTCAAGACATGAGTGATAAGCCATCGGTATGGCGGAAGTAATTGCCTAAGGTAGGGCGGTTTCGCCGAAGCCGCCACATCAGAACGGACGGCTCGGTGAGCCGTCCCTACCATGGAATAGTCAATTTGGGATTGGCCCGACGGAGAAAAAAAAGGAAGGGGATTGGATCATGTCATCAAACACAAAGAAGCTCACAGGCAAGGTTGCGGTTGTCACAGGCGCATCCAAGGGGATCGGCGCTTCTATCGCCAGGCATCTTGCCGCTGAAGGTGCGTCGGTCGTCGTAAACTATGCATCAAGCCGCGAAGGCGCCGACCGCGTCGTCGCCGAGATCACCGGCAAAGGGGGCAGGGCTGTTGCGGTGCAGGGAGACGTCGCTCAGAAATCCGACGTCGAACGCCTGTTCGCTGAAACAAAAAAGACATTCGGCGCTCTCGACATCCTGGTGAACAACGCCGGCATCTATGTTGGCGTGCCCGTCGGACAGATCACCGAGGAGCATTTCCGCCGGCATTTCAATCTCAACGTCCTCGGAGTTATCCTCGCAACCCAGGAAGCGCTCAAGTACTTCGGTCCGGAAGGTGGCAGCATCGTCAACATCAGTTCGGTAGTAAGCACGCTCTCACCGGCAGGAATGGGGGTATACAACGCAACAAAGTCGGCAGTCGACGGCCTGACACGCACTTTTGCGAAGGAGCTGGGTCCGCGCAAGATCCGTGTCAACTCTGTAAGTCCCGGTCCGGTTGAGACCGAAGGGACACGCGCCGCGGGAGTCATCGAGCAGTTCCAGGCATACGCCGCGCTGACACCTTTGGGACGTATCGGACAGCCGGATGACATCGCGTCTGCCGTTGTATTTTTCGCTTCGGCCGACTCAGTGTGGATCACCGGCGAGTCGCTCTGCGTCTGCGGCGGGTTTCATGGATGAAAATAATCAGGATGAATTATCCATGAGGACGCAATTAGGCATGACAACAAGGAGACGTTTATGACAGATATTATGAGTCGCGAGATCCGGCTGGCCTCACGTCCCGCCGGATTTCCAACCGCATCTAATTTCACCATGGCTAGCATAAGACTGGAACCGCTGCGGGATAAGGAAGTGCTTGTCCGCAACCTCTTCATGTCGGTGGATCCATATATGCGCGGCCGCATGAACGACGGGAAATCGTATATTCCGCCGTTTGAGATTGGCAAAGCCCTTGAAGGCGGCGCCGTAGGCGAGGTTGTCGAATCGCGCGCCAGTGAATACAAGGTTGGCGATGCCGTCGTCTCCAACTTTGGCTGGCGGGAATATTTCACTGCTCCAGCGGATGTACTGCATCCGGTCAGCCGGGATGTCCATCCGCTTTCCGTTTATCTAGGCGCCCTCGGGATGCCGGGCATGACCGCATGGGTGGGCTTGAATCTGGTGGAGGTAAAAGCAGGCGACGTCATTTTTATTTCAGGTGCGGCCGGTGCTGTTGGCAGCGTCGCCGGGCAGCTCGCGAAGTTGCACGGGTGCTATGTCATAGGCTCTGCCGGTTCAATCGGGAAGGTCAAATTCCTGCTGGAGGAATGCGGATTCGATGCGGCCTTCAATTACAAGGACGGTCCAGTTCTCGAACAGCTGAACAAGGCATCATCTGATGGAATCGATGTCTATTTTGACAATGTGGGCGGTGAAACGCTCGAAGCGGCTCTTTCTGCTTTACGTGTCCATGGCCGGATCATCTGCTGCGGTGCAATTTCCTGCTACAACGATGAAAAGCCGCGGCCAGGTCCTTCGAACCTGTTCAACATGATCACGAAGCGGCTGACGATGAAAGGTCTGATGGTTCTAGACTGGCTGGAGCTCCAGGAGGAATTTGAGAAGGAGGTTGGCGACTATTTCCGGTCCGGAAAACTGAAGAGCAGGGAGACTGTCGTAGAAGGAATCGACAATGCGGCTGACGCCTTCCTCGGTCTCTTCCAGGGGAAAAACGTGGGCAAGATGGTGGTGAAGCTGACATGACGAACACAACAACACATAAGGGAGACTAAAATGACAGGTGGCAAATCAACTATTTCCGTAAAACCCGTCTGGTTCATCACCGGCTGTTCTACCGGTTTTGGACGGGAGCTTGCCAAGCATGTGCTCGAGCTGGGATATCGCGCGGTTGTGACGGCTCGAAATCCCGACGATGTGAAAGATCTGGCGGACAAGGGCGAGGTTCTGATACTCAAACTCGACGTCACGGATCAGGGCCAGATCGATTCGGCCATCAAGGCGGCCGAGGATAAGTTCGGCTGCATCGACGTGCTGGTCAACAATGCCGGCATCGGTTATTTCGGGGCGGTTGAAGAGAGTGAAGAGGATCAAGTGAGGAGAATGTTTGAGATAAACTTTTTCGGCCTGAGCCGGATGATCCATGCGGTTCTGCCTGGAATGCGCAAGCTCCGCAGGGGATTCATCATCAATTTCTCTTCCATCGGCGGACTCTGTTCATTCCCATCTGTCGGGTACTACAATGCGACCAAGTTCGCAGTTGAAGGCTTGTCGGAAGCCCTCTGGCAGGAAGTGGAACCACTGGGGATCAGGGTGATGCTGGTAGAGCCAAGCGGTTTCCGCACCGACTGGGCAGGGCGTTCTGCGAACGAAAGCAACCGGCAGATCAGCGATTATGCTTCAAGCGCAGGTGCATGGCGCTGCCAGATACGCGCCATGTCCGGCAAACAGGCCGGTGATCCTGTCCGCGCCGTACACGCTGTCGTAACGGCGTTCCGGTCCCCCAACCCGCCGCACCGTCTTCTTCTTGGCAATGATGCCTTCGAAGCGGCCATGAAGAAACTTGAAGAGCTGCGCAAGGATTTCTCTACATGGGAGGAGGCTTCCCGAGGGGCTGATTTCCCTGAAGAACAGTAAAAATATTTGCATTAGGGATGACGGATTACTGGATTTATTCGCCTGTGGTGGATTGTTCCATCCTCACTCCCCGGTAGGGTTATCCCTCATGCCCAGACAGGGGTTTCCCCCATGTAAAACCACGCGGTGGCAGCTATTTTCATGGATATGATTTCAGATCCATGGAGGATAATTGGGAAGTGCAGAAATGAACCTCAGGAGAATGGCATATGGCAAGCAAATTCAAATTATGGATTGACGGCATCCGGCATCGCCGTGATGATGCCGAAGGACAGGTGGAACAAGTTCAGGGGCAGGCCCGAAGTGAGACTGCAACCGGATTTGGCATGGCGTGTCCTGCGAAAGTCGCGGAGCGTAGGCGGAAGATGGTCCTGTCAGCCTCCGGCGGAGCCGGCTTGCTGGGAATAAGGCGATACTGAAATATCACCTTGTCCCGGCATGGGGAAGTCCGCACGGAAAGAGGCATGGGCGCCTTGCAGTCTGAGGCCCCGTGCATCCAGGTTCATTCACGCCTTGTTTCGGTCCGTTTTTCATACATGGCGCTGATGTCCTGCCCGGAATCGTGTGTTTCATTGGCAAAACAACTTACGAGAAATACATCGGGTCAAAGGGGTTTCCTTTTGGATGACAGAACGATATCGGCAGCTCGAGATTTTTTGTCATGCATTTTCCTTTACGCGGAGAAGCATCGCTCAGGATCGACGAATTGAAAGAAATCAAAGAAACTGCGAGAGGCCTGAGCAAGGGGAAGGTGAAAGTAGACCTGTGGTTGAAAGACATTGCGCCGATAGGAGAAGATAATGAAAGGCTCGCAAAAAGTGCAGATGATTGACGTTTCGGATAAAACCATCGGCGAAATTGTCGCCGGTGATTACCGGACTGCCAAGGTCTTCGAAAAATACGGGATAGACTTCTGCTGCGGAGGCAAGGCGGGCCTTGCGGCAACCTGCAATGGAAAAGGATTTGACCATGCCAAGATAAGAGGCGAACTTGATGCGGTTAGAAGCAAACCGCCTGAGCGGAGTCAGGACTACGACTCGTGGGAACTGCCGTTCCTAGCCGACTACATAATCAATGTCCACCATGCGTATATCAAGGAGAGTACCGGACAAATTGCAGATTACGCACATAAGATCGTTTCTGTCC
Organism: Lentisphaerae bacterium GWF2_50_93; assembly: GCA_001804815.1. Taxonomy (GTDB): domain Bacteria; phylum Verrucomicrobiota; class Lentisphaeria; order Victivallales; family GWF2-50-93; genus GWF2-50-93. Next base: position 18,410 of record MHBI01000036.1, read on the forward strand.
ATGGCGGCCGTCATCCCGAGTTGAGTGAAATCGCCGGCATCTTTGACAAGGTTGCAACCGATATGCTGTCCCATCTGCGGGAAGAGGAGGAGTTTCTTTTTCCAGTCATCAAGCGCATGGATGCAGACAGGAAAGCAGGTACAGCAGTGAAATCCAAGGACATCGAAACGATCAATGCATTGCTCAAGAAGCTCATCCGTGAGCATGAGGAGATTGGAGATGAGATCCACAAAATCCGCCATCTCGCCAAGGATTATGTAATACCGGACGATGTCTGCAATACCTTTGTGCTCACCTACCGGAAGCTCAAGGAGTTCGAGGACGACCTACACATGCATGTGCACCTTGAAAACAACATCCTTTTTCCTAAGGCTTGGAGACTTATCGGACCAATACTTGAGAAATAACAAAGGAAAAATCAAATGGACAAGTATGTATGCAAAGTATGCGGGTATATCTACGATCCTGCAAAAGGAGACCCGGATCACGGCCAGCCGCCTGGAACTTCGTTCGAAAAACTGCCCGACAACTGGGTTTGCCCGGAATGTGGCGTACCAAAAAGCGACTTTGAGAAGATCGACAAGTGAAGTGAACTATTAGGCATGAAGGAGGATACCATGGGCCGGCAAACACCTGTCAGCAATCAAATCTACAGCCTTTTGCATTCAGACGTCGAGGGATTCGATTCCATGGCGGAGCTTGCCCTGGACATGCGCTGGTCATGGAATCACTCTACCGACGAGGTATGGAGAAAACTTGATCCGGCACTTTGGGAGCAGACCCATCATCCCTGGGACATCCTCCAGACCGTCTCAAAGGAGAAGATCAAGAACGTACTGGATGATCCGGCTTTCCGTAAAAAGATTGATGATCTTTTGCAGTCCAAGAAGCAGGAGGAGAAGACAACGGCGTGGTTTCAGCAGAATCATCCGCAGTCTCCATTGACGTGCGTTGCGTATTTCAGCATGGAGTTCATGTTGAGCGAAGCTCTTCCGATATATTCTGGCGGTCTTGGCAATGTGGCCGGCGATCAACTTAAAACCGCGAGCGATCTGGGTGTGCCGGTGGTTGGCATTGGCCTTCTGTACCAGCAAGGATATTTTCGTCAGGTATTCGACAGGAATGGAGCACAGCTGGCCCTGTATCCGTACAATGATCCCGGGCAGCTCCCTATCACGCCTTTGCGCCGTCCAAACGGCGAATGGTTGCGGCTGGAGATTTCCTTGCCCGGCTACTCGGTCTGGCTCCGCGCATGGCAGGTGCAGGTCGGCAGAGTCAAGCTCTACTTGCTGGACAGCAATGACGCTGCAAACTCCCCCATTCATCGAGGCATCACCAGCGAGCTATATGGGGGTGGCCCGGAGTTGCGCTTGAAACAGGAGCTGGTGCTTGGGATCGGAGGATTGCGGTTGCTTCGCGCGCTCGGTCTTCAGCCGGAAGTCTGTCATCTGAACGAAGGGCACGCGGCCTTCGCCGTCCTGGAACGCGCAAGGAATTTCATGGAAGATAATGACCAGCCTTTTGAAGTCGCACTGGCTGTCACCCGGGCGGGGAATCTTTTCACCACCCATACGGCAGTGACCGCCGGCTTTGACCGTTTCCCTCCGGTTCTCATCGAGGAATACCTCAGGACTTATGCTGAACAGAAGCTCGGTATAAAACTCCACGATCTGATGGCTCTGGGCCGTCAGAATCCCAACGACTCTTCGGAGAGCTTCAACATGGCCTATCTGGCAATCCGTGGAAGCGGGTCGGTAAATGCTGTGAGCCGCTTGCATGGGAAAGTAAGCCGACACCTCTTCGAACCCCTCTTTCCAAATTGGCCGGCGGAAGAAGTGCCCATCGGACATGTCACCAATGGAGTCCATATGCCGACCTGGGATTCGGCGGCGGCCGACGGGCTTTGGACGGAGGCATGTGGAAAAGACCGCTGGCTTGGGACGACCAAGAGCTTGGAAGAGGACGTTCGCCGCGTTTCTAATGACAGGCTCTGGCAATTCCGTGCCGACTCCAGGAAGTCTCTAGTTGAATATGTCCGCAAACGGCTGTGCCGGCAGCTGAGTTCATCAGGCTCATCGTCCGAAGAAGTGGAAATGGCAAAACAAATATTTGATCCCAGCGCCTTGACACTGGGTTTTGCGCGCCGCTTCGCCACCTACAAACGGCCCAACATGCTTTTACACGATCCGGAGAGGCTGCTGCGCTTGTTAACCAATAGTCAGCGTCCTGTGCAGCTTATCCTTGCCGGCAAGGCCCATCCGGCAGACCAGACAGGGCAGGCCCTGATTCAGGAATGGACACGTTTCATCAGACGGCCGGAGGCCCGCCCCCATGTGATCTTCCTCAGCGACTACAACATGCTCTTGAGCGAATACCTTGTGCAGGGGGTGGATGTCTGGATCAACACCCCGCGGCGGCCATGGGAGGCGTGTGGAACGAGCGGCATGAAGGTGCTCGTCAATGGAGGCGTCAATCTCTCGGAGCTGGATGGATGGTGGGCGGAAGCCTACGCACCGGAAGTGGGCTGGGCGCTGGGAGATGGACAGGAACACGGTGATGACCCTGGCTGGGATGCGGCCGAGGCCAATGCGCTCTACGAGAAACTCGAACAGGAAGTGGTTCCCGAGTTCTATAACCGTGACGACAAGGGCTTCCCCACCGCCTGGATTGCGCGGATGCGTGAAAGCATGGCGCGGTTGACACCGCGCTTCTCAGCCAACCGCGCGGTGCGTGAATACACGGAGCAACACTACCTTCCATGTGCCGCCACCTACCTTGAACGTGCCGCCAATAAGGGCGCGATCGGCAGGCAAATAGTCGATTGGCAGCACAATCAGGAAAAGAAATGGTTCGCACTGCGCTTCGGTGAAATGAAGGTCGAAACTAAAGACGGACAACACTTCTTTGAAGTACAAGTTTATCTCGGCGGACTCGATCCAGAGGACGTGCGAATCGAGCTCTATGCCGACGGAATCAAAGGCGGAAATCCCGTACGGCAGGAGATGAAGCAAGGCCAGTCTGCCGGCGCATCTGGCGGTTTCTCTTACAGCGCAAACGTGCCATCAGCCCGCCCGGCGGGAGACTATACGGTACGAGTAATACCGCACCGCGACAGTGTTGCAATCCCGCTGGAAGACTCACGAGTCCTGTGGCAGAAATGATCAGGACAATGGAAGAAATAGATATGGACAAAGACCCCATATGCGGTATGACGGTGGACGAAGTGTCAGCGCTGCATGCTGAGCGTGTTGGCTTTCTTGTTTATGATCAGATGCGGCCATGCCCCGTTGGACTGCCCGCGTAAAGCAAGCTGGGCGCTTTCAAATCCCGAGGAGACCCTGATGTACAGGGAACTTAGGATGCAATTGGCCGAGTATCCGGCGCTTGAAGGCATGGTTCCTGATGTGGCTCATGCCGGAGGAGAGGCTGTGAGTATTGAATATGGAAGGCAGGGTTTCACCCCATGAGAAGGTAGGTGTTCACTCCATAGCAAGAAGGCAGGACATGGCCGATATTCTAGACATATAAAGCTAATGATAGAAGAATAGGGTGGAATCACCACGAGGTTTATGTCCAGTGTTCGGAAAGGAAGCAATGCAATGGGGGATTTTCCCGTAACAACGAAAATAACAAAGGTAGAAGGAGGTATGTTTATGAAAAGGAATCTGATGAAATTACTGTGTGCTGTGGTGGTTTCTGGAACCGTGTCTTTGGCCGGCTGCGGCGAGAAGCCCGGGGCTGCGGAGAAGGCCGGTGCAGCGGTGGATAAGGCTGTTGATAAAACTACTGAGGCCGTCAAGGGAGCGGCGACGGCGACAAAGGACGGTGCAGTTAAGGCGGTCGAGAAGACCGGCGAAGCCATGGAAAAAGCTGGCGCTGCAGTAGAGAAGACCGGTTCGGACATGCAGAAGTAAACAAGTCATAGGGAAAGGAACAGCAGCATGAGTACTGGAACAATATTACTGATTCTCTTGATTCTCATTCTCGCGGGTGCGTTGCCAACATGGCCCCACAGCAAGGGCTGGGGGTACTACCCGAGCGGCGGGCTTGGACTCATAGTAATAATCCTGCTCATATTGATTCTTATGGGCCGGATTTAGAGATGGGTGTGGCAGTCTGGGTAAAACCTGTGGCACTTGGTTTGTCCTGGCGCCATTCGGACTCCAGCCTGGTTGATATAATGAGATCAGGGGTGGGGCGACGTAAGAGAACAAACGATAGAAACGAGGTGGGGGAATGAAACTTTATCTTGCAGTGATCATGTTCGCATTGCTTCAGACCGCTCTTTTTTCACGCGACTTCACAACCTTGTCGGGAACTGCCTACAAGGATGCCAAGGTCTGTGAGTCCAACCCGGCAGAACTGACAATATCCTATCAGGACAAGGACAAGCCTGAACTGACGGTAATGAAAAGCATACCTTTTACCGATCTTCCGGATGAAATCAAGAAGGAATTCAAATATGATCCGGTGAAGGCGGAAGCGTTCGAGGAAGCCCGGAAGGAAGCGGCGAAGCAAAAAGCAGATGACGCAAGGGAGAAGGAGGCGGCGAAGCAAAAGGCAGATGACGCAAGGGAGAAGGAAGCGGCAGAAGTCATAACATCGCCTGGACAGACATTTGAAGAGCAGTTACTTGATGCCCCGCTCAAAGCAGGCTCAGTTGTAGAAGGGGGCGCGCCTGGAGAAATGAGCGGACCGGCCGAAGCCGACAAGATCAGGGAGGATGCCGGGAAAGATGGTTTCGCGCCCGGAGAGAAAATGGGGCCAGCCGCCGCCGACAAGATCAGGGAAGATGCCGGGAAAGATGGTCTCTCGCCCGGAGAGAAAATGGGGCCAGCCGCCGCCGACAAGATCAGGGAAGATGCAAGGTAGCCGGCTTTAGGGATACGTGGGACATCCCGTTCGATAACATGGGATCACTTGTAAAAATGCAGGAAAGCAGAAGTAGAATCAATGGGGGAGGATGACATGGAACTATCCGTACTTGTCGCGAAAATCATCGCGGTGATATATCTGTCGGCTTCCATCGGCGGGTTTCTCGACAGGGATTATTTCCGCAGGATTGCGGACGGCATGTACAAGAATGCCGCCCTGGCCTACATGATGGGATTCGTGGCCGTCATCTTTGGATTCCTGATCCTGCACTTTCACAATTTCCGGGCGAGTGACTGGACTGTCCTGATAACGATCATAGGCTGCCTGTCCCTCGTAAAGGGCGTTTTCATAATAGTATCGCCAAAATACTTCCAGCGTTTGTACGAACCATTTCTTACGGACAGGGTCCTGAAGAATATTCCGTATGTCCTGCTCCTGCTGGGAGTACTGTTCGGCTACTTCGGATTTGTGCATGGAAGAGGATGATCGGGCAGCGGATGGCGCTAAGTTAAGAGGTACTGCGATACTTGAAAATTGGGAAAGGGATAATTATGACTCTCGTTTTTGAACGCATTCAAACTGACGGCATCGCCGAGCTTTCCTATCTGGTCGGCGATGATTCCGAAGGCGTAGCCGCAGTGTTTGATCCACGTCCTGACGTGGACTGCTATCTGCAGCTCGCCCGTGAGAAGCAGGCGTCACTCCTTTTATTGCCATTTTAAGGTATCTCCAGTCGAAAAATGAAATTGGCGGCAACAAGCTGGTTTTTGCCAACAAGACAAAAGACGACATCATATTAAAGAGTGAGTTTAAAAAAATATTAGGCAGGAACTTCATCAATATCTTGTCGGATGAAGACGCAAAAGGATGTTCGCACGGCTTTATCACGGAAAAATATCTCAAGGAAAATATAACTGGAACCTGTAAGAATATCTATATATGCGGTCCTCCTCCCATGATGGATGCGATAGGCAAGTTCCTTTCGCATTTGCATGTCAGTAAAAAATCAATTGTCAAGGAAGCGTTTTAGATGAAATCCGCACTCATTTCCGGAGCCGGCATTTTCTGGTGGAATAATAATTGATACTTAAAAAAATGGAGGGACAGATGAATTCTCAGACTGGTATTTTGGTTTCAATCATGGCCGCGTTCGCATTGTTTCTTCCCGCATATGCCGGGAAAAACGATGACAATGCCAGGACAATGAAAAATGTTGAAAAGGAACTTGTAGATGCATCGGGTAAAAAGGCGAAGGTCGATTTGGACGGCAAGGATTACGTCCTCGTCTACTATTCGGCGCACTGGTGTCCTCCCTGTAGGGCATTTACCCCGGAGCTGGTGAAATTCTACAATGAAAACAGGGATAAGGCCAGCTTTGAATTGATCTTTGCAAGCAGTGATAAATCAGAAAAGGACATGAAGGAATACATGAGCAAGATGTCAATGCCATGGCCAGCCGTGGACTACAAGATGATTGATAAAAGCGGCATAAATAAATTCGCCGGAAACGGGATACCATGCCTAGTCCTTCTTGACAAGGACAGGAATGTCATTGCAGATAGTTTTGTTGGACAGGAATATCTCGGCCCGCAGCAGGTGCTTGACAAGTTCAAAGTGATTATTGATAAGGCTAAGAATGAGAAATCAAAGAAATAATGATTTCAACCACCCCGTCTTCCCGTTCGCTACGCCCGCTGAATACGTGAGGTTCTTCGAAATCCGCGAGACGCCGTTGCTGGGTGATCCGCTGGCCGTGGCATGGCTGGCCCTTTTCCACAGCCGGCACCTGAAAATCGGTAATGGAATCCTAATATAAGACAGAAGCATTAGGGTTTTCCTCCATGTTATGGTAGGGTTTTGCCTAATTGCGGTCGGTTCAGCCGCCAACTATATTCAAGGCGAAAAGCTGATGGCGGAAGAAAGGAGGAGGATCGCCAGGAAGTCTTTAGCATAAACAGCTCGGTAAAAAAGCAAACTATCGGTGGAAATCCACCGTGACAAAGAAAATCAAGGGAGGGGAAATGAAATATTCAATCATGCTCGCAGTAGCCATTATTGCAGTTGGATTCTTTGGCGGATGCGCATCGGGTCCAAAGCATGACAACATGACCGGCGACTGGAAATACACGTTCGAAGAAACCGGCAGGGACGGGGTTCACAACGGTACAATGACCATCGCCCATGAATCCTACAAGCTGAAAGGCAAATGCAATGACGCCTTCGGCGAATTTGAGCTCTCAGGTTCAATCTCCGAAAATGGCCCGAAGTTCATAATTGATGGAAGGCGCAACGACAACAAACGCAGTTTCCATTTGACCGCTACGCTGTTGTCCCATAATGAATTCGAAGGTACCTACACCACCAATCAGAATACGTCAGGAACGATGAAGGGATTCAGGCTTAAGGAGGAATGAGCCTTCTCTGTTCCGGAAACAAACCGGTGGAAGGGATCATCTGGACGGATAATCGATTGACAGGCAAATAATCAAAATAACAAAAGGAAATAAAATGAAAACTCTAATCGCTTTTTTAATGATGATGGCTTTGATCACTGCATCAGGATGCTGGAGCTCGACAAGCAACCAAGGAGGTATCGCCCCCACTGACGAAACATTCAGCATCAGCGTCCCATCGTCCAGCACAATCAAACAAGGTGAGGATGCAGCCGTTGTCGTCACTCTGAACAGGGGTTCCGCTTTCAAGCAGGACGTTCAGGTGGAGTTTAAGGCGGATGGCATCAGTGTAACACCAAAAGATGTTCTGGTCAAGGCGAGCGACAAGCCTGAAGCCAAAGTCAAGATTGCAGTGGCCAAGAATGCCGCTCTTGGCGATTACATTGTCAATGTCAAAGCAACGCCTGCAACCGGAAAACCAGCCTCGACAGCATTCACGGTCAAGGTTGTTGTTCCGTAGTTTTGTTTCAATGTGTTCGAAGCGGCGCCGCCAGTAAATAGGTGGCGCCGCTTGCATTTTGAGGGGATACAGGATGAAGGATTTATGGCTCTTTCTCAGATCGAGTGGGTAACTCGATTAGAAAGACTGAATATCCAATGTCCAACAAGGAATATCCAACCGATGAAGGGAAGAAAAGACGAACTCATTCAACAGTCAGAGAAAATTAATTTCCCCGCGGGAAAACGACTAATTGAACTCAATGTAATTCGAAAGCATAGATGCGGCTAAAAGGGGAAATTCGATAATTTCCTTGGACATTGGACATTCAATTATTTTATATTATGCAAAATGCCCTTTCCCGCCGAGATCACCGTAATGGTGGGGTTTCCCCTATGGAGAAGCAGGGTTTCACCCCATGGTAAATACCTGGCTTCGGCTCCATGTTAAAGGCAGGCGGAAAGGTGGTTGGAACATCAGGTTCTTAGACATGGAGGATGTTATGGGTAGATTAATAGATATAAGGAATATGCATGAATTAGTGCATGCGGCAGCACTGATTAGGCAGGAGAATGACAGGGTGAGGGCAGTCCGTCATACGGGCGATGTGATTTCAAAAACATGGACGCGGCAGGCGCGTCCCTCCATTTATTATCCGCCTAGGCGGATGGAGGGCCATGTTTGCCATGACCAATTCCTGAGTTTTGAAATTCCCTCGGGCAATACAAGGATATCGGAGTTTGCAGGTAACAGGGGGGCTGGCAAATCTTCCAGGAAAAATATAACGTGCTACTGGATTTCGGATGCAGCAGCCGTTTATATTCTTTTGTTCGCAGCCATTGTCTTCTTATGCTGCAGCCTCATGTATCAGAACGGATTCCTAGTGGATGCGAACTATGCGTCACCTTGTATTAAAGTCGGGGACTTTAAAAGGGCCGGGATGTTTGTCGACAGCTTCCTATGCGGAAAATTTTCGGTAAAGGATTATTACAATCCTGAAAAGGCGGAATCCCTGATGAAGAGTGCGCCTGGACTGCTCTCTTCCTTCAATGGTATTCCTGCTTCAAGAATTGTCGCCTGCGGCAATGATGACAGTAATAACCTGATTCTCAAGGCCATATGTCGGAAAGGATCCGAGGCCGCGATCATCTATCTGACTCAGTCCGGGAATAAGTTCTACGTTTCCGGAATCGAAATCGACAAGGCCTATGCGATGAACAACGCGAATACAAGGTGATTTGGCGCAGGATTTGCGAAGAGGGAAATTGCACTGCCGTTCGGATGTATCCTTACTCAATCCTCATTCTCCCAAGGCTTACGCCTTTGGTCTGCACTATTACACCTCCTGATTTAAATTTGTCACTTTGCGTATCTGCTTGCCACGGCGAAGCCAGTATGCCAGTTTCGCCGAAACTGGCTCGGAGGCGGTTTCGGCGAAACCGCCATACTTAATTCTCTCTCGTTCGATGTTGTACATTCGATGTTCAAGAATGCCCGAGTTACTTCAATATTCGTTTGTTCGTAATTCGATATTCGTCATTCCTCATGATTTATCCCAATCTTTCAATCACCCAATCTTTCAATCACCCAATCTTTCAATCACCCAATCTTTCAATCACCCAATCTTTCAATCACCCAATCACCAAATACTAAAAGTAGGGTATCCACCCATGTGATGGTAGGGTTACTCTCCATTCAAGAGGGCCAGCCGAGGGATATAATATTTTAAAGACAATAAATTTAAAGGAGGGCAGGTTATGAAAAAGACAGTGATGGTGATGCTCGCAGGTTTGGCCATGGTTCTGATTACATCCAGCGCAATGGCTGAAACAAGATCGTTCAATCTCAGTCTTACTCCGGATGTCGCCGTCTATCCGCGGAGCGATGTGATCGAGGGCGTAACCCTGAGCGTATGGGGTGAAAACCAGCAGTCGTCCCTGGCCCTTGGCCTTGCCAACGGTTCGTTCGGCCAGAGTACCGGCATGAGCGTGGGCATGCTGAACTACACCGACAACTACATGGGCCTCCAGTGGGGTCTGGTCAACTACACGAAAGGCGACTCCAGCGGCTGGCAGGGCGGTTTCATCTTTGCTTTTCTTGCCAGCGGCGTGAACTATACGGCAGGCACCATGAAGGGTTTGTTCACCGGCGTGGTGAACTATGCAGGCCGTCTAAAAGGGCTCCAGCTCGGAGTCGTCAACTACGTTGAGGATTCGGATGCCGGGGTGCAGATCGGGCTCTTCAATATCATCCACTCGAACAAGAACTGGTTCAGCGATCTGCCGGGCGAGCTGGCTCCGGCGATGATTTTAGTCAACTGGAGTTTCTAAGTATTTCCAACAAGCAAGGGAGGGTAAAATGAAGAAGATCACAAAAGCTCGGGATCTGAGGAAAAACATGCTCAACATGCTGATAAAGTGGAGCTTCCTGGTTTTGGCTGTCCTTTCAGTATCTCTAGTTGCCGGATGCCGCATGTTCACGATCGACTGAGCGAACTCGGACAGGGGCGTACCGTCCATCATGGTTTCTGTCAATAAAACTGAGAGGAAAATACCATGGGGCAAGGTGGTTGCGCTTCTGCTCTTATTTCTGTTTGCCATTCAGTCGCTGGTCGGATTTATCTTTCTTTCAGTGAAGATAAATGACGGGGTCAGGCAGATAGCCGATGGTTTAAGACAGCTCGGAGAAGGAGAGCCCGAGCTCTGGAAGGGCAGGTCCAGGCTGGAAGCCGGCAAGAAGGAAGAGGCGGAGGGCAAGGAGGAATATGCGCGAGCCAAGGAGAACCTGTTCCTGGTGTGGGCGGACAAACTGCTGTATGGCGGAGAGGGCTTCGAGGAGGCTGGAGAGCGAATCGCCGCAGGAGGCAAGGAGATTGCCATAGGACAGGGCAAGGTTGATGTCGGTGAAAAGCAGGTTGCAGCAGGCCGCCTGGCAGTCCGCCTGGGGGTGGAGCAGTTGAGACAGGCCAGGCAGGCGCGTCTCAGCTGTGCGCTCCTGGTATTTGTTTTTACTTCCTTGTTGGTTGTGTTCGGGATCCGTTGGAGAAAACCGCTGGCTCGGACATTCTTGCACAGGGGATCCTCTAAAACCTGATATTGACATAAGGTCTGGAAATATGAATAAGAATAATGAGACTAAGGAAGAAGTACAGGAAGGCTTCGTGCTGATCTGTGCGTGGTGCAGGCGGATAACGGATGGAAAGGGGCGCTGGCATCATGAAGTCAAGCCCCTCGCGCAAGTGGAATTCACCCACGGTATCTGTCCTGAATGCGCAAGGAAGTTTTATGATGAATTCGATGCATTTAAGAATTATATCGGACTGGAACCAATAACACAAGGAGTTTCCCGTGAAAACAAAAGTCGGACTTTGGATTGACCATAGGAAGGCTGTTGTCGTGACTATCACTGGCGGAGGCGAGGAACTGGGCCTGAAAATAACGAAGGTGGTGTCGGAAGTGGAAAAACAGCTCAGGCGTGCAGGTGATTCACCTCTCAAAGGCTCCTACGACAAACTTCAGCTTCCTCCTGAAGACAGTCGCAAGCGTGCACTCATGGGACATCTCAACATTTACTATGACGCAGTCATTGCGAGCATCCGAAGTGCTGAGTCCATCCTGATATTCGGGCCTGGTCCGGCAAAGGATGAACTGAGGAAGCGCCTTGTGAAAAATGATCTGGGTGCTCGCATCGTAGGCGTTGAAGCCGCCGACAAGATGACTGATCCCCAGATCGCGACGAGGGTCAGGAAGCATTTTGTCAAGACCGCTCCATGGCAGGTGAACAATATCGTTACGAAGAAGCGGGTGATGAACAGACGGACAAGCGAATGACTGCCGTCCTGTAGGAGATTGGGAGATTGGGAGATTGGGAGATTGCAAATCAAGGAATATACACAAAAAAGAACATTCATGAATCTTGAATTCAAACCCCACAATCCATCCGTAAGCGTTAAGCTGGGTGAAGTGAGGCTGTTTTTCCAAGAAAGTATGTCGGGTTTTAACCCGACACTTAGTTGGCGGTTTAAAAACCGCCCTACTTGTGAGGCTAAAAGACCAACTTAACGGTTACATCCATCCATTTCCCCGTAGGGCAGGGTTATTTCCCATGTTCCAGTAGGGTTTCCCCCCATGTCGCAGTGTCAACTCATAGTCCATATTTACCGCAGGCAGGAAAAGTATTTTGAATGTCATATATGACATCATGTGTATAAAATGCATTTCATGGAGAAGGGGAAGTTATGAGCAACTTAAATGAAATAAGGAATATGAAGATATCCTTGCATGCGGCAGTGCGAAAAAAGCAGGAGCTTGACAGGAAAAAGACCGGCCAGCATGTGGGCGATTCGATAAAATCGGCGATTGCGAGGAAGAAGAAGTTCAATACGCATTCCTCCAGGGGAGAGGCTTTTTACCGTTGGATGTCTCCAATGACGGCTTGCTACGCTTTCTTTGCGTGCGCAGGTGTCTTCATGTGCTTCAGCCTGTATCAGAATGTATTTGCACCGGCTCCGGGCTACACTTCGTCTTATCTCAAAGCAGGTGATTTTAAAAGAGCCGAGAAGTTTGTCAACAGCTTCCTCTGTGGAAATTTATCGGAACAGGATTACTACATGCCTGAAAAGGCGGATGTGCTGATAAAAAGTGCGGCTGGACTTCTGCCTTCTTTCAATGGTGTTCCAGCTTCAAGCGTTGTCGTCAGCGTAGACGACGACAATAAAAGCATCGTGCTGAAGGCGACATGTCCGAAAGAAACCGAGTCGGCGATCATCTATCTGATTCCGTCCGGAATGGATTTCCATGTTTCCGGAATAGAAATAGAGAAGAGATATGCTGATGAGGTATCAAGTCTTTGAATTTACAGGAGGGATGAAATGCAAAGGAAAAATTTCACAATCGTTGAGCTGCTAGTCGTAATCTCGATCATCCTGATCCTGGCGGGTCTGCTTCTGCCGGCTCTGATGAGGTCCAAGTCCATGGCGATGGAGAAGGCGTGCATGTCGAACATGCGGCAGATACATCTTGCATTGGCGGTATACTGCGAGAACAACAAGAACTATTATCCTGCGGAACCTACGCATGGGAATTCCCTGCTAGGTCTCACGACCGCGCTTGATGCGAATACAAACGGTCTCAGGAATGCATTCTACTGTCCGCAGTCGTACACCATGGAGGAATATGCGCAGAACACTGCCAGCTATCCCGCCGTCGGGGATTCCACCTCGGTTATAAATACGGATGCCAACTGGGCCGCTGGAAAAGTTTCGTACTTCTACTGGAGCTACGAGATGCCGAAGATGTTCGGCGGGGCGATGTGGTTTGCGACGAACAAGACATCCTTCTGGCCGCGCAAGCTGAGAGGCGACAGCATCGAGAAATCCTGCTGTTATTCATATCCGGCCGCGAACTTCGACTACGATGCGGGCGGACAGGTGATCCTCCCTTATCCAGGCCTGTCGCCAAGCCAGCGCTGGGTGATGACGGACTTCTTCCGGCAGGGCGCGCCGTTCCCGCATATGTACAAGCATGCCACATGCCTGACGGTGGTATGCCTTGACGGGCATGCGGAGATGTCGCAGGGCAGGCCGAGGGACAACTACAGGTAAGGAGGTAGCATGAATTCTAGAAATCATACATGGATCAGGAGCGGGGTTGAACTGGTTGACGAGCAGCACAAGGAATATTTCCGCCGTCTGGACATTCTTCTGGGGATGATGGAGAAGTCTGAACTGAATGATTATGAGCTGCGGAGGAGTTTTGATTTTTTCAGGAGTTATGCGGTAGTGCATTTCGACACGGAGGAACTGCTGATGAAGATCTCCTCGTATCCGGAGACTGAAGGGCATATGAGGACGCACGAATTCTTCAGTGAAACCATTGAGAGGATGGCCGAAGAGCTGAGTGTCAGCAGGGACATTTCCTTGGTTGCTGAAGAACTGAAAGTCTTCCTCACGGGCTGGCTTGAAGACCATATAGAAACGTTTGACTTGAAATTAACTAAATTCCTGAAGGAAAGAGTGTTGGCAAACGAGTTGAAGGATTCCTGATCAGGAGGATTTCAGATCCGCCGGGCATCGGTGTTTATTATTGTGCATATAGTTTTATTCAAATTGTCATGGAGGAGATGCTGATGAAAAACTCGTCTTTCCCTGGACTTGATGAGCATGTCAGCATGCACGAGTATTTCCGTGAGAACATAGAAAGGATGGCCGGAAACCTGCACGCGATCAATGATGTTTCCAAGGTCGCGGAAGAGCTGAAAGTCTTTCTTTCCGGCTGGCTTGAAGACCATATACTGTCAACGGACATGAAGATGGCTGGATTCCTCAAGGAGAAAGATTCGGCCGGCGGCTCTGGAGGAAGTCTCTGAAAATTAAAATATGGAACAGTGTCATCCCACAGGATGACGGATTAATGGATTTATTCGCCTATGGAACCTGTCGGACTTACAAATGAGCTCAAATGGGTGTAATTCCGTTGGTAGTAGCGCATGTTTGCGCGTTATTCTTTGTTTTGAAGTTCCATAAAGAACGCTCGAACACGAGCTGCTACGAACAAATTTCCTAAGTCCGACACCCTCCTATGGCGAATAAATCCATTAATCCGTGGGGCGGCAGTGCGTCCAAATTCCCTCCAGGTAGGGTTTTTCCCCATTTACAGGTAGGGTTTCCCCCCATGTCGCAGCGCTGTCTACGGTGGCATAGTTGAGCGGGCAAGAAATCTGCTGTCAAAGGAAGTTTGTCATTATGAGAAAAATGAATTTGATCCTGTCCGCCTTTATTGTGCTGAGCGCATTTGCTCTTGGATATCTGATGCGCGGCCCTGCGATGCGGCCGGAGGCGGGATCCGGGGTGGCTGAATCTGCCGTAGTATCCAAGCCTGCGGACATGACCTGCTCGATGCATCCGCAGATACGCCAGCCCAAGCCTGGAAAATGCCCCTTGTGCGGGATGGATCTCATATCGGCAGGCAGTGATTCCGGAGACAGCTGCGGACCCAGGGAGCTGAAGCTTTCAGAAGCCGCTGAAAAACTTGCCGACATAGAGACCGCGCCGGTTGAAAGGAAATTTGTTCCTGCTGAAATCAGGATGCTCGGAAAGATCGCGTACAACGAGGATACGCTTTGCTATGTGAACGCGAGATTCTCAGGGAGGATAGACAAGCTTTTCGTGAAGTCAGCAGGGATACCGGTAAAGAAAGGAGAACGCATTGCAGAGGTATACAGCTCGGAGCTTCTGGTCATACAGCAGGAGCTTTTACAGGCAAAAAGGTTCCTTGAATCAAAACCGGATGATGTGACGGCTATAAGTTTCTTCAATTCAATCAGGGAGAAAAATCTGATTTCAGGTTTTACAGAGGATCAGATAAATGAAATCATCAGGAAGGGCAAGGGTACAGGTGCGGATCGCATGTCAGGCACCTCGCCTGTGTTCGGTGTTCTCCTTACAATCACTTCGCCAATATCCGGAGTTGTCGTAGGGAAGGGGGCGGTAACTGGCAAGTTCTTTGAGAAAGGTGAAATCCTCTTTACGATTGCCGATCTCAGCCGTGTCTGGATCAATGTCGAGGCCTATGAGGCGGATCTCCCATGGCTGAAATACGGACAGGAAGTCGAGTTCACGTCCGATGCTTGTCCGGGCAGGAAGTTCAACGGCAGGGTTTCATTGATCCAGCCAATACTTGATGAGACTACGCGTACAGTAAAAGTAAGGCTTTCCGCAGAAAATAAGGAAGGCAGGCTTAAGCCGGGGATGTTCGTGCATGCCATCGTCCGTGCGAAGATCGCAGAGGATGGGAAGGTCGTGGATTCATCGCTTGCCGGGAAGTGGATCAGCCCCATGCATCCGGAAATAATACGGGACGCTCCTGGCAAATGCGACATCTGCGGGGTGGATCTTGTGACCGCCGAATCCCTGGGACTTGCCGGCGAAAAGGAGAAGACCGCCGTTCCCCCGCTGGTAATACCGGCGTCTGCGGCCCTTTTAACAGGCAAAAGGGCCGTCGTATACGTTTCCCTCCCGGGAAGGAAAGGGGCCTATGAATGCAGGGAGATCGTGCTGGGTCCGCGTGCCGGAGACTTCTTCATAGTCGAGTCGGGACTGAAGGAAGGCGAGAAAGTAGTCAAAAGCGGTAGCTTCAAGATCGACAGTTCCCTTCAGATACTTGCGAAGACGTCGATGATGAAGACATATGCTGGAGCCGCGCCGGAACCCATGACGGAAATTCCGGCGGCAAAGGACGGTCAGGCACCTTCCGATGAGATCCTGGACACATACATTGAAGTGCAGAAGGCCCTGTTCGCGGAGAACATGGCCATTGTCCTGAAGAATGCACCGAAGCTCGACGCGAAATATTCCGCGAATCTCGCAGCCTCGAAGGACATCCGGGAGGCGCGGAAGTCCTTTGCGCAGATATCCAAGCTCCTTTACGGTGAACTTGCATGTTCGGAAAACAACTTGAAGAAGCCCTTATACAAGATATTTTGCCCGAAGGTATTCGAGGGCAGGGGCGCCTACTGGATACAGGACAGCGAAAAAGTGCAGAATCCCTATTTCGGCCCTGCCATGCCCGACTCCGGCGAGGTGAAGGAAACGATTGGCGGGGGGAAGTGAAAATAATTGACAATTCACATTTACAGGGAAAACAAAAGAACAGCCATTGCGGGCTTGACTACGAACAAATCTAGAATTGTCTTTTGCGATTCGCTTGTAGTTAACGTCGCAAGACGTGTTCTGGGGAATTGCATCTGTTTATAGTAGCGCATGTTTGCGCGTTAAGTAGGTACGTGCTTTAGCATGTACCATCTTGATTTCGACTAAGAATGGGACAGGCTAAAGCCCGTCCCTACTTCAAGCCGGGGAAATAATATAGGGGGTGTCAGGTGTCAGTGGCATGATGATCTGAATGATAATATTATTAACTGATACCTGAACACTGGCACCTGAACACTATTCATAATAAAGGATTTACCGCATGGAAATTGAAAACACGACTTCGGCGCTGAACCGGTTCATACGGTTCTGCCTTGTCAACAAGCTGATAGTCTTCCTGATCGTGCTTGCCATCGTCTTTGGCGGGATGTACTACATGCCCTTTGACTTCGGCATAAAATGGATGCCGAGGAACCCGATCCCGGTCGATGCGATCCCCGACATCGGGGAGAACCAGCAGATCGTCTTCGCCGACTGGCCCGGACGCTCCCCGCAGGACGTGGAGGACCAGGTAACGTATCCGTTGACCGTCACGCTGCAGGGCATACCGGGCGTGAAGAATGTGAGAAGCCTTTCGATGTTCGGGTTTTCCACGGTCTATGTGATCTTCAACGACGATATCGACTTCTACTGGGCGCGCTCCAGGCTGCTTGAGCGGCTGAACATCGCGCAGGAACGCCTTCCCGAAGGAGTGGTGCCTGTACTTGGGCCTGACGCCACCGGACTCGGACAGATCTTCTGGTATACGGTTGAGGGTGAGGGCTTCAACCTGCAGGAGCTTCGCACGACACAGGACTGGTACATACGTTATGCACTTCAGTCGGTCGAGGGCGTGAGCGAAGTCGCGTCCATCGGCGGCTATGTGAAGGAATACCAGGTCGACGTCGATCCTGTGGCCATGAGGGCCGCGGGAGTCAGCCTGCCAGAGGTCTTCGAGGCGATCCGCAGGGCTAACATCGATATTGGAGCGGAGACGATCGAGCACAACGGCATCGAATATGTCATCCGGGGAAAAGGATTCATAAAGTCCTTGAAGGACATCGACAACATCCTGGTAAAGGCGAACAGCAATGTCCCGATCTACATCCGCAACATCGCAAAAGTCCATCTCGGACCCGCATTGAGAAGGGGCATATTGGACAAGGAGGGCGCGGAGGCTGTCGGCGGAGTCGTAGTCGTCCGCTTCGGTGAGAATCCGCTTGTCGTCATCCAGCGAGTGAAGGAAAAGATAAAGCAGATACAGCCCGGGCTTCCGAGGAAAACCCTTGCCGACGGGCGGAAGACGCAGATGGGGATAGTGCCGTTCTACGACCGTACGGGTCTGATAGAGGAGACATTGGACACTCTGAAGGACGCGCTGCTCGAGGAAATTCTGATCTGCTGTTTCGTGGTCTTCATGCTGCTCGCCCATTTCCGCTCCAACCTGATGATCTCCCTGAACATTCCGCTCGCGGTGCTCGTCACCTTCATACTGATGGCGTTTTTCAAGGTTGATTCCAATCTGATGAGCCTGGGCGGCATCGCGATCGCGATCGGCGTGATGGTCGACATGGGCATCGTGCTTTCGGAAAACATCGTCAGGCATTTCGGCATCGCCAGGCCGGAGGAGGATCCGCTGGAGGTCATATACCGCGCCACATGCGAGGTCTCAGGCGCGATAACGACGGCAATACTGATCACGATCATATCCTTCCTTCCCATATTCGCGCTGACCGGTGCCGAGGGCAAGCTCTTCAGGCCTCTTGCATACACGAAGACATTTGCGATGTTCGCATCGATCTTCGTGGCGCTGACGGTACTGCCGGCGCTGGCGCATATCATTTTGAAGAAGCGCAGGACGAGTGAAATGGTCAAAGGCGCGGCCTATGTGGGTCTTATCCTGATCGGGCTTCCAACCGCAATGTTCTGGCATTTCTGGGCGGGGCTTCCGATACTTCTCGCAGGAGTGCTGATGCTTTCCGAGCCGTATGTGCCGGAATATTTCAGGAAAAAGTATGCGGCGGCGGTCTCATGGATGGCGGCACTCTTCGTCCTGGCGCTGCTGACATTGCACTGGATGCCTCTCGGGCTGAGCACGAGCCTGACAAAGAACCTGATCTTCGTTTTTGGCATAAACCTGGCATGGACTTCGCTTCGCCTGATCTTCATCAACTGGTATCCGCAGCTGCTCAGCTGTTTCCTCAAGTACAAGTTCCGCTTCCTTTCAATCCCGCTTGCGATGCTGGTCTTCGGGCTCATGGTCTGGATCGGATTCGAGGGAGTGTTCGGATGGATTCCTAAATCATTGTCGAAGATCGGCGTCTCCGAAAAATCCATACGTGAAACAGGGGCCTGGTCCTACCTCTACCACAAGTTCCCGGGAATGGGCCGCGAATTCATGCCTTCCCTTGACGAGGGGGCATTCCTCTTCATGCCGACGATAATGCCGCACGCAGGCATAGGAGAGGCGATCGACATCGTACAGAAGCAGGACATGGCGATCCGGGCGATTCCCGAGATCGAGACGGTGGTCGGGAAGATCGGACGTGCTGAGACGGCCCTTGATCCCGCGCCTATCTCGATGATAGAGACCCTCATCACCTACAAGCCGGAATACGGTCCTCCTGATCCTGTGACCGGAGAACGCCAGCGGCTCTGGCGCGACAAGATCAGGACGACCGACGACATCTGGAAGGAGATCACTGATGCCGCGACTATACCCGGATGCACTTCCGCACCGAAACTCCAGCCTATCGCCGCGCGGCTTGTAATGCTCCAGTCGGGAATGCGCGCGCCCATGGGCGTAAAAGTCTCCGGCGCCTCCCTTGCGGATATTGAAAGGACAGGCTACAGGATTGCCGAAATCCTCAAACAGTCTCCGGGCGTGAATCCGGAGACAGTCCAGCCCGACCGTGTCATAGGGAAACCCTATCTCGAGATCAACATCGACCGCGAGAAGATCGCGAAATACCAGCTCAACATAAGGGATGTCCAGGACGTGCTTGAGGTTGCAGTGGGTGGAATACGCGCAACTACGACCGTTGAAGGTCGCGAACGTTATCCCGTACGAGTCCGCTATGAACGCGAACTCCGCGATTCTCCTGAGGCGCTTGGAAAGATAATAGTGCCTTCCTCAGACGGCACACAGATTCCGCTCTCGCAGCTTGCGACAATCAACTATGTTCCCGGTCCACAGGAGATAAAGAGCGAGGACACGTTCCTGGTGTCATATGTCCTCTTTGACAAGCTTCCCGGATATGCCGAGGTCGACGTGGTCGAAGCTGCGCAGCAGCTTCTTGATGCGAAGCAGAAGAGCGGAGAGCTCCAGTATCCCGCCGGGACGAATGCGAAATTCGCAGGGACCTATGAGAACCAGGTGAGCTTCCAGAAACAGTTCGTCATCATCCTCCCTATCTGCTTCCTTCTGATTTTCCTGCTGATATATTTCCTTTTCCGCAATACAACCATCACAACTCTGATATTCGTGCAGATCTCGGTGGGTTGGGCCGCAGGCTTCATCGGGCTCTGGCTCGCGGCGCAGCCGTGGTTCCTGGACTTCGCGGTGTTCGGACACAATCTGCGGGAGCTGTTCCATCTCAGGGAATACAACCTGAGCGTCGCGGTATGGGTGGGCTTCATAGCGCTCTTCGGAATCGCCAGCGACGATTCGCTCATCATCGTGAGCTATCTCGAACAGATGTTCGCGAAGACGAAGGTTTCGACGGTGGCCGAGATCAGGAGTATTGTAGTGGAAGGCGGTACAAAGCGTGTGCGCCCCTGCCTGATGACTACCGCCACGACGGTGCTCGCGCTCCTGCCGATCCTGACCTCCACGGGCAAGGGCGCGGACATAATGATCCCGATGGCCCTGCCGATCTTCTTCGGCATGACGCTCGAGCTGATAACCGTCTTCGTCACTCCCGTCCTCTACTGCATGTACAAGGAATACAAGTTCAGGAAGGAAATCGACGGCAGCCAGCCGCCGGTCGTAAGTCGCCAGGCGTCGGCAGTCAATGGCCAGTAGTCAGAGGTCAGGATCAGTATTCGGTGGTCAGTAATCTGAATATCGAACGAAAACACTGACACCTGACAACTGATGATCGACCGTTGATTTCAGAAATGTAGGAGTTCACAACTTCAGTTGTGTCCCTAAGTTCGGGAAAAGACACAGACAGGAATGTCTGTGCTACTTCGGAACGCTGCTCTTCCGCCATAGATTCCCAGCGGCGTTGGATGTTCGATGTTCAAGAATTCTTTAATCATTCATATTGTTCTATCCAATCCCCCAATCCCCCAATCTCCCAATCTCCCAATCCCTCAATCTCCAAATCCCCAAATCTCCAAATCTCCAAATCTCCAAATCCCCCAATCTCCCAATCCCCCAATCCCCCAATCTCCCAATCCCCCAATCTCCCAATCCCCCAATCCCCAAATCTCCCAATCTCCAAATCCCTCAATCTCCAAATATTAAAAGTAGGGTTTCTCCCTATGCACCGGTAGGGTTTATCCCCATACTGAAAATCTTGACTCATGGCAATAGTTAACATAAGACGGAAAATGTTCCGGATCATGGAGGTCAGGGGATCTCCAGGGAAGGGACGATGGATTCAGCAAATCACACATGGGTCAAGAGCGTGGTTGATCTGGTCGATGAGCAGCACAAGGAATATTTCCGTAGTCACATGGAAAACATCTGGCATTACCTTGGAAACAAGCTGTGCTGTCTAGCATGTAAAGGAATTATGTCATGAATCGTTTAAAGTCGATAACAGCTGTAATTGTCGTGATGGCAGCGGTTGTTTTTGGGTACTGGATCCGCGGTCCGGCACAATCCGGCGGGCAGTCCCAGTCAAAACAATCCCAGGCTGTTCCGGCCGGCACGGACCTCACCTGTTCCATGCATCCTCAGATACGGCAGCCCAAGCCCGGAAAATGCCCTCTTTGCGGGATGGATCTCATTTCTGCCGGAAACTATTCGGGAGGCTCCTGCGGATCAGGAGAACTAAAGCTTTCCGAGGCCGCGGAAAAGCTTGCCGGAATAGAGACTACGCCTGTTGAGAGGAAATTCGTTCCGATGGAAGTGCGAATGCTGGGTAGGATCACGTACAACGAAGAGACACTGTCCTATGTAAACGCCAAGTTCCAGGGGAGAATAGACAGGCTGTTTGTGAAATCCACGGGAGTCGCCGTGAAAAAAGGGGATTCCCTTGCAGAAGTCTACAGCCCTGACCTTCGGGTCCAGCAG
The DNA here is from genome assembly GCA_001804815.1 of Lentisphaerae bacterium GWF2_50_93. Lineage (GTDB taxonomy): Bacteria > Verrucomicrobiota > Lentisphaeria > Victivallales > GWF2-50-93 > GWF2-50-93. Next base: position 40,108 of record MHBI01000036.1, read on the forward strand.
GAACTGATCCAGGCTGCCAGCTTGAAGGAGGCAAAACCGAATGATGCAGGCGCCGCCGCCTATTTGGTATCAATGAAGGAGAAGTACCGTCTATCCGGATTCAGCGATGAAGAGATTAATGAAATATTAAAGAGGGGCAAGGGCATCGACCGCATGACTGGCGCTTCACTGGTTGCAGGAGTTCTCCTGACAATTACCGCGCCCGCATCAGGGGTTGTCATTGAGAAGGATGTGAATGAGAGCAAATACATTGAGAGAGGCGACAAGCTGTTTACTATTGCCAACTTGGATTGGGTATGGATCAATCTCGAGGCGTACGAGACGGATCTGGCATGGTTGAAATACGGGCAGTATGCGGAATTTACAACCGATGCATACCCGGGCAGGAAATTTGAAGGGCGGATATCGCTGATCCAGCCTTCCGTGGACCAGGCTACGCGCACCGTGAAGGTGAGGATTACAGCCAACAATCATGAGGGGAAGCTGAAGCCCGGAATGCTAGTCCATGCTATAATACATGCGAAGATCTCAGAAGACGGCAAAGTGATAGATTCCTCCCTTGCCGGGAAGTGGATCAGCCCGATGCACCCGGAGGTCATCAGGGACGGCCCCGGGAAATGCGACATCTGCGGAAAGCCCATGGTCACGGCCGAATCCCTGGGGCTTGCCGGTGGAAAGGAGAAGGATGCCATTCCCCCGCTGGTAATACCGGCGTCCGCGGCCCTTTTAACAGGCAAAAGGGCCGTCGTATACGTTTCCCTCCCGGGAAGGAAAGGGGCCTATGAATGCAGGGAGGTGGTGCTTGGTCCGCGCGCCGGAGATTGTTTCATTGTCGAATCCGGGTTGAAGGAAGGCGAGAGCGTGGTAACGAGCGGCAGCTTCAAGATCGACAGTTCCCTCCAGATACTTGCTAAGACGTCGATGATGAAGGCATCATCTGGCACCGCACCGGAACCTATGCCGGAAATTCCGGCTGGAAGGGACAAGCCTCCGGATCCGGCGAGATAACAGGGGCGTATTTGAATGTGCAGAATGCCCTATTCACAGACAATGATGATATCTTTAAGACTAATGATAACAACAAGGCATGGAGGATTACAAGATGAAAAGAACGATGTTTTTGATCGCCGCCCTGACAATTGCCGGGTTGCATGTTTATGCGGAAGGCGAAACGCCTGCCGCAGAAGGCAAGGCGGATGCCGGGAAGGCCAAGGTTTCGGGCTGCTGCAGCATGAAGAAGGACCAGGCGCCTGCATCCGCGGAGGCGGATGCCGGGAAGGCCAAGGTTTCGGGCTGCTGCAGCATGAAGAAGGACCAGGCGCCTGCATCCGCGGAGGCGGATGTCGGGAAACACAAGAGCTGCGGCTATTGCGGCATGGACCGGGGGCAGTATGCATTCAGCAGGATGCTTATTGTGTATGAGGATGGATCAGAGAAAGGGGTCTGCTGCATCCATTGCGCCGCCGTGGAATTCTCCATCAATCTGGACAAGATCCAGAAGTGCGTACAGGTCGGGGACTACAATACGAAGAAGCTCATCGATGCTGAAAAGGCTTTCTGGGTCATAGGGGGCAGCAAGGCAGGGGTGATGAGCAAGCGGGCCAAGTGGGCCTTCGAGGGGAAGCCGGAGGCCGAGGAATTTGTGAAGAACTACGGTGGGGCCCTGGCGACATATGAGGAAGCCATGAAGGCGACATACGAGGACATGTACGGCGATACCAGGATGATACGCGAGAAGAGGAAGATGAGGAAAATGAAGGAAGCGAAGTAAATTTTCCCATGTGCTGTTTTCCGCATGACTCTTTGATTTGCAATAATCCAGCAATCCAATAATCCATGGGATGTCAGCTGGGGCGAATATCAAAAGGAAGGGACTGGTATGGGACGCGGATTTCACATCCTTGCTGCGGCATTCCTCCTCTCGGTGCTGGTGCTGTGCGGAGGGGGGGCAGGGGGCGCGCTCGCTCCGGGCAAGTCTGACAAATGCCCTGTCTGCGGCATGTTTGTCCACAAATATCCGGATTTTCTGGCGCAGATAAAGTTCAACGACGGGAAGGTGTTCTTTTTTGACGGCAACAAGGACATGTTCAGATTTTTTTTCAATTTGAAGAAGTATGCCCCGGAGAGGAAGACGGATGACATCTCATCCATCCACGTGACCGACTACTACAGCCTGAGCCCTGTCGACGGCAGGGAGGCATATTACGTCGCCGGAAGCGATGTCCATGGTCCGATGGGCAAGGAGCTCATACCTTTCGGGAAGGAGCCGGAGGCCAGGGAGTTCATGAAAGACCACAAGGGGAAATCCCTCTTGAAATTCAAGGACATAAATCCTTCCGTCCTAAAGGAGCTTGAATGATGAAGACGAGGAAGTCAGATATTTTCCTGGTGGTGCTGGCCGTCGGCATGTACCTTGTCATCCACCTGCTGCTCCACTCATATTTCTCCTTCAGGAACAACGGATCGCAGATCAGCGAGCGCAGGTCGCTCGTGGAGAAGTACGGATTGTCCGATCTCTGCCTTTTCACCGATTCGCAGTATTCCAGGAACCCGGCGCTGACGGATCTGTCCGCGCCATTCCAGGACCATCCGGTGTCCCTGGAGCATTTTCCTTCAGGCATGCTGATGCCGCCAGTCGGCAGGAGGACATATGATCTGGATTGAAAAACAGCGCAATATAATAGACCTGGCTCTGTCATCCCTTCTGCGGAAATCAGGGAAGAACCTGGCGCTTGTGATCATCTATACTGCAATTGTATTCATCCTGGCCTCGGTCGTGTTCTTCATCTCCTCGCTGAAGAGGGAGGCGGCGCTTGTGCTTGAGGCAAGCCCGGAGATCGTGGTACAGAAGCTTGTGGCCGGAAGACAGGCGCTGGCGCCTGAAAGTTATATTGACGCAATGAGGGGGTTGCGCGGAACAGCCAATGTCAGAGGCCGTCTCTGGGGTCACTATTTTGATTCCACCGTCGGGGCGAACTACACCATCATGGCTTGCGACGATGACGCCCAGCTGGCTGCCGGCACCATCACCATAGGCCGCGGGATGGCGCGCACTCTTTCGCTGAAGAAGGGCGACAGCATGAAGTTCGACGCATACGACGGGACGTCCGTCGACTTCAAGGTGGGTGAAATCCTGCCATACAGGTCGGAGCTTGTCGCCTCGGATCTGATACTGCTGAGGTCTGACGGCTTCAGGCGGATTTTCGGAATGGAGGAAGGATCTTATTCCGATGTGACCCTGCAGGTGGCGAACAGGAAGGAGATGGCCACCGTAGCCGGAAAGATAAAGAAGCTTCTGCCTGACAGCCGCCCCATCCTTCGTGACGAGGTTCTCAGGACCTACGAGGCGATCTTCGACTGGAGGGGAGGACTGCTCATCGTCATCCTCTGCGGCGCGGTACTGGCATTTATCATTTTCGCATGGGACAAGGCAAGCGGACTCAGCTTCGAGGAACGCCGGGAAATATGCATATTGAAGGCTGTCGGATGGGACACTTCCGAAGTGATGGCCATGAAGCTCTGGGAAGGGGCTGTCATATCCCTCCTGTCCTTCATCTTCGGGATCATAGGAGCCTACCTCCACGTATTCTACACATCCTATTTCCTCTTCGGACCCGTGCTCAAGGGATGGTCCGTCCTCTATCCCTCCTACCAGCTGATCCCTGCAGTCGACCCATACCAGCTTGCAGCGCTTTTTTTCCTCACGGTTGTTCCATACACCGCAGCAACACTGATACCGCTTTGGGGGGCTGCCAGCATCGATCCGGATGAAGGGATGAGACTATGATTGAACTCAGGAATGTCACCAAGGTATTCAACAAGGGGCGCTCGAACGAGTTCACCGCCATCGAGGATGTCAGCCTCTCAATCGGCGCCCGCAGGCTGACAGTGCTCAAGGGGCCGAGCGGATCGGGGAAGACCACCGCCCTGAGCATCATTGGCGCGATGGCGAAGCCGACTTCGGGAAGGGTCGAGGTCTTCGGGAGGGAGATAACCAGCCTTCCTGAAAGGTTCCTTTCCCGAATACGGCGTGAACATTTCGGATTCATTTTCCAGAACTTCAATCTCATCAAGGGCATAAGCGCCCTGGAGAATGTCATGATTCCCGCCTATCCGTGCGGAGAGAATCACGGTGTCCTGCGCAACAGGGCCATGGGCCTGCTTGAACTCTTCAACGTGTCCGGCAAGGCGGACTCGATGGTCAACTGGCTTTCCGGCGGGGAAATGCAGCGGGTGGCCATTGCCCGCGCCCTGATAAACAATCCGCAGGTGATTGTCGCGGACGAGCCCACCGCGCATCTTGACACCAAGCTGTCCAGGGAGTTCATGGGGATCATGGCCCAGCTTGTGAGGGACGGCAGGACAGTCATGATAGCAAGCCATGATCCGCTGATATGCGATTCGGAGGACATCGGCATGGTCGTTTCCTTCCGCGATGGAAGGATAGAGGGGGTGCAGGAAAACCGATGATCATGCATCCCGCCATCATTGCGCTTTTCGCAGGATCCGCGATCGTCGGTTTCATGATCCTGTATGCGGCCTGCCATGGAATCGGGATATTGAGGCACTGGGACCTGCGGAGCGGGAGCGAGCTCCAGCTGCGGCTGGAGAGGAGGACCTATCTGATCTCCACGATGATGTCCTGTGCCTTCTGCTTCCAGATCTTCTCCCTTTTCCTGTTCATATATACGGCAGACAATCTCAGCCGCCTGCTGGTGGGCGCAATGTGCGGCGCGGGCTCCCTCAATGCAAACTGCTACGGCTATCCGGCCTTGCTCTTTAAAATATTGAATTTCATCCTCGGCGGTGTCTGGCTGATCGTGAATTATACCGACAACATGGCACCTGATTATCCGATGATACGGAAGAAGTATTTTTTCCTGCTTCTCATTGTCCCGTGCATAGCCGTCGAAATATTTCTGCAGGGCGCCTATTTCCTCAATCTTGATGCGAATATAATCACCTCCTGCTGCGGCAGTATTTTCAGCGGGGATGGCAAAGGAGTGGGTTCCGTCTTCACCTCCATCCCGGTCGCGCCGGTGAAGGCGTCATTCTATCTGCTGGCGATAGTCTCAGCTGTTTCAGGCGTGCTGTTCTGCCTCAGGGGCAAGGCGGTTGCAGGCATCATATTCTCGCTGGCGAGCATATTGGGGTTCATCGTTTCGCTGGCCGCACTGATATCGTTCATCTCCACATATTACTACCAGCTTCCGACGCACCACTGCCCGTTCTGCATCCTCCAGAGGGAATATTGGTATGTCGGGTATGTCCTTTACTTATGCCTTTCATTGGGCGTGCTGTCCGGGGCGTCGGCCGGACTGCTCATGTTTGCGCGAGGCGTGGAAAGCCTCAAGGATATCCTGCCTTCGATTCAGAAAAGGCTTGTTCTGATCTCCCTCGTCTCCCAACTGCTTTTTCTTATTGTCTCGGCATGGCCGATGATATTTACGGATTTCAAGCTCGTGTCCTGAACGCAGCAGGCAGTGGGCAGTGGTTGGACTCCACCGACAAATGTTGGTCCGCCGCGGCGGATTAGTTTGTCTTCTCTTAATCTTAACGCCATTCAGGTCAGGCTGCGAATAAATTCCATCACTCCAATATACTTCTAGTCTTCGATGTTCGTCATTCCTCCAGGTTTCTCCCAATCTCCCCAATCTCCCAATCTCCCCAATCACCCAATCTCCCCAATCACCCAATCTCCAAATCACCCAATCTCCAAATCACCAAATCACCAAATACTGAAAGTAGGGTTTCCCCCTATTTTTAAGCAGGGTATTACCCTATGGTGAGAATGCGGGTCGCATGCAATAATAAGGCAATAGAGATAAAACATTCAAAGGGCAATGAACATGGAATACCAGAAAATAGTTTGGAAGAATGATCTGGATACAGGCATCCAGCTGATCGACAGCCAGCACAGGGAGTTCATCAGGCTTGTCAACAATCTTCTCGACAGCACTGTCAAATCCGAAGATGCCCAGTCGCTGCTGAAAGCATTTTCATTTCTGAGGTATTACATAAGCGATCACTTCAGTGTAGAGGAGTCGGCAATGATCGCATACGGATATCCATTCTATTCCATGCACAAGAACATCCATGATTCGTTCCGCGAGGAGATAAATGGCATGGAAATGAAACTCAGGTCGAATCTTCCCGCGCATGACGTGGTGATAAAGCTGAATTACATGATAGTCAACTGGTTCATGCACCATATAAAGGTGGAGGACAGGAAGCTGTGCAACTATCTGGAGATGCAGGCGCAGAAGAGGCAGGAAAGTATTGGCGGCAGGCTTGAGCAGATCGTCAGCGTCTTCTTCAAGGTGAGGGAGTCGGTTTGAAGTCTATAAAGGTAGGGTAAAACCCCATTGGAAGTAGGGTTTTCACCAATTGCTGAAAGACGAGACATGAAATAAAATAAAAAAGTGGAAAAACAATATCATATATATGAAGGCGGAATAAACATGGGGTGTCATTATGTATCAACTTGAAGAACGTATTCTTTTTGATGGTGCTGCAGCAGCGGACGTTGCAGCAGCTCAGCAGGACGTGCAGAACCAGCAGGCTCAGGATAATCAAGCTGCCCAGCCACAGGCCGATCCTTCGGAACAGGCCCAGGATCAAGCTCAGGACACACATGAGCCATCTCCTATTCTGAACCCGGATTCCGCCCCGGTCGTACAGATCACAGACGCATCGGCCGACGCAAATTCCGCAGCCGCGGCCATAACGCCCGCTACGGCCGCCAACCCGACACCCGACACCCATGTGAACGTCCTCGTCGTATCCGACTCGCTTGAAAACGCAGACACCCTCTTCCAGAGCGCGAACTCCAACACCATCGTCGTCCATTATGATTCAAAGACGACCACCAGCACCGAACTCCTGCAGCAGATAACTGACGCCCTCAACGGAGAAAAGGCCGACAGCATTGGATTTGTAACAGACAAGGCGCATGATGGAGCGATCGAGATATTCGCCGACAGCGACACCTCAGCCGAATCCCTTTCTTCGGACGCCCAGAAGAATTTCTGGAACGGCATCGAAGGGCTTCTCGCTGAAAAAGGCAAAGTCAATATCTTCGCCTCCGAGCTCGCCTCAACTGACAACGGACGCCATCTTGTAGACTCACTCTCCCAGATCACCAACCACCAGGTTGCCGCAAGCACAGACGTTACCGGCGATGCCGACGCCGGAGGGAACTGGGAGCTCGAATACGTGTCCAAGGGCACGGGTTCGGTCAATCTCATCGACGAATACTTCAACCGCGACTCCATCCAGTCCTTCGACCACCGTATTGAAGATCCGACTGAAATCGCATTCATAGATTCATCAGTAAGGGACGCCAGCACCATAGTCAGCCAGCTGGACAGCGACGTAGAGGTCGTTTACCTGAGCAGGGATAATGCATTCAACGACATTACCGACTATCTCAATGGACGCACGGACGTCGACTCCATCCATATAATTTCCGATGCCGACTATACCACCGGCGGATTCTTCCTCGGCAACGAGACCGTCGATAACGACTTCGTTGCGAACCACCAGGATGCCCTGGCAGGCTGGGGAAACTCGATGTCCGTTGACGGCGACATACATATCTATGGCTGCAATGTCGCGAAGGATCAGGTTGGAAAGGATCTTGTCACTCAGATAGCCTCGCTCACCGGAGCTGATGTGGCGGCATCGACCGACATCACCGGCCTTGCCGGCAACTGGAACCTCGAATATAGTTCCGGAACGATTGAAACCCACGGCTTCATCATCAACGACTATTACCACAACCTCAACACTTTCACCGTCAGGCGCCTGGATGATGCCCTGATAATAAATCCCCTGCTGATAGACCAGGGTAACCTTACCCTGCGCGAGGCTATTTACGTGACGGTAAACGGAGATAACATTCAATTTGCAGACTACACCGTCCTGCATTCCGCAACCAGCACGACCCCGGACATTCAGCCATGGTTCAACGGTCATGTGTTCCTTACTCCTACGATCAGCCTGGTCGATACACTGGTAATAACGACAAACATAACCATTGACGGCAATATCGTCACGCCCGCCTGGTCGGATGCCGGCCAGAACTATCCTCTGCAGAATAATTCTGTAATCATAGATGCCGGGAACAGCTTCCGCGCCATCTACATAGATTCCGCCAGGAACCCCGACCAGACAGGCGTATCCTTGAACAACATGGTCGTCCAGAATGGACGTTCGCTTGCAACTGACATCGCGCCAGCAGCAGGCAGTGGCGGCGGTATTTATGTCTCAGGCATAAGCACGCTCAACCTGCAGACGCTAGCTGTGCCGGCTGGTGGAACTGAAGCCACTGTGAGAAACAGCCAGGCGGATTATGGCGGCGGTATTTATAATGCAGGCATTCTGACAAGCGCAGCTTCTTCCATTTACGGCAATCATGCAGTGTTAAATGGCGGTGGAATTTATAATGGCGGAACCATGACCCTTGCCGGCACCTCGCCGCTGAGCATGGTGAGGATTGGCGGAACCGACATCTCCTATCAGAATACAGCCGGGGGCGACGGCGGCGGCATCTACAGCAGCAATTCCGACCTGTCGATGATGAATGTGCTCATTGGGAACAACTCTGCTGCCGGCAATGGCGGCGGCGCATATTTATACTCGAACAATTATGAGGTAACCGGTCCAGTACAACTCTCTTCCGTGGATTTCATGGCAAACCATGCCAATGGTGACGGCGGCGGGCTTTATCTTGCCAATGGCAACCCGGCTTCCATTGCAAATGTCCTGGAGATGGACGCTGGCAATATCATCGGCAACATTTCCAACGGCAGAGGCGGTGGCGCATATCTCCAGAGCGGCGTGGAAACGTTCCAGTTCAGCTCAGTCGCCGGCAATAAGGCCGAAGCTGACGGCGGTGGTATTTATGTGGACGCAGCAGGCAGCCTGGCGCTATTCAACAGCACAGTAGCCAACAATACAGCAGGAGGAACCGGAGGTGGAATTTCCTTCTTCTCGGACAAAGCTCTCAACATGGATTTCTCAACTGTCGCGAACAACCAGTCAGGATGGTCTGTCGCTGGTGCCCCATCCGGAATACCAGGCGCATTCGGGGGCGGCATCTACATGGACAATGGCGCACTCACCATGGCAAACTCGGTCCTGGCACAGAACTTCAGTGGAGCTTTCGACCAGACTGCAGGCGTACACGATGATCTCTATGCCAATGCCGGCACCAGCAATATCAACCGCAGTGTCTACGGCACGACCGGCGGCGCTGGCACTGTTACCCCTGATGCATTCAGCATACATGCTGGCGTGGATATCACATGGGCGGACTTCAAGGGCAAGCTCGACACACAGGTCCTGGACAATGGCGGGAAGACTGGGTCGGTCTATGTAATCGACGGCGCTTTCTTCCAGATAGCGGATCCTGCAAATACTCTCCAGGTTGATCAGACGATGACTGATGTATGGAGCGCACGTGCTACTGTAGGTTCATATGAGAAGGCGGCAAAAACCTATTTCTATGTTGACGGAAGCGGTGAGATAGGCAGCGGGAGTTCAGCATGGGTCAGTGGAAACGGTCTTCTTCTCAGCGAAGCAGATGGCGTACTGAATGCTTCAGATGCCACATTCGTGCTTGAAACCGGATTGGTCAAGGCGGAAAACTACCATACGGATTATACAGGGATCTTAAGTCCTACGCTGGGTTTCCTGGTTTCTTCGATCCCTGTCAACCACAACACTTCCGGAAATGCAACCCTCAGGAATAACTGGGATTTGAAAGATGCGGCTGTTTACAACTCATCCCTGCTATTGAACAGGAATGCCGATTTTACAGTTGCTCCAGATGTAGCTCTTGGCGGAAAAATATCGGTCAGCAGTGCCGCCGGAGATGCGAACAGACTGGATCTGCAGACATCCAATCTTGCAACGACAATGCTTTCAATCCACAGCACCGGACTCAGCGACAACATCGTAACCTATAGCTCCGCAAGCCCGGCCCAGACAATACTCACAGTAGATGAAACCGGCGCCTCCAATTCCTATGACTATCTGAATCTTTTCGGCAAGGACAGGGGAATCGCCCCTCTTGCTGACCCCAGCGTCAAGAATGCCGCGGGAACACTCATTGTCCTCAGGGATCTGACAGTTGGTTTTGTCGATGCCGGTCCAGACCTGCGTGACAACGTCAAGCTTAATATTACAACCGCAGGAGCCAATTCCGGGGATCTTGTCTTCTACGGTGAGAACATTCACGATTTTGGACAGATTGAAATCCAAAACGAAATGGATGCTGCGAATTTCATAATTGACGGGATCGCGGATTTCAGCATTCTGAAAGCCGGAATCCTGACATTGACCGATTTCAGCATGGACAATATGATGTCGATTACCGTTAATGCCGGCGACCTGACAATGACCAGAGGTGCGATTAATAACGTACCGACATTTGATGTTGTTGCAGGCAATCTGATGATGACTGATGTAACGATCACAAATGGAGCAAGTGTCACAGTTTCAGGATTCATGACCATGAACGCAAGTTCAATCGATGGTGCCGCGGCGGTAACTCTTGCCACAGGCAGCCTGGACATGCTAGACAGCTCGATCACGAGCGCTTCAACGCTGACTGCCACGGTCGGCGGATTCGTTTCAATAGACAACAGTGTAATCGACGGAACTGCGACATCCCTGGCTGCGACGGGTGACCTTTCGATGATCAATGCCAGCCTGATCCAGGCCGCGACTTCGGTCGGCGGCGCGAACGTAACGATAACCGACAGCACGATCACCGGCATAGCCGCTGCGATAAGCGCGACCGGCAGCCTTGTCATGGCGAACAGCGCGATCATTGACGCGGCGAGCGTAGTCTCGGTAGGCGACATGACCCTTGACACAAGCATTATCACCGGCTCGCCTGCACTGGTCCTCGGATCAGCGAACCTCATGATGATCGACAGCATGATCACCAGCGACACGACCATAGCCGGGACACTCACCGGCGGTCTGACGATGTCCAACAGCGCAATCAGCGGGACCGCGGTCTCCCTGGCGGCCGCTGGCGACCTTGTGATGACATTCGACAGCATGATCGCGATGGCGACATCGGTGTCCGCGTTCAACATCGACATGACGACGAGCACGATCAACGGCAGTGCTGCGACAATCGCAGCCGGCGGATACCTGATGATGGCGGACAGCGTGGTCACAGGCGCGGCGAGCGTCACAGTGGCGGGCGCGATGGGGATGGATGCCAGCTCGATAGACGGAGCAGCGGTAACCGTGGCGGCGACCGGCGACCTTACGATGATCAACGGAAGCCTGATCCAGACGGCGGCATCGGTCAGCGGCGCGAACGTTGCGATAACTGACAGCGCGATCAACGGCATAGCCGCAGCGATAGGCGCAACCGGCAGCTTCAGCCTTACGAACAGCACGATTTTGGACGCGGCAAGCGTCACAGTCACCGGCGCAATGACGATGACTACAGGCATAATTGATGCAACCGGGGCGTTCATCCTTGGCGCGGGAAGCCTTGGAATGACCGACAGCTCGATCACGAGCGCATCGACAATAGCTGCGACGGTGAACGGCAATGTTGCAATGAACAACAGCGTAATCGACGGGACCACGACGACCCTTGCGGCGATTGGCGACCTTACGATGATCAATTTCAGCATGATCCAGACCGCCGCATCCGTATCCGCCGTCAACATGACGATAACTGACAGCTCAATCACCGGTATTGCGGCAGTGATAGGT